>NZ_CAMEFJ010000009.1 GCF_945915485.1 uncultured Agrococcus sp.
CGCACGACGTTCCCTACGCCGTCGCGATGTGGATTGCCGCTGCGGGGATGCTCGCTCTGTCGAACGGCATCGGCTCCGGCATCCTGATGACCCTCGGCTCCGATCTCGCCGACCCTGCGAGCCCCGCGCCTTTTCTCGGTGCCTGGCGGCTCGTCACGAATTCCGGATCCGCGCTCGCCCCCGTCACGATCTCCGGCATCGTGCAGGTCGCGTCCATCTCCTTCGCAGCGGGCAGCATGGCCGCGATGTGCGTGCTCGGCGCCGTCATCCTGATTCGAACGGTTCCGGGAGCGCAGAACCGGGCGTAGAGGTTTACGGGTTCGACGTGATGGCCGTGGGGCGATCGGTGCGATGAGCGTCGACGATGACCCACACCGCGCTTCCCACGGAAACCGTCAAGGAGCCCGGCAGCATCGCTCTCGTGAAGCGTTGCAGCCCCTGATGGTCGACAAACTGCACGGTCACAAGATGCACGATCGGCCCGCTGCTGCTGACGGCTGCGGTCTTTCGGTCGAGCACCGTTCCGGACTGCGCGTGTTCGTCGATGCGAAGCGGACGTGAACCGCTACGGAAGGCGCGTGCCCGACGCAGTTGCAGAACCACGCTCAGTACCGCAAAGACAAGCGCCAAGAGCAGCGTCACGATCAACGCCCATACCGGCACTCGGACACCAGACAGGAAGGCGATCGGCACCACCACGAAGCTGCCGAACGCCAAGCCACCGAACAGCGCGCTCGACAGGAGCCGCAGCACCAGCCCGTGCGAAGTCGCAACGGCGCTGCGGCCCACGGCAGAGCGTCCCAGCACGAGTCCGACGACGAAGACGAGTGCCGTCGCCAGCGTCATTGCGACGGAGAGCACAGTCGGCGTAGCGGTGCTGTCATTCGCGTGAAGCGTGTAGACGATGAACGCGGGAACCGTCGCCGCACAAACAGCGGTGAGCCCGATCACCAACGGAATCAGTCGCAGCGCGAGGACGCTACCGCCGGAGAGCTTTTGTGGTTCCGAAGACACCCGAACAACCTACCCGAGGCGCGGGACGATTGCTGTGCGACGGCCGTGATCTGCCCGCTACTGGCCGAATACGCTTCTCGCCGTGGCCGTGACTCGGATCGCTATGCCGTCGGGCGCGATCCAGGTGATGAAGAACGGCTGCCATCGGGTCTCGAGCATGACGGACGCCGTCTCGCCGTCCTCGGACCGCACATCGACGACGCGGACGTCGTCGATCTCACCGAGCGTTTCGAGCCAGGTGTCCACGGCCCTGTCCATCTCCTGCTGCGTCAGCTGGGGCTGCGGGGTGCCGTCGCCGTCGTACACGTACTCAAGACTGAACGACTCCGCCGCGACAAGGGCTGCTCCATCGGCAATCGTGAAAAGCCGCTTGCGTTCGATCAGCATGCTGGTGGCGGCCGTGACGACCAGAATGAGCAGGAGCGCCAGAATGCCCAAACCGATCGTGAGGATCAGGCTGCTGCCCTCGTCACAGCGCATCGCACGCCTCAGCCGCTTCACGGGTGCGCCTCCGTGATGTGTTCCGAGACCGGCTGCGTCGCCGTTGCTGCGATCGGGATGCCGAGCGCAGTGTCGAGATCGAGAACTGCTGGTACGAGCGGAAGCGGCACGACGAAAGAGATAGTCACCGTGACGGTGCCTCCCAATTGCTCGCAGCCGACTTCGCCGCAGTCGACGGTCAATTCGGCTTCCGTATCGTCGAAGCCAGCGTCAGCCAGGGCGAGCAGCGTTGTCGTCTCCGCGGATTCGAATCCGGCCTCCCCGTGCATGGCGATCGTGCGCGCCGCGTTGCGCACAGCCCCTTCGGCCGCGAGCGCACCCGCCTGTATCTGCGCGAGTGCCAGGATCAGGTAGACGAGCGGCACGGTCAACAGCATGCCGACGGTGATGAATTCGAGGGATGCCGTTCCGTCGTCCTCAGACCAGCGTTTCCAGAACACCGTGCCCCTCCGCAGATATCTCGGCGATTCCGAGCAGCCCTATGACAGGAATCGGGGTGCGGGCCGTGACGACGACTGTGTCGAGGCCGTTGATCGTCTCGTAGCGCACCGTGACATCACCGGCGTACTCCGAGCTGACAGCACTCGTGATGAGTTCTCGCGTTCTTTCTGCTCCCGCTTCGCCATCCCCTCCCAGGAGTGCGCCGTACCTGGCTCCCTCCCCGCACGCATCGACAACGACATTGCGCACGTAGAGCCCCAGCGACAGCTGCATGACGGATACGACAACGAGCACGAGCAAGGTGGCGACGAGTGTGAACTCGACGGTCGCCGAGCCTCTTTCTGAGCGCAGCCTACGCACTTGTGCACCTGTTCTTTCTGCGTGGCGAAATGGCATCGCCCGCGCTCATGGCCGGGTCGCTAGAAGCTCGTAACGCGGTCGATGGCCTGCTCGAACACACCCGTGAGCGCCGGCCCGGCGACTCCCCAGAGCAGGATGACGATGCCTGCCGTCATAAGACAGATCAGCACCCAGCCGGGCACATCGCCCCTGTCTTCTCTCAGCCGTTCGATGAACCGACGCTTTTTCAACGATTTACCTAAGGTAGCCACGGTGTTCTCCTTTGTTCTCGTGGTCAGAAACCGAGTTGCAATACGTACAGACCCGGGAAGAGTGCGAACGCGATCGTGACGGGCAACAACCCGAAGACGAGCGGTACGAGCATGGCGATTTCCTTTTTTCCTGCGCTCTCCAGGAGTGCGCGCTTCGCCTCCTCACGGACATCAACGGCCTGCGCCTGCAGGACCTCCGCAAGAGGGGCGCCCCGCTCGAGCGCGGTGCGGAGCTGGTCGACCAGTCGGGTGATCGGCGGATGCTGCAGGTCTCTGTCGAGCCGTGACAACGCATCCGCGAGCGGGATCCCCGCGGCGTGGTCGTGTACGACCTTTCGCAATTCTTCCGCGGCTTCTCCGCGCCCCGTGTCCGCGATACGACGAATCGCGTCGGCCAGCGACTCCCCCGCGGCAAGCGACAGCGACAGGAACTCCAACGTGGTCGGCAGCTCCGCATCGATGCGCCTGAGCCTCGACCGCGCCCGTCTCGCAAAGTGTCGGTCGATGACCATCGCGGCGATCATCCCGACAAGGGGCGCCAGTAGTAGCGGCAAGAACGCCTGTGCTCCCTGCAAGACGAGTCCGACGCCCAGCGCGCAACCCGCGACGGCACCCGCGAGCGCCACCGTCAGCTGCAGCGACCTGTACCGGTTCGCCGTCACTGTGCTGTCTGCCTGCCGCAAGCGAAGTTTCACGATGTCCGGCGCCACCAGCATCCCCTGCAGGACTCGCCGTATCGGCGCAGTGGCCGGCGATGCGGCGGTTCCGAATATGTGGAGAGGGTTGACAGTCGTGCGAGAGACAAGGTCACGGGCGCCGGAGGAAACATCGAGGACGTATGGGGCGACCCTGTGCATGAGTCTCGGCTTACGCATAATCGGCACGGCGCTGACAGCGCACCACAGACCAGCCCCGAGCGTTGCTCCGAGCAGCAGCGACCAAGCGAGAAAGTTCATGCGAAGAATCTGCTCTCTTCACGCAATCGCCCTATCGCGAGCATGCACCGGTAGGCCACGAACGTCACGAGTGCCCCGAACAGAATCACGACCAGACCGCCCGGTGTGTTGTAGGCCGCAGCCGCCTCCGGGCGAAACGAGAGCGCCACGAGCACGAGCCAAGGAGCTACTAGACCGAGCCTGGCTGCGTACACGATCCACGACTGCCTCGCGAGCAGTTCTCCCCTCGTCGCTTGTTCGGCGCGCAGGTAACCGCCCAACTGACGCAGCACGGATCCGATCTCCGTCCCTCCGACGTCCCGCCCCATTCGGAGCGTCTCGAGCAGTCGATCGGCCACCGGGTCGGCGAGCGCGTCCTTGAGCCGATCGAGGCTGTAGGAAAACGACCCCGTCGCTCGGTAGTCTGCCGCGAAGGCGAGGAACTCGCGTCGAACACTCTGCGGGCAGTTCGCTGCAATACCCGAAATCGCCTCCGGGATGGCGAGCCCACTGCGCACACCGGCTACCAGGTGGTCGATAACGTCCGGCCATACGGCTGCTCGGGCTCGTCTCTGCGCTCTCGCCCGCCAGCCGATGCCGAGCGCAGGCAACGAAGCACCCGCGAGAAACGCGACGGGCGCCAGCGCCACGACGCCGGTAGCCAGCAACGCAACAGCGGCAGCCACGAGTGCCAAGAGCGCCGAGACCAGGACGATTGCGACGACGGGTACGTGCCCCAGCCCTGCCTGCGCTAAGCGATCGCGGATGCGGGCATTCGCTGCGCTCGGCTCCCGTTCCCGGCGAGTAGGTAGCTCTGGCCACAACCAGACCGATGCGATCAGCAGAACACCGAGCGCAAAGACCGTGCCGAGCATCCACTCCACGATTACGCGCTCCTGATCCATTGCTTCGGAGTGATGCCGTGCCTGTCGAACTTCGTCGTCTTCGGTGGCATCGCACCCGTGGCCCTCAGCTCATCCCGCTCGGAGGTGAACAGGTCGACGGTACCGACTCGGCCGGTTTCCGCAACCGTTCCCGTCAGCGCCAGGATGTGATCGACTCGGCGATTACCGCGTTCATCGATGCGCAAGTGCACTGCGATATCGAGGCTTGCCGCAATCGTCGGAACCACGAAGCCGGCGTCGATGTTGCGACCGGCGAGGAGCGGCAGCGTACTCAGTTTCAGCAGCGCATCACGAGCCGAGTTCGCGTGGATCGTGCACATTCCCGCAATGCCCGAGTTCAGTGCGATCAGCAGGTCGAGCGCTTCCGCCTCTCGCACCTCTCCGACGACGAGCCGGTCGGGGCGCATGCGCAGGCTCTCCTTGACCAGTCGGCGGAGGGTTATCTCGCCTGTCCCTTCCAGCGATGCCTGCCTGCACTGCAACGCGACGCAATCCCGCACCCGTGGGCGCAGCTCGAACGTCTCCTCGACCGTGACGACCCGTTCCGTGTCGGACGTCGCCCCGAGCAGAGAGTTGAGCATCGTCGTCTTACCAGTGTGTGTTGCACCGCTGACCAGAATGCTGCAGCCGGAGACGACCGCTGCCTGCAGAAAGCGCGCCGCCGGTTCCGTCAGCGTCGCTCTGTCGACGAGCGCTGCGAGCGAGTCGACCCGTGGGATGAATTTGCGGATGTTCACGCTCAGACCGCGCGAGACTTCCGAGCTGGCGACGTGGAGACGGGATCCGTCGGGAAGGGAAGCATCCACGAACGGCGTCGACAGGTCGATGCGTCTGCCCGTCGTCGCGAGCATGCGCTCGACCAGGTCGGCCAGCTCTCTTGGCGTCATGCGCACCGCGACCTCGGTGCTCACGCCCCGCCTTGCGATGAAGACTCTCGAGCCGTCGTTGACCCAGATCTCCTCGACTTCGGGGTCATCGAAGAACGGCTGCAGCGGTCCGAACCCGGTTAGCGCGGCGATGACGCTCGCTGTCGCGCCCTCCTCATTGCCGAGCATCGGCATCCCGCCGCCGAGGGAACGCTCGGCGTAGTCACGGACCGCTTCGCGCACGTAGCGGTCGGCGCGTTCACTCGAGTGGAGAAGATCGATGCCTTCGCGGCGGATGCGCTCACGGACGGACTCCGTGATGGTCGCCACCGCCGGTACCGACTGCTGTTGAGCTTGGTCGTGCATGCATCAACGGAATCAAATTCGACGCCGGTGCGTCGGAAGTTATCCACAGGGCGCGCTTCTCAAGTCGTTCAATTTCCGAGCCTGCGGTGCCCGTCGGCGAGCGCGATCTCCATGATGGAACGCGGCACGAGCGGTAGGAACGGACGCACCGCTCGGTACTTCCAATCGCTGACGACAACGAGCTTGCCACGGCGAACGCCCCGGATGCCCTCGCGCACGACTGTGCCGGCATCCGCCCAGGCGAACGTCGGGATGCCCGCCTCCCCCGTTCCCATTCGTTTGTGAAACTCGGTGTGCGTGAATCCGGGGCAGAGGGCAGTGACGTTGATGCCGCCCCTTCCGTATCGCAGCCCGAGCGATCGAGAGAGGGAGACGACACCCGCTTTTGCTGCTGAGTAGCTGCCACCGGGTATAAGACCCGCGACGCTGGCGACGTTGATGATCCAGCCCCTGCCTCGTGCTCGCATGCCGGGTATCGCTGCGTGGCAGAGCGCGAGCGGCACCCAGGAGAGTATCTCGTGCAGGCGGCGTTCATCCTGGAGTTCGGAGGTGTCGAAGCTCGAGGCGATGCCGAAGCCGGCGTTGTTGACGAGAATGTCGATGGGTCGTTCTCGGTCCGCCAATCGGTCGGCGACGGTTCGCTGACCCTCTTCTGCGAGGAGGTCGGCTTCGAGGATCTCGCAGTTCGTGGCGAGGTCCATTGCGAGTGCTTCGAGCCGCTCCGTGTTGCGTGCCACGAGTACGAGGTCGACTCCGAGCTGGGAGAGTTGACGGCAGAATTCTGCTCCGAGACCCGCGGACGCTCCGGTTACCAACGCTGTATACGACATAGGTCTAGCATGGTGGATGCGCGGGAGTGGTGAAATTGGCAGACACGCAGGATTTAGGTTCCTGTGCCGTATAGGCGTGAGGGTTCAAGTCCCTTCTCCCGCACTAAGCGGCGCAGATGACCCTCGGGTCGTCTGCGCCGCTTACGTTCTGTTAGGGAGAAGGGACTTGAACCCGGAAGGGCGCTGGCGCTTGGAGCACGCACCGCGTGCGACCGCCAGCGTTGCGAGGAGCGCCGAAAGGCGATCGGAGCAGAAGTGGATGCGCAGCATCCACGCAAGTCCCTTCTCCCGCACCACGAAGGAGAGAGTCTCGAGCGAGATCAGACGAGCACCCACCGGAAACGCCAACGCATCGCGTTCGCCCGAGTGCGTTGCGAGCCGAAAGGCGAGCAGGGTTTCGGTCCAGCGGATCGAAACCGTGCAAAGCATCCACGCAAGTCCCTTCTCCCGCACGAAACCAAAGCGTTAGACGGTTTCGGCGCGCTCAGCGCGGCGCTACGCGTGCCGCTTTCGTCTAGCGCCGACGTTGCGGATCAATTGACGCAGCGGGGTTTCGCTGCGACTCCGCCCACCTCTCAAGCCTCTGCAACGGCGACGAACTGCCACGCATGCCCGTCCGGGTCGCTGACGAGTGCCCTGTATCCCCAGTCCTGCTGAGCAGGAGCGGCGACAACCCCACCTCCTGAGGCAGTGGCACGCTCGACGAGTTCGTCGACTTCCTTCTTGTTCTCGAGGTTCAGGCTCATAATGCATTCGCTCACGTCGGAGTTCGCGACGGTACGTCCTCCGAGCACCCAGCCGAATCCGCCGGTGGGTATGAGCATGAGTCGAACCCCCGGACCCAGGTCGAACTGCAGAGGCTCCGGAATGCCATCGTCGGACGGGCCTCCCTTCGGTTCGAGCCCGAACGCTTCCGCATAGAAGTTCATGGCTCGTCCCCTGTCTTCGGTGGGGAGGCAGATGTGGAGGGAGTTCTCCTGATTGGTCAACACCTTGAGTCCTTTCGCAGTCGGTTCAGTGCTGCTGAACGCTGTCCTTTCCGTCTTCCACGGTTGCTACCGCTTGCTGGAACTCCCCTGGCACAAGTTCCATGGCCGTAACGCCGCTATCGGTTGTGGAGCTGCTGGTCAGGGTCAGCGTGCTTGCCGCGTCATCGTCACTGAAGATGCTGAGCCCTCCACCGACGATGACCGGTGCGATGAGGAACCTGAAAATGTCCACGAGTCCCGCCCTGTGCAGTGCGCGGGCGAGCCGAATGCTGCCGTGCACCTGCAGTTCATCACCCGGTTCGTGCTTGAGCTGCCGGACCCGCTCGAGAAAGTCATCGCCCAGCGTCGTCGTCGAATCCTGCCAGACGTCCCCAACGGGATTGGACGTGACGACGTACTTCTGCCCACGGTTGATCCGGTCGGCAACTCGGTCTTCCGGATCGGTGACGTGCGGCCAGTGAGCGGCGAACGTGTCGTAGGTCGTGCGCCCCAGAAGCAGGGCCGACGTCTGCGAGAACCAGCCGTTGACAACCTGAGCGCACCCGTCGTCGAACAGCGGCATCAGCCAGCCGCCCCTGTCGAATCCGCCTCGATCGTCCTCCTCCGGGCTACCAGGTGATTGCGAGACGCCATCGAGCGTCATGAAGAGATTGATGCTGAGTTTCATACTGTTTCCTTCCGTTGTTCCACCGCATACGTGAGGTGGGTTGCGTTCTGCGTGACTACGGCGTCAACCTGTTCGAGCTGAACGATGTCATCGACAAGTTCGAACAGGTTCGTGCCTGACCCCATCAGAACGGGTGAGAGATGCACTTTCAGCCGATCGACGAGCCCGGCTGCGATAGCTCTCGCGATCGTCTCGCCGCCGCCCATGATCACGACGTCCTTCTCGCCCGCTGCGCTTCGAGCCCTGGAGACAGCCGATTCAATTCCGTCTAAAATGAACGTGAACCCTGCTGTGTGCCTCGGTTCCGCCGGCTCCTCGCGAGTGACGACGAACATCGGTGGAACAGCCGCAGCTGGATGGTCGTAGGCCCAGCCGATGTCTTGATTCCAGCCATTCGGTCCGTCGACGAAGTCGAAGGTGCGCCGGCCCATGATGACGGCTCCCGTCGCTTGCTCGACCGCTGTCAGGAATTCACGGTCGCGCGGCGAATCGTGTGATGCGAACACCCACTCGTGGATCGCTTCTCCTCCTTTGCCGAGCCCGCGCTCGAGATCGGCATCCGGACCGGTGACGTAGCCGTCGAGCGACACCGAAATATCGGCGATGACGTTGCTCATGATGATCCTTCCTTCGGCGGCTCAGGCAGCGTGAAGCACTGCACGAAGCTGGCAACCGTGCTCGGCATCCCCTCGATTCGTGCCGACTCTGCACGCACAGCCGCGACCGGATCGAGGCCACCGTAGATGACGGCTGCCAGGGTTTTCGGGTCGGCGTGCACTCGCGTCGGACCGGCGCCGGCCGCGCGTGAAGATTCTTCGTGCACGGCGTCGAACATCCCGGCGGAATCGTGTATTCGCCCGATGGTGAACGTCGCGTCTTCTATGCGGGCGTCGAATTCGTCATGGCCCATGACGAATTGCACCCGCAGATCTGCGTCTCGAGCCGCTGCAGCATCGAAAGTGGTCTTCAGCGAAAGCGCGAACGACGCGGGGCTGAACGCCTGCTGTTCGAGATCGACCGGCGTGTGCGCCGCCCATGCGCCGAGGGCGATCAGCGCGGGCTCGAGTGCCGCACCCCACGGTGTGAGCTCATAAACCGTTGCGGCCGCGGGAGGGCTTAAGCGGCGTTTACGCACGACGCCGGCCCCCGCGAGGTGTTTCAGCCGGTCTCCGAGAATGTTGGTGCTTACGCCCGGCAGCGCCGCTGCAAGATCGGAGTAGCGACGGGGGCCGAACACGAGCTCGCGCACGACGGGCAACGCCCACCGTTCACCCACGATGTCGAGTGCGCGAGTTATGCCGCAGGCATCGTCGTAACTTCGCATACTTGTTATATTGCACCAGTTACTTGCTAATTGCAAGTATATTGGGAGACCTGAAACTCTGTGAGAGGCATGCTGCCCGGGCAGAGCTTCTCAATCCGGCTGAGTACGTGCGTTACTCGTCGGCACGGGTGCAGAATTTCTGCGGGATGCACCGGGTGACAGTGCGGACGGTCCCGAGCGCGTACCGTGTCAGTTCACACGAGTCGCTTCGTGCTCCGCGTCGAGTTCAGCCGCGGCCCTCGCCTCGTCACCCCGCCCCGCGGCCCTGAGCGAAAGCCCCGTCGCGCTTGCTGAAAGAAGGTGCTTCAGGGCTCGCTTGAGCGCACGAAAGCCCTCGTTCGCAACCGCGACATCCGGCGCAGAGTGATCGATTCCCACCGCGGCGAGTCCATCGGCCACGGCCCCGGCGGCGAGGTAATCCTCGACGGCGAAAGCGCCCTCATCCCCCGTGAGCACCAGGCTGATAGCCGTGCGGCCGCCGCGTGCGAGTTGCTCTTCGTAGACCGCCTTGGCCGTCGCGGTCGCGTTACGCAGCGTGCTCACGAACACCGTCGGTGCGTGGGATAGCGCCGTGGCTGCGGCCACGAGATCGTCGTCGCTGTCGAGTGCATCGACGACAACCACGATCTCGGCCGCTGCGAGTTGTTCGAGCGCTGCCGCACCCCACCCGAGCCGCACCTGGTACATCGATTGCGAGCGCGGATCAGTCATGGATTCAGCGTATTGCAGCGTCAATGCGTTCGCTCTCGGCACCTTCATACGTCGTCACAGAACGTCTCGCGCCGAAACAGGGAGGCGTAGAGTCGAGGTATGGCCTACAAGATCGAGAAATCCGAAGAGCAGTGGCGCGAGGAGCTAGGAGCAGAACGCTACGCGGTGCTGCGCGAGCAGGGAACCGAGCGCGCCTGGACCGGCGAACTCCTCGATGAAGAACGCGCCGGCCTGTACACGTGCGCAGCGTGCGGCAATGAGCTGTTCATCAGCGGCACGAAGTTCGACTCGAACTGCGGCTGGCCGAGCTTCTACGAGTCGGTGCGACCCGACGCCGTGGAACTGCTCGAAGACACGTCGCACGGCATGGTGCGCACCGAGGTGCGTTGCGCGCGCTGCGGCGGTCATCTCGGGCACGTCTTCCCAGACGGGTTCGGAACTCCGACGGGCGACCGCTACTGCATGAACTCGCTCTCTCTGGATTTCAAGCCGAACCAGTAGCAGGCTCAGTCGCCTCGCACCCACACTGCGCCGGCAGCCTCCGGACTCAGGTGAACATCCGCATCCGGTGTCCTGACCAGCAGCGTGCCCGAGTATTTGCCGCGCTCTGCGACGGTGACGACAACGTCGAGATCGATGCCGTTGCTCGCGAGATAGCGCAGCAGTTCCGGGTCGGAATCCGAGATCCGGGTGACGGTGCCGCTCTCCCCTGCCTGCAGCTCCAGCAGCGCTCGCGCATCGTGAGCGGGCATTGCGCCGTCCGCCGTCGGGATCGCATCGCCGTGCGGGTCGCGAACGGGATGTCCGAGCGAGGCCGCGAGCGCCTCCACGAGCCGGTCGCTCATCGCGTGTTCGAGAACATCGGCTTCATCGTGCACTTCGTCCCAGCCGTAGCCCAGTTGCGAAACGAGCCACGTCTCGATGAGCCGATGCCGTCGCAATAGCCGCAGCGCGAGAAGGCGCCCGTCAGGAGTCAGCTCTATCGCGCCGTACGGCCTGTGGCGAACGAGCCCGCTCACTGCGAGCTTCTTCACCATCTCCGTGACCGTGGATGCGGCCAGCCCCAGTCGGGTGGCGAGCTGCGATGGCATCATCGGCTCGTCTTGCCATTCGGTGTGGGCGTAGATGACTTTGACGTAGTCTTCCGCCGCCGTCGACCCTCGAGGGCTCGGAGCGGGGTACCGGCCGTCGGTCATCTGGATCGTCCTACTGCTTCGGCAAGCGCTGTGAAAGCCCTGCGTCGGTGACTCAGGGCATCCTTCTCTGCCGCGCTGAGTTCCGCGCTCGAGCGTGTCTCACCAGCGGGCTGGAAGATCGGATCGTAACCGAATCCTCCCTCTCCGCGAGCGCTCGTCAGCACCGCACCCGGCCAGACGCCCATCTCAACAAGTTCGGTTTCGCCGTCGACGTACGCGGCCGCGCAGAGAAACTGCGCAGTACGATCCGTTACTCCTTGCAGGTTCTGCAACAGCAGCTCGAGGTTGTCGCGGTCGTTGCCTGTTCCCGCGTATCGAGCGGAGCGGATGCCGGGCTCGCCCCCCAGCGCGTCCGCGGCGATGCCGGAATCGTCGGCGATGGCGGGCAGCCCCGTGTGCTCGTAGGCGGCCCGCGCCTTGATCAGGGCATTCGCTTCGAAAGTTGCCCCGTCTTCGACGGGCTCGGGCCCGTCGAAACTGACGAGTTCGATTCCGGGAAGAAGCGGTTCGAGAATGCGACCGAGCTCTTCCACCTTGTGCGGGTTGTGGGTCGCGACGACGAGCTTCATGCCTGCAACGCCTCCCGCTGCCGTTCCGCGAGCTGCTCGCACCCGCCTACCGCCAGCTCAAGCAGTGCGTCCAGTTCACGCTTGTCGAACGGTGCACCTTCGGCCGTGCCCTGGACTTCGACGAACAGCCCGCGACCGGTCACGACGACATTCATGTCCGTCTCGGCCTTCGAATCTTCGATGTACGGAAGATCCAGCACGGGCTCGCCCCCGACGATCCCGACCGAGATCGCCGAAACGCTGTCGATGAGGGGGTTCGCGGATGCCGGGATGCGCTTCTCGCGTTTCGCCCATTCGATCGCCTGCACGAGTGCCACGTAGGCGCCGGTGATCGCGGCGGTTCGCGTGCCTCCGTCCGCCTGTAGGACGTCGCAGTCGATCGTGATGGACAGCTCGCCGAGCGCCTTCAGATCCACGACGGCACGAAGCGACCTGCCGATGAGACGCGAGATCTCGTGCGTGCGGCCCCCGACTCGCCCCTTGACGGCCTCACGATCCATCCGCTCGTTCGTCGAACGAGGCAGCATCGCGTATTCCGCTGTCACCCATCCGCGACCGGAGCCGGTCATCCAGCGCGGCACCTTCGGCATGACGCTCGCAGTGCACAGCACCTTCGTCGAGCCGAATGAGATCAGCGCACTGCCTTCGGCCTGCTCGGACCAGCCGGGCTCTATGCGCACATTGCGCAACTCGTTGTCGGCGCGTCCGTCTGGTCTGGTCATGCGATTCTCCCTGATTCGTCGTTCTTGGCTGCAATGTCCTTTGCAGCAGCGGTGAGCTCTTCCGGCGATGGCAGCGTTATAACGCCCGTGACGTGGTGCTCCACGTGGCCGACCTCCGGGCCGAGGAACCGCCGAGCCAATTTGCGGAACGGCCCCTGTTCGATACTCGTCGATTCGAAACGGTATTCCGCCGTGCCCGTTGCCAGCAGGTCTTGATCCGCGAGCGTCCTGTACACATCCGCAGCCGTCTCCTGCGCACTCGAAACCAAACGCACTTCCGGGCCCATGACGTACCCGATGGCGCCTGCGAGAAGCGGGTAGTGCGTGCAGCCGAGCACGAGCGTGTCGACGTTCGCGTCGATGAGGGGCTGCAGATAGCCTCTCGCGGCATCCAGCACGCGGTCCCCCGTCGTCTCACCGGCTTCGACGAACTCGACGAAGCGAGGCGCCGCGACGGCCATCACATCGGGCACTCCGGCGTGTGCGAACGCCCGTTGATACGCGCCGGAACCGACCGTGCCCGCCGTTGCGACGACACCGATGCTGTTTCTCGTCGACCCCACGGTCGCTGCCCGCACCGCCGGCGTGATCACTTCGATGACGGGGATGCCCAGCGTGTCTTGATAACGGCGCTTCGCGATGTCGAACGTGGCCGCGGATGCCGTGTTGCAGGCGATGACGAGCATTTTGACACCTTGCGCGACGAGGGCGTCCATGACCTCGATACTGAGCGAGCGAACTTCGTCCTGGTCTCGCGGCCCGTAAGGGGTGTGGAGCGTGTCGCCGATGTAGGTGACGGATTCGTGCGGAAGAAGGTCGATAACCGCTCTCGCGACCGTGAGGCCGCCGAGTCCGCTGTCGAAGATTCCGATGGGTCGCTGCACGGCCCTAGCCTACTCGCGCCGTGGCGAGCCGTGAGGGACGGACCATGCGGTGCATGGTCATCCCGCCCCACGAGTCGTCTGCCGTGACGCGCTCATCCACGTCGATGAACCCGTGCTTGGAGTAGAAGCGGTGGGCGCGATCGTTACCGTCGAGAATCCAGAGGTACAGGCCCTCCCCGTTCGTGACCTCCCGCAGCAGTGCCGTCGCCAATCCGCTGCCCTTCGCCGCCGGCGCGAGATAGAGGCGAACGAGCTCTCGTGCGTACCCGATGCCTTCGACGCCGAGACCGACTTCCCATTCCGGTGGCCCGTCCCCGACTTCCGCGACGCCGACGATCTCACCGCCGGATGTCGCGAGCCTTCTAACCGAAGTGCCGGGTTCGTCGAACTGCTTCCTGCGTTCGTCCGCGCGCTCGCGGGCTCGCGCGATCGCGTCGGCGACGAACGCATCCGGTAGTGCGTCGTACGTCGCTCCCTGCTCGCGTGCGACGAATTCGTCCCAGGCGAGCGCGTCGTCACCGGTCGGTCGCCGAATCTCGATTTCGGTTCCATCTGCGAGGCTGTGCACTCGCTCTATTCTACGACGGCCCCGAGCGGCCCGAGGCGCTAGCCTGGTTCGGTGACCTCCAGTGCACTCATGACGGATCAGTACGAGCTGACGATGATCGATGCGGCGATTCGGGCGGGAACCGCATTCAGGCCGAGCATCTTCGAGACGTTCGCACGCAGACTTCCCGGTGCAAGACGGTACGGCGTCGTGGCGGGAACGGGTCGGGTTATCGATTTGATCGAGCAGTTCCGCTTCAACGACGAGCAGCTGCGGTTTCTGCAGGAGCGCGACATCGTGTCGGAGGAGACGCTCGGCTTCCTCGCCGATTACCGGTTCCGGGGCAGGATTCGCGGTTACGCCGAGGGCGAGCTGTATTTTCCGGGCTCGCCGCTGCTCACGATCGAGGGGTCGTTCGCGGACTGCGTCATGCTCGAGACGATCATCCTCTCGGTCATGAACTACGACTCGGCCGTCGCGACGGCAGCGAGCCGCATGGTGACGGCAGCGGGCGACCGACCCATCGCCGAGATGGGGTCACGTCGGACGAGCGAAGAGTCTGCCGTCGCGGCGGCGCGGGCCTCATACATCTCGGGCTTCACGAATACATCGAACATGGAGGCCGGCGCCCGCTGGGGAATCCCGACGATGGGCACGGCAGCGCACTCGTTCACGCTGCTGCACGAAACAGAAGAGGACGCGTTCCGCGCGCAGGTCGATGCGCTCGGAACCGAAACGACACTGCTGGTCGACACCTACGACATCGCCAGCGGAGTGGAGACCGCCATCCGCGTCGCCGGAACGGGGCTCGGCGGCGTCCGGCTCGACTCGGGCGACCTCCCGATCGTGGCCGCCCGCACTCGCGAACAACTCGACTCGCTCGGCGCTGTCAATACCCGCATCACGGTTACGAGCGACCTCGACGAATTCGCTATCGCTGCTCTTGCCGCGTCCCCCGTGGATGCGTACGGCGTCGGTACCAGCGTCGTTACGGGCTCAGGATCCCCGGCAGCCGGGATGGTCTACAAACTCGTTACGCGCAAGGGCGAAGACGGCTGGCGAAGCGTCGCGAAATCGAGCAAGAACAAAACCAGCCTCGGAGGCGAGAAGCTCGCCGTCCGCAGCCTCGACAACGGCGTCGCGGTAGAAGAAACCGTTTTCGCAGGCGATCCCAAGATCGAAGATGTCGTCGACTCGTCAGACGGTCGTGCTCTGCAGGTGAGTCTGATCCGCGACGGAGCGATCGCCGATGAGTATCGAGGAGCTGCAGGCGTCGATCGAGCGCGACAGCACCGTGCTACGGCTATCGCTGAATTGCCGCTCGAAGCGCACCGGCTCGCGCCGGGCGACCCGGTCATCCCCACCGTCTTCAGGTAGCGGCCGGGAACGCTACTCGTCGCGGAGCTTCTCGTAGATCGACTTGCACTCGGGGCAGATAGGAAACTTCTCCGGGTCGCGGCCGGGCGTCCATTTCTTGCCGCACAGCGCACGAACGGACTTGCCGGAAAGCGCTGACTGCAGAATCTTGTTCTTTTTGACGTAGTGCGAGTAGCGGTCGTGGTCACCGTCTTCGACCTGCTCTTCGTTCAGCAGTTTCTCGAGTTCGCGATCGAGGACGTCGGTGCCGCCGGCGGGTTGGTCGAGATCTTGTGCCATGTGTCTATCTTCCCACGTTCATCGTGCCGATCAACTAGAGACCGCCGAGTTCGACCGTCACCGTTTCGTTCTCGCCATCGCGGGTCACTTCCAGTTCGATTTCACTACCTGCGGCCGCAGCACGAACGAAAGCGGTGAGGTCGGTCGCGTTGCTCACGGCACGACCCTCCACTGCCGTGATGACGTCACCGGGTTCGAGTCCGGCCGCCTCGCCGGGCCCGTCGCTCGTGGTTTCCTGTACGAGCGCTCCCTGAACTCCGACTGCGGCGTCCGTCTGATCGCTGACAGTGACGCCGAGTTGGCCGTGCGTCGCGGCACCGTCGGCGATGATCTCTTCAACGACCCGTTGCACGAGCTGCCCCTCTATCGCGAATCCGATGCCGATGGAGCCCGCCGACGCATCCGCATCGGCCTGCCCTGTCGTCGCAATCGCGACGTTGATGCCGACCAATTGACCGTCCGCGTTCACGAGCGCCCCGCCGGAGTTACCGGGATTGACGGAGGCATCCGTCTGCAGCGCGGGCACCGCGACAGTTTGCTGAGGCTCTTCCGGCCCCTGCTGCGACCAGAAACGGTAAGGGGATTCGTCGTCCTCTTCCGTCGTACCGACAGTAAGGCCCCGCCCGGTCGCCGAGACGATCCCCTCCGTGACGCTGTTCGAAAGTCCAAGCGGCGCTCCGACCGCGATCGTCTGCTCGCCGACCGCGGGCGGCGCTTCCGTGAACGGCAGAATCGGCAGGTCCTGTTCGACTCTGATGACCGCGAGGTCCGAGGCTGCATCCGCTCCGACCAGCTGGGCCTGCAGGATCTGGCCATCGGCCGTCGTCACGGTGATCTGCGGATTCGAGGCCTGACCGTCGAGCGAGACGACGTGATTGTTCGTCACGATGTAGCCACCAGAGGCAACCGCGACACCACTGCCGCTTCCCTGCGCGTTGGCTGCCGTCACGTCCACCGTCACAACGGACTGCTGAACCTGTTCGACGACAGAGGAGGAGACCGCCTCGACACCACCCTCCGATTCGCTCGCCACGATCTGCGTCCGGCCGTCGAAGTTCGTGAGCAGCAGCGCCGCACCTCCGCCGGCAGCCCCTCCCAGCACCACGCCGCCGACCAGCGCCATCGCAAGAATCCACCCGGCCGGCGCCCTAGAGCTGCGGCGCTGCCCGTCGTGACCCGTAGAGGCGTACGCGGGACTGTTCGGGGCATACGGCGCTTCGCTACCGAACTCTCGCGCAAGCGGATTAGGGATGCGAGCGCCGCTTCGAGGTGCGCGCTCGGAAGGGTGGTCGGTCATGCACCCAGGCTGCTCTTTCACGCTATGCGTCCGCGATGTTGATTCGATGTGCCACCCTGGAAGCGCATCGTAGGCTGGTGACATGGAAGACGCCCCCTGGTTCCGACTCGCCCACAATGCCGGTCTCGCGGATCGCGAAGGCTCCCTCCGGCCCACGATCTTCGCCGAGATGACGGGCCTCGCGGCCGAGACCGGTTCGGTGAACCTCGGTCAGGGGTTCCCGGACTTCGATGGCCCCGGTGCGGTCCTTGGCGCCGCGAAGAACGCCATCGATGCGGGCCTGAATCAGTACGGGCCAGCGCGTGGCAACCCGCTGCTGATCGATGCGATAAGGGAGCAGCGCAAGCGCGACTACGGCACCCAGCTCGAGCCCGACGAGATCCTCGTGACGGTCGGTGCAACGGAAGCGATATCTGCATCGCTGCTCGCCTACGTGGCCCCCGGTGACGAGGTGATCGCCTTCGAGCCGTACTACGACGAGTACCTTGCCGTCACGGCGCTCGCAGGAGGCACGCTCGTGCCCGTGCCGCTCTATGCGCCCGATTTCCAGCCCGAACCGGAGGCTCTGGAGGCCGCCATCACTCCGAGGACGAAGGCCATCGTCCTCAACACGCCCCACAATCCCACAGGTGCGGTATTTGAAGAAGAGCGTCTGCAGGCGATCGCTTCGATCGCGAACAGGCACGGCATCATGGTCATCGCCGATGAGGTGTACGAGCAGCTCACCTTTGCCGGCAGGCACGTGCCCATGGTCGCCGCAGGTCTCGACCCTGAGCTGTCGATTGCCATTTCCTCCGGGGGTAAGACGTTCTCGGTGACCGGCTGGAAGGTCGGCTGGATCATGGCCAGCGCGAAACGGATTGGCGAGATCAGTGCCGTGAAGCAGTACATGTCGTTTGTCGGCAGCGTGCCGCTGCAGCCGGCGATCGCGACCGGACTCGGCCTGCCGCAGGAGTTCTTCGATCAGCAGCGGGCGTCGTTCGCCGCGAAACGCGATCTGTTGATGGCGGGGCTGGAGAGCGTGGGAATGACCCCTTACGTTCCCGACAGCGGCTACTTCGTGCTCGCCGACACCGTCGAACTCGGGCACGGTGACGCCCGCGAACTCGCGTACAAGCTCCCGCACCTCGTCGGTGTCGTCGCAGTCCCAGTCTCACCGTTCGCGAGCATCGACAGAAGCGATCTGCGCACCGTCATGCGTTTCGCATTCTGCAAACGCGACGAGACGATCGCCGAGGCCGTCAACCGTCTCGCCGGGTTGCGTCGCTAGCCCTCCGCCAGCAGCTCGGCAGCGAGGATGTCTTCGGTCTCCTGCACGTCTCTCGCCATCTGCTCGATCAACTCATCCAGGCCCTCGAAGCGGTGCATCGTGCGCAAGAACTTCACGAACTCCACGGTCATTTCGTCGCCGTAGCAGTCACGATCGACGTCGATCAGGTGCGCTTCGACGACCCGCTCGATCTCCCCGTCGAACGTCGGATTGTCACCCACGGAGACGGCCGCGGGGAATCGATCGCCGCCTATTGTCGCCCACGCCGCGTACACGCCATCGGCGGGAACGAACCCCTGCGGGTGCGATTCCAGGTTGGCGGTCGGGAAGCCCAGCTGTCGGCCTCGCTGCTGACCCCGGACGACGGTGCCTCGTACCTGATGCAGTCTGCCGAGCATTGCTGCGGCATCCGTGACACGACCGAGCGAAAGCGACTCGCGAATCCAAGTCGAGGAGATGCGTCGACCATCGTGCGTGCACACGTCATCGATGACGTGCACTTCCGCCCCGTAGCCGGGGGCCGCTTGCTCCAGCATGCGAACATCGCCGCGGCCGCGGGAGCCGAACGTGAAGTCAGCTCCGACGAGCAGTACTTTGGCGCGCAATGATCCGAAGAGCGCCTCGACGAAGTCCTCCGGCTCTGTTCTCATCAGTTCGAGGTCGAACTCGAGCGTGACGACTCGGTCGACACCCGCGCCCCGCAGGAATTCGTCCTGCTGCTGCAGTGAGGCGATCGGTTTCGGCGCGACCTCCGGTTTGATGAGTTCGAGCGGGTTGCGGTCGAAGGTGACGGCAACGGTTTCGAGACCACGACTCTCCGCCAGCGTTTCGAGCGAACGGATGATACTCGTGTGCCCGATGTGGACCCCGTCGAACTTACCGACCGAAACGGCGGTATCGACGTCGCTCCGGACGTCTTCAAGCCTCACGCGCTACCTCTCTACGACTTCCCTTGTGAATCCACCACAAACCGACGACCGGCAGAACGAGCGGCACGAAGAGGTAGCCCATCCCGAACCAACTCCACACGCTCGGGTGCGCGAACAGCTGCGGCATGACGAGCGACAGGGCGCCGACAACAATGACGCCGACGAGTTCGAAACCGATCGCGAACTGAGCGACGCGCCTCCAGACCTCGCCTTTCCGCAACAGCGCCACCGTGGCCACGATGTAGACGAGCGCCGACAATGCGCTGAGCGTATACGCCAGCGGTGCCTCGTCGAAAGCACGCACGATCTGCACGAACGACCGCCCGGTGGCGGCGAGTGCCAGAACTGCGTATACGGCGATGAGAGCGCGGCCGAAGCCGCTGGAGCGTTCTGAACCAGCCATAGATTTTAGAGTCTACTCCTGCATCTCGCTCGCGGACTCCTGGCGCAGCGCGACCGCGCGTGCGGCTCGGCTCCCCACGACGGCCCCGTACAGCACGAGACCCACCATCACGGCACAGCCCACCGATATGCCGGTCATCACCGCAGGCATCGAGACGGGAAGAAGCGCGAAGATGGCGCACGCGAATGCGGCATAACCCGACGACACGATCGGAACCCTTGCTCGGATATGAGCGGCTCGCCACGCCTCCTCGCTCGCCATGGTGCTCGGGATGCGGATGCCCGCGAGCCTATTGCGACTCAGCCGCCCCGAGGCCGCCGCCTGCCCCATCCAGATCATGACGCATCCGGCGATCAGCAACACGATCGCGAGAGCGACTCGCGCGAATATCTCTCCTTCCACGGCGCTCCGATCTCACGCGATCTGTACGAACCAGATCTGGTGCATCCGGTACACCATGACGGCGACCGCGAGAAGACCGATACCGAGGGCGAGAACGCCCCAGCGCCCCTTGTCGATCAGCGCCCAGAATGCGGCGGCCGGCGGGATGAGCACGCACGAAACCAAGTACGTCCAGTACTCGAACGGGTCGCCGGTAGGGCCGTTGCCCGCAACCTGGGCAACGATAGAAGCGACGATCTGGACGATGAGCGTGACGAGGGAGAACGCGGCGAAGGCAAGGAACAGGTCGTTCATCCTCACCCTTGCAAGTCCGGCGATCGTCACGAACAAGCCGAGTGCGGCGATCACGATCGCCTGTGTAATCATGAGCCAGGCGATCATGACGCGTTCTCGCTTCCCTCGTTCTGCTGTCTGCCTTGCGTTTCCTCTGGCATATTCGCAACCGGCACGAGATTGCCTGACTGCCCTCTTGCGATGCCGATTAAAGTGCCATCTCGAACGGCCGCGACGAGCCCCGTGATGTCGGAGTCGGGTCGGCGTCCGTTACGGAGGAGCTGGGCGCTCTCGGCGGTGAGCTCTGCAACGGGTAAGAACTTCTCGATAGCGGCGACCGGATCGATGAGGGCGTCGGCGGTGATCTCGTCTGCCATGACCGCCTCTGCAACGTGGAATGCTCCGACGTGCGTTCGTCGCAGTGCACTCAGATGCCCTCCTACGCCGAGGGATGCTCCGAGGTCTCGCGCGAGCGCCCGAATGTAGGTGCCGCTCGAACAATCGATGACGGCATCCACGTGCGCGCGGTCACCCGCTTGAAAGTTGTCGAGATCGAAACGCGAAACCGTCACCGATCGGGCTTTCAGCTCGACGTCCTCTCCCCCGCGAACACGAGCGTACGCGCGCGTCCCATCGACCTTGATGGCGCTGACCGCGGAAGGAACCTGCTCTATTTCACCACTGAGCGGCGCAACTGCCGCGCGAATCGCATCCATCGTCAGCGAGGATGCATCAGCGGTTTCCGTCACGTCCCCTTCCGCGTCATCCGTGACCGTCGACGCTCCCAGGGTGATCGTCGCTTCGTACGTCTTGTCGGCCCCGACCATGAAGGTCAGCAACCTGGTGGATGCGCCGACACCGAGCACGAGCAGCCCGGTAGCCATCGGGTCGAGGGTCCCGGCGTGACCAACCTTTTTCGTCTTCAACGCTCGGCGAGCCATGGCGACGACGGTGTGGCTCGTGACGCCGGCCGGTTTGTCGACGAGCAGAATTCCATTGGGCACGCATCGAGGTTACCCGAGGGCGCGGGATGACCGCGCCGGCAGTAGGCTGAGTCACGTGACGCGCGTGGGAATCATCGGTGCCGGATCCATCGGCGGCCACCTCGCAGCTATGCTCGCCGCCGAAGGTCATACGGTGTCGATTACGGCACGCGGCGGGAATCTCACTGCCATCAGTGACGACGGGTTGCACGTCAGCGGCGCATTCGGTGAGTTTCACGAACGTGTGCGGGCGCAGGAAACGCTGCCGGATGTCGACGCGGTCGTGCTCGCGACGAAAACGCTCGACACCGAGACGGCACTCGCCGCGAACCCGATCGCAGCCGAGCGACCAGTTCTCGTCATCCAGAACGGGCTCAACGGCCACGGACGCGCGGCAACGATCCTGGGCCACGAACGTGTCGCCGGCGGAATCTCGACGACTGCCGCGAATCTCATCGAGCCCGGCAGAATCGACGTCACGGCTGCCGGGAAGCTGTTCATCGGCGGCAGGGAGGGCGAATTCTTCACCGAGCTCCTGCAGGGTGCCGTTCCCGGAGTTGCACACGTTGACGGGATCGAGGGCGCGCAGTGGACCAAGCTGGTCATCAACATGGTGAACGCCGTCCCGGCCCTCGTGGACAGGAGCGTGCAGGACACGATCGCAACCCCGCCCCTCCTTCGCATCATTACCGCGAGTATGCGCGAAACCGTTCGCATCGGGCGGGCCTCGGGCAATACGCTGCGACCGCTGCAGGGGCTGTCGACCTTCCTACTGCGACTCATCGAACACGGACCGTTGCCGCTTGCCGCAATCGTCCCCCGTCGAATGGCCGCGGTCATGGGCGACGTGCCGAACCTCGGCTCGACACAGCAGAGCATCGTGCGAGGCAAGCCGACCGAGATCGGCTACCTGAACGGCGCCGTCGTGGACGCCGCACGCAGGGTCGGACGCGAAGCGCCCGTCAACGCGGCAATCACCGCTCTCGTGCATGAGCGGGAAGCACGCAGCGAACCGTTCACGGTCGACGAAGTCGCGCAGCGCATCCCGCTCCGCTGAACCGTCAACGCACGAGAATCGGGCGCTGCCAATCGCTGTTGTCGAGCAGCATGTCCGCACGGTCGAAAGGGGCAGCCGTCTCCTCGTAGTACGCGTGAGCCTGCTGCGCGAGCCCGTGCGAAGCGTGCGAGATGAGCGGATGCGCGCCATCGCGTGCCTGCAGGCGCGATCCGCGCACACCGTCGGCGGCCTCCACGAGCAGGAATCCGTGCCAGAGATCGCGCAGAGCGGGCCGCGCAAGGAACTCGCCCTCGACGATCAGTACTGCGTTCTGCCCTGACGACTCCCAGTCAGGCTCCACATAGGCTTCGGCTTCGGCATCGTATGATTTCAGCACGAAGGACGTCGAGCCGCCCATCATGAACGGTTCGAGGAGCGAACGCTTGAGCTCCGAGAGGTTGTAGGTGTCGTCGTAATAGCCTCGCGCTGAGGCCGGGCCCTGTCGCTCGCGCACTCGACGCACGTTCAGGAAGTCGCCCATCGATGCCGCGAACGATGTGACTTCTGCGCGGGCGAATGCGACACGGAGTTCGTGGGCGAGCCTCGACTTCCCGACACCGTTCCGTCCGTCGACGGCGAGCATCCTGCGACCTCTCGGGTTCCTGGCGAGGAATCTCTCGGCGATCTGGGTGTAGACGGTGCGCTGCTCCTGGGTCCAGTCGGCGGCGCGCATCATAAGGGCGTAATCGGGCATGCCTCCATCGTATTGCTCCTCAACGTCGTCGTTGGCCGGTATCTCATGCAAGTGTCACCGGATGTTGACCATACGGGCATCGGTCACGAAAAACGGATGCTGCGGTTCCCTTTCGGCCGTCGACTCAACATTTCGTGACCGCCCGTTGGGCTCGTACGGCTGCGCTAACGAAATAGACTGTCCGTGTGATCTCGCGCTCGTCACTGCTTCGACTGCTGCCGCCCTGGTACGACGAGCACGCACGAGATCTGCCGTGGCGACGGCCCGAGTTCGACGCGTGGGGCACGCTCGTGAGTGAAGTGATGCTGCAGCAGACTCGGGCGAGCAGAGTAGCGATCGAGATCGATCGCTGGCTGGAACGCTGGCCAGGGCCCCGCGACCTCGCCGACGCTCCGACACACGAAGTATTGCGGCAGTGGGGCACGCTCGGCTATCCGAGGCGGGCGCTGCGGCTGCAGGATACGGCAGTCGCGATCGTCGAACGGCACGGTGGCGTCGTGCCAGGAGATGTTCGTGAACTGCTCGCGCTGCCCGGTATCGGGGACTACACGGCACGGGCCGTTGCCGTCTTCCATTTCGGCGACCGGCACCCTGTCGTCGACACGAATGTGCGCCGAGTCATCGCCAGGGCCGTGCACGGGCAGGGAGAAGCGGGCCCCGCCGCGAAGCGCGATCTGGCAGACGTCGAGGCGCTGCTTCCAGAAGGCAGAGAGGATGCCGCGCTCGTTTCGATCGCCCTTATGGAGTTGGGTGCTCTCGTGTGCACGGCGAGAGCACCGAAATGCGATGAGTGCCCTTTGCTGTCCGCGTGTTCATGGGTTGCTAGGGGCAAGCCGGAGTTCACCGGAAGAAGAGCTCCGAAGCAGGCACGGTTCGAGGGCAGCGATCGTCAGGCACGGGGCCGTATTCTGCGCGCGCTGCGGGAGTCGGACATCCCCATTCCTGTGGCGGATTTCGTGCTCGTGTGGTCGGATGACCCGCAGCGCGAGCGAGCGATAGAGAGCCTGAAACGAGACGGGCTCGCCGTCCAGGAGGACGACGAGCTCCGTCTGCCGTACTGAAGTGCTTCAGTCCTCTTCGCGAGGTTCGCGGTAGGCATCCTCACCGGCTGCGTACTGTGCGGACGCAGCGCCATCTCGAGTCTCCGCATCCCGCTGACGAGCCTCATCGAGCAGGTGTTCGATCGAGGCCGCGTTCTCGGGAACCGCGTCGAGCTGGAACTCGATGGAGGGCGTGAGTCGCAACGACAGCCCCCGACCGAGTTCACGGCGAACGACGCCCTTCGCGCTCTCGAGCGCAACACCGGTGTCCGCGATCTCCTCCTCCGTGCCGAGCACGGTGTAGAAGACCGTGGCGTGCTGCAGATCCCCGGTTACCCGCACGTCGGTGACGGTGACGAACCCCAGGCGGGGGTCCTTCACCTCATTCCGTAGCGCGTTCACGGTGATCTGACGGACGGTGTCCGCGATCCTGCGTGCTCTCGGACTCTCATTCATGGATTCCTCCTGCGACTAGTCGCGCGGCTTCTCGACCATCTCGATGGTCTCGATCTCGTCGCCGACACGGATGTCGTTGTACTTGCCGAGGCCGATACCGCACTCGAAGTCCGTGCGAACCTCGGTGACATCGTCCTTGAACCGACGTAGCGACTCGATCGCGAGACCGTCCGCCAGCACGACACCCTCGCGGATGACGCGTGCCTTGGCGTTACGCGTGATCGTGCCCGACCGTACGATGACACCGGCGATGTTGCCGAACTTCGAAGAGCGGAACACCTCGCGGATCTCGGCGACACCCGACTGGACTTCCTCGTACTCGGGCTTGAGCATGCCCTTGAGGGAGTTCTCGATGTCGTCGATGGCCGCGTAGATGACGCTGTAGAAGCGCACGTCGATGCCTTCACGCTGCGCACGCTCGCGTGCCTTCGTGTCGGGCCGAACGTTGAATCCGATGACAACAGCGTTGTCGACGGTCGCGAGGTTGATGTCGCTCTCCGTGACGGCACCCACACCGCGGTGAATGATGCGCAGATCAACGGAGTCGTCGACCTCGATCTTGAGCAGCGACTCTTCGAGCGCCTCGACAGCACCCGAAACGTCACCCTTGATGATGAGGTTGAGCGTTTCGACCTTGCCCTCGTCGAGAGCGGTCTTGAAGTCTTCGAGCGAGAGGCGCTTGCGGGCCTTTGCCAGCTGTGCGTTGCGCTCGAGTGCTTCACGCTTCTCGGCGATCTGGCGGGCAGTTCGATCCTCCTCAGTCTGCAGGAAGGTGTCGCCCGCCCGCGGAACGGAGGAGAGACCCTGCACCTGAACAGGCATGGACGGGCCGGCCGCTTCGACACGATTGCCCATGTCGTCGATCATCGCCCGGACTCGGCCGTAAGCGGTGCCCGCGACAATGGAGTCACCGACGCGGAGCGTGCCCGACTGGATGAGGACCGTGGCGACGGAACCGCGCCCCTTGTCGAGCTTCGCTTCAACAGCGACACCGCGCGCCTCCCTGTCGGGGTTGGCACGGAGGTCGAGCCCCGCATCCGCCGTCAACAGCACGGCCTCCAGCAGATCCTGCACGCCCTGACCCGTACGAGCCGAGACGTCGACGAACATGGTGTCGCCGCCGTACTCCTCGGTGACGAGGTCGTACTCGGTGAGCTGCTGACGCACCTTCGCAGGGTTCGCATCTTCCTTGTCGACCTTGTTGACCGCGACGACGACGGGCACACCCGCAGCCTGCGCGTGGTTCAACGCCTCGATCGTCTGCGGCATGATGCCGTCATCGGCGGCCACCACCAGGATCGCGATGTCCGTCACCTGCGCGCCACGGGCACGCATGGCGGTGAACGCCTCGTGACCCGGGGTGTCGATGAAGGTGATGGGGCGTTCGACGCCGTCGTGCTCCTTGACGACCTGGTAGGCACCGATGTGCTGCGTTATGCCGCCGGCTTCGCCGGAAACGACGTTGGCGTTGCGAACAGCGTCGAGCAGTCGAGTCTTACCGTGGTCGACGTGGCCCATGACGGTCACGACAGGCGGACGATACTCGAGATCCTCTTCGTCGTCTTCGTCATCGAGATCGATGTCGAAGGCTTCGAGGAGCTCCTTGTCCTCGTCCTCGGGGCTGACGAGGTCGAGCTTGTAGCCGAGTTCGTCAGCGAGAAGCTCGAATGTCGTCTCATCCAGCGACTGTGTCGCAGTGGCCATCTCACCGAGGTGGAACAGCACTGTTACGAGGTCGGCCGGGCTCGCACCGATCTTCTCTGCGAAGTCGGCGAGCGAGGAACCGCGCCGCATGCGGATGGGTGTCGAGCCGTCACCGCGAGGTACCTTGACGCCGCCTACCGACGGCGCTTCGCGCATCTCGAATTCGAGCCGCTTCGCGCGCCTCGACTTACGGGACTTCGCTTTGCCGCCGCCGCGACCGAAAGCACCTGCCGTACCACCGCGACCGCGACCGCCGCGACCGGCGAATGCCGGGCCGCCACGACCCGGGGCTCCGCGGCCGGGGCCACCCCCACGTCCTGCGGGGCCGCCAGCGGGTGCGGGGGCTCCTGGGCGAGGGGAGCCGGGGCGAGGTGCTCCCGGGCGAGGCGCACCGCCACCACCCTGGCGCGGGCCTCCCTGTCGACCGCCACCGCCGGGGCGGCGCTCGCCTGCCTGGCCACCCTGTCGCGGGCCGCCGGGGCGCTGCCTGCCCATACCCTGCTGGGATGCGAAGGGGTTGTTACCGGGGCGGGGTCCACCGGGACGAGGGCGCGGGCGCGGAATAGCGCTCGGCTTGGGGGCGTCACCGGAAGGCGCCGCAGCAGGTTTCGGAGCCTCTCCCTGCGCTTCATCAGCAGCGGGCCTAGGAGCCTCTGCCGGCTTCTCGGCCGCGGGGCTCGGCTTGTCTGCAACCTTCTCAGCTGGCTTGGGACCCGCGGGCTTCGGGCCACCGGGCTTCGGGCCGGTCTTCGCGGCGGGTTTCGCGCTTGCCGATTTCGGCGCGTCTGCCTTGGGCGCAGGCTTGTCTTCGGTCGGCACGACGCCGTCTTCGACGAGCTTCTTCTTCAGGCGACGCGCGACCGGCGGCGCAACGGACGATGCCGAGCTCTTGACGAACTCGCCCATCTCCTTAAGTTTTTCTAGCGCAACTTTGCTCTCAACACCGAGCTCAGATGCGATCTCGTGTACGCGTGGGTTTGCCACTTCTCTCCTGTCCGGTCCGTGATTCCCGGGCAGGAGTCACGGACGTCAATTGATAACGGGTCTCATTTCGAGCCGCTCATTAGTTGTCCATGGTGGTTTTCGTTCCTTTGATCTCGGATTCGGATGAATCGAGGGTTTGGATCTCCGCGATACGGGCTGTATCGAGTGCACGCACCCGGAGTGCTCGACGAAGTTTCGGTTCGCACTTCGCGACGCATTCCGGTGTCGGATGCACCCACGCGCCTCGTCCAGGAAGTCTTTCACGACCCTCCGGGATTGCGACTCCCTGCTCAGCGACGATTCGCACCAAACGGCGCGGCTCATCGCGTTCACGGCAGCCTAGACACGTACGGATGCTAACAAGTCTACCTCACGGAACGCTCGGGCGTGTCTGCCGACCGGCATCCTTCGTGGAGGGCGAACGGGTTCGCCGCGCGACCGTGCAGCTCTCCTGCGTACAAGTCGATGCCCACGGGCGTGTCTTATCGCTAGCCTCACTCGATCCGCGTTGGGATTGCTCTGCGTACGGCAAGCAGCGCAGCACCACTGGCACTAAGAGCGGAGTTCAGGTCGGAATTCTCGAAGAATTCCGACCCAAAGACCGCTCTAAGTGAAGAAGTCGGATTTGGCGAACCGGTGAACTCCGATATGTGGCAAGGCAGGGCCCCCGCGACAACATGCATAGCGAAATGGAGTGGTTGACGCGGAATTCGATCCTGTGGATCGAATTCGTGGAAAGACAGGGACTCGATGCGACTTCGCAAACAGCGATAGTTCAGACCAAAGCGATCCTGCGGATCAAACTCTTGGAAAGACAGGGAGTCGACGGGACTTCGCAAACAGCGATAGTTCAGACCAAAGCGATCCTGCGGATCAAACTCTTGGAAAGACAGGGACTCGATGCGACTTCGCAGAGAGAAGTACTTCAACACAAAGCGATCCTGTGGATCGATTTGTGAAAAGACAGGGACCGGCGCTACAACTCCACCACAGAGTTGAGCTCAATATCGATCCTGCGGATCGAATTCATGCAAGGCAGGGCCCCGCTACAACATGCATAGCGAAATGGAGTGGTTGACGCGTGGACAAATGGGGCCGAGCGAAGCGAGGTCGGGGCCCCATTTTCCACGTGACAACCCGACTGGAGCGAACAACTGGAATTCGATCCAGTGGATCGAATTCATACAAGGCAGGGAGTCGACGGGACTTCGCAAACAGCGATAGTTCAGACCAAAGCGATCCTGCGGATCAAGCTCTTGGAAGGACAGCGTCCCGCTCCGCAGATCACCCAATAGATTCAGCTGAATGTCGATCCATCACTCAAAACGATCCACAGGACCGTTTTCTTCACGACGGCGCGAATTGAAATCCAGCGCAACTACGCTTCCATTACCGAATCGGGCTGAATGTCGATCCTCGCGCCTGTCAGCTTCGCGGCTAGGCGTGCGTTCTGCCCTTCTTTGCCGATTGCGAGCGACAGCTGGAAGTCGGGAACCAGCGTCCGAACTGCCTTCGTCTTCTCGTCGAGCATGAACGACTCCGAGACCTTCGCAGGGCTCAGTGCGTTCGCGACGAACTTAGGCAGGTCGTCCGAGTAGTCGACGATGTCGATCTTCTCTTCACCGAGCTCGGTCTGCACGGCACGAACACGCGCCCCAAGCTCGCCGATGCAGGCACCCTTCGCGTTGATCTCGGGGTCCTTGGCGCGCACCGCGATCTTCGAACGGTGACCGGCCTCCCTGGCGATCGCAACGATCTCGACAACGCCCTGAGCGATCTCGGGTACCTCGAGAGCGAACAGCTTGCGAACGAGACCCGGGTGAGTGCGCGACACCGTCACGCGCGGACCGCGCTCGCCGCGTTCGACCTTGGTGATGTAGACGCGGAGGCGCTCGCCGTGGCTGTACTCGACTCCGGGGACCTGCTCCTCGGGAGGAAGCACCGCTTCGAAGTCGTCCGAGAGCTTGACGCGGATCATGCGAGGATTCGAGCCCTGCTGCACGACACCGGCCACGATCTCGCCCTCGCGGTCCTTGTACTCACCGAGCACGTTCTCCGTATTGCGCTCGCGCATCGCCTGCACGATGACCTGCTTGGCGACGCTGGCGGCGAGTCGACTGAAGTCGTCGGGCTGGATCTCCTGCTCGCCGATCCGGTTGCCGTCTTCATCGAGCTCAGGCTCCAGCAGCGTGACGCCACCCGTGCGACGGTCGATCTCGACACGAGGTTTTTCGGCATCGGGTGTCGGCTCCGTCTTGGAACGCAGGTACGCCTGCAGAATGGCCTGCTCGATAATGCTCAGCAGATCGTTGAAGGGGATCTCCCGCTCTCGTTCCACCAGCTTCAGTGCGTTGATGTCGATGTCCATCGCGGTCTCCCCTCTGTTCAACTGTAGGCCGCTCATTGCGGACGCATCAGCTTATCGCTTCCGGCGGCCTCAGCGCCACTTCACCGAGCCACTCCCGCATCCACACCCCGCTGCCTCCGCACACTTCTCGGTCTATACAGGGAATGAACGCACTATACGGGCGTGTCGGCATGCATAGACCGAGAAGTGTAGCGGGACGAATGGGGTGGAGGACGGGGCTTAGGCGCGCAGGGCTGCCAGAACGTCCTCACGGCGAACGGGCAGCTTCTCACCGGATGCTCGGTCCCAGAGCTCGAATTCTCCCTCGGCAGCACCGCGCCCGATGACGAGTGCCTTCGGCACGCCTATCAGTTCAATATCCTTGAACTTGACTCCCGGTGACACCTTGCGGCGGTCGTCGAAGACCGTCTCGAAGCCCTCGGCGTCGAGCTCGGCGACGACCTCTTCCGCGACTCGGAAGACTTCTTCGTCTTTACCCGTGGCAACGACGTGGACGTCGAACGGCGCGACTTCGGCGGGCCAGACGATGCCCTTCTCGTCGTGAAAGCGCTCGACGATCGCGGCGAGGTTGCGCGTCACGCCGATGCCGTACGAGCCCATGGTCACGGTCACGAGCTTGCCGTTCACGTCGAGAACTTCGAGACCGAGGGCGTCCGCGTACTTGCGCCCCAACTGGAACACGTGGCCGACTTCCATCGCCCGGATTCTGCGAATCGGCCCCGACCCGTCCGGGGCGGGGTCACCATCGACGACAGTTGCGGCCTCCACCGTTCCGTCCGTTCCAAAGTCACGCCCCGCGACGAGCCCGAAGACGTGGCGACCCGACTCGTTCGAACCCGTGATCCAGCTCGTGCCCTCGACAATCCGGGGGTCCGTGAGGAAACGGATGCCGCTACGGGATTCCTCCCCGAGAACGGGCCCTTCGGCGCTCCAGGGCCCTATGTAGCCTTTCACAAGCGCGGGGTTGGCAGCGAAATCCTCTTCTGTCGCCGCGGCGACTTCTGCAGGCTGGAACGCGACCTCCACGCGTTTATCGTCGACATCCCGGTCGCCGGGAATTGCGACGACGACCAGTTCGGTCGAGCCGTCGGGGTGCGTGAGCTTCAACACCACGTTCTTCAGTGTGTCGGCGGCGGTCCATGCCCGTCCGTCTTCGCGCGGGAACCTCGCGTTGGCATCCGCCACGAGTGTTTCGATGGTCGGAGTATCCGGAGTGTCGTGAACGACGGGGGCCGGCAGTCCCTCGGTCTGCTGCGGCTCAGGTGCGATGGTTGTGAATGCCTCGACATTGGCGGCGTATCCGGCGTCATTGACGACAACGACGTCTTCGCCCACCGCCGTCGGGTGCATGAACTCTTCGCTCTTGGAGCCGCCCATGGCTCCCGCATCGGCCGCCACGATCACAGTGTCGAGACCGAGGCGCGCGAAGATACGCTCGTAAGCGTCACGCTGACGCTGATACGAGGCCTCCAGCCCGGCATCATCCACGTCGAACGAATAGGCATCCTTCATCGTGAACTCACGCGTGCGCAGCAGCCCTGCGCGCGGTCTGGGTTCATCGCGGTACTTGTCCTGAATCTGATAGATCGTGACCGGGAGATCCTTGTACGACGAGAACAGATCCTTCACGAGCAGCGTGAATACCTCCTCGTGCGTCGGGGCAAGCAGGTGATCGGAGCCGCGGCGATCCTGCAGCCTGAAGAGGTCATCCCCGTACTCGGTCCAGCGACCCGACAGCTCGTAAGGCTCCCTCGGCAGCAGCCCCGGGAACAGCACTTCCTGCGCTCCTGCCGCAGTCATCTCCTCCCGGATGATCTGCTCGATCTTTCTGCGAACACGCAGACCGAGCGGCAGCCAGGAGAACAGGCCGCTGCCGGCGCGGCGAATATACCCGGCGCGCACCAGCAGCTTGTGGCTGGCGACTTCTGCGTCGGCGGGGTCATCACGAAGGGTACGCAGGAACAGTTGCGAAAGTCGAGCGGTCATGATCCGAGCTTATCTGCCGGAACGACCCTTCACCGTCACCGACCTCTCGTGCCCCGAGCTCGATCTCACTTCGCGTAACGGCACCGTGAAAAGTGCATCACCAAGGCTTGTCGACGCCGTCGCCGCCGCCGTTCTCGTCGTCGCCGTAGCCGTCCTGCTCCTGACGGTCGCGCTCCGACTGGCGTTGGCGCTCCAGCAGCTCTTGCTCCTGATCCGTCAGATCGTCCTCTTCGTTCTGGCCGCCGTTGTCATCGTTCTGATCGTTGTCGTTGTCGCCGCCGTTGTCGTCGTTGTTATCGTCGCCATCGCCATCGTCTTCCTCGATCTTCGCCTCGATACGAGGGACCGATTCCGTGAGCTGCTCCAGGATGTTCGGCTCGCGTTCTGCCGGCTCCTCCATGCAGCCCGGGGGCGCCTGCTCGATGAGGTCGAGAGCTTCGTAGTAGAACTGATTCGCGGTTTCGCGATCACCGGTCTCTCGCTGCTCGTCACCCTGCTTCTCGACGACGTAGACGAAGTTGGTGTAGATCACGCAAAATTCGTTCGACTCGGGATCCGGGTGCAGTGTGAGCGCCTCTTCGAGCAGTTCCCTCGACTCCTCGAGTTCCCCGCTCATGCCCAGCGCTACGCCCTTGTTGTAGGGGGCGCGCCACTGCTCGTAGAAGTTCCACCAGAACAGGGGTTCCGTTTGGTCTGCAGCCTCCTGGTAGGCGCGGTGGTCGTACGCCGTGATGGCGGAATTCGCGCTCATCTCCGTCGTGAAGAATTTCGTGGACACCACGAGGCCCGCTATCGCGACAGGGATCGCGCAGAGCATCAGTATTCTGCGCCAGCGTCGACGCTGGCCGTCTGTGATGGTCATGACGGCTCCTTCGGCGGAACGGTCTTCCGGATCTGCCGCATGATGTGGAACGCTTCCCAGGCCAGTAATGCGGCCAGCGGGTAGGCGAAGATCCAGTAGAGGTCGAGACGTGACTCGCGCATCCGCTCCATGGAGACCTCCGCGTCGCCGTCCGAGAGCCCGTCGAGGCTCGTCCGCAGTTCCGTTCCGGGGCTTCTGTGCAGGTAGGTGAGGCCGGCTTCGCTTGCGATCGACTGGAGGTTCGACTGGTCAATGGACGAAATCGCGGGCTGCCCGGTCGAGGGATCGATGACGTATTCATCGGTGAGGCCCGTGTACGTGGAGCGTGGCATCTGCGCGCCCTCTTCCGTTCCATAGCCGAGTACGAACCCTCCGCTGATCATGCCGTTCAGGTCTGCGAAGGAGTCGACGGGGTCCGCGCTCGTCTGCTCTCCGTCGCCCATGTAGATGACGATGATGGGGTCGCCGGGGCTGCTGCTGTTGAGTCGTTCCACCTCTTCTACGAGCAGGTCCCTTCCTGAGCTGACGGACGACCCACGCGACGTCTCCGCGATCTCCGGACGCATTGCGCGCACCATCTCGATGACGGCGGAGCCGTCACTCGTCAGGGGAACGTTGAGCGTTGCCGTTGAATTGAACGTGATGACGGAGATATCGGCGCCCGCGAACGCGTAGGCGACATCCCTGACGTCCTCCCGCACGCCGTCGAGGCGCGTTTCGTCGCCCCAGTCTTCCGCGGCCATGGACTGCGACGTATCGATGACGAGGAAGACGTTCGCGGAGATGGAGCCCGTTGGCACGAGACCGCCCGGGACACCGGGATGCGCGATCATGGCGGCCACGAGCAGCACCATGACGCCGCGCCTGATCCAACCCATGAGCTGTTTCCGCGCCACGATGGCGCGCCAGACGCAGAACGCGAGCAGCCCGAAGGTCGCGATAACCAGGGCGGGAAGCGGGATGTCGGGCAGTAGCGTCATAGTCTCGCCCTCCAAGCCAAACCGAGCAGACCGAGCATCAACACTGCGATCCACATCGGCCTGTTGGCCGGGTTATCGATCACTTGCACTTCCGGCGGCGTTTGAATGTAGCCGGCTTCAAGAGCATTGATCTCATCGATGATGGTGCGCACGGTGCCGCCGAAGTCCAGCGGGAAGTACTCGCCGCCGGTGGCCTCCACGACTTCCTGCAACTGGATCGAGGGTTCGTCCGTCGGGAAGTGGGCGGGATTGATGGCGTAGACGCGCACTTCGTTGTCGATCGCGAGCTGCCCGGCTTGCTCGAGGGAGTACACCTGGTTGCCGTTCACGAAGTTGTCGGTCGCCAGGATGATCGAGCGCGGACGATCGTTGTCTTCGTTGAGGTTCGCGAAGTCGGTTGCGCAGCCCGCGAGCCCGTCGCCGACGAGCGAAGCTCCGGCGATCGAGCTCGTACCGGCCCGATAGTCGAAGTCGCCGCGGCCCTCGAAGGCGTCCTCGTATTTATCGAGCTGCTCCATGATGTAGTCGTAATCGCTCGTCATGGGGAAGGCGAGGTATCCGCTGGCGTCCCAGATCCGCATCCCGATGCGCTCCCCGCTCAGGCCCTGCACGATCTGCTTGTAGATCCTGACGATCTCGGCGTCGACATTCACCATCGACCCGGAAACATCGAGGCAGAGCAGAATGTCTCGCTTGTAGTCTTCGTTCTGCTGCGCATCGACCGTCGCCGGCCGTGCGGCCGTTACTGCGGTCACGGATGCGATGATCATCACCACTACGACGGCAGCGGCGGTCAGGAAGCGATATTCGCGCATCGCCGAGCGGTAGGCCTTCAGCCCTGTCAGGCGGTCGACGTGAGCGACCGGGAGCCCCGATGACGACGAGCGACGACGTCGGAAGATCAGGAATCCGGCGATGAGCGCAAGTACGACGACGATGATGACGATGGGAACCCACCACCACCACATGACTGTTCCTATGCCCACGTTGCCACCACCCTTCTTGCCATCTCGATCGCTTCGTCCGGGTCGGTCTTCGCCTTCCGCATGAATGAAGACGGGTAGTAGCGCTCGACAGCTCCCGGAACAAGCGGTACTTGCGCGTGCCGCATATCTTCGAGCGTCATGACTTCGGCCTCGATGCCGCTCGCCTCGTGCGCGAAGAAGCGCAGAACGAGGCTGAGCCGCTGCGAAAGTTCGCGCGGATCGAGCTCACCCGCCCCGTGTTCGGAAGCCACTTCCTCGACGAGGTCGAGATACTTCTGCTTGACGCTGCGCACGTCCACCTTCTTCGGAGGAGGAGGCGGTGGCTCGAGGATGCCGCGGGGTCGTCCGAAAATCCACAGCCCCGCGTACAGAATAACGATGGCCGCCAGGACGAGCGCACCGAGCACCCACCATGGCCAATACGCCATGGGTCCATACAGATCGGGAGCATCAAGCGCGGCTCGCACGACGGTGCCTCTCCAGCAGACGGAACAGCGACTGCACCGTCTCTTTGATCGAACCGATTCTGACGCCGGCGACCCCCTTCTTGCGAAGTTCGCCCTCGAGCAGGTCTCGTCGCTGCTCTACTCCCCTGTCGAAGACCCGTTGCAGCTTGCGGCTGCGGCGAACGAAGTCGGGCAGCTCTGCCTTGCTGTCGACTCCCCAGACCGCAGGGGCACCTGCCGACCTGGCCATGAGATCCGCGTCGCCGACAGAAACCCACATCACTTCGTGACGGGCGTGCAGACGACCCAGCTGCGTCACCATGTCCGGATTCAGCAGGATGTCATCGGCCACGATGAATACGATCGATCTGTGCCGCAGCCGACGCGCAACCTGTGTCAACACGAACGTCATGTCGCTCTGCGGTGAATCCAACGTGATCGACTCATCGATTCTCCGCAGCATTCGCTCTATGTGAGCTTCAGAGCCTCCCTGCGGCATGTGGTCGAGGTTGTCGCTGTTCCCCGTGAAGAGTGCCGCCCGATCCCCGTGTCGAGTCGCGAGATACGCAAGAACGCCGACGGCTTGAATGGCGATCTCGGACTTCGGCTCGCCGCTCTCACCGATGGCGGCCATCCCCCGACCCGTATCGACGACGAAGACGATGTTGTGCTGACGCGAGGCGATGTAGCGCTTGATCAACGGCACGTTGGATCGGGCCGTCGCCTTCCAATCGATGTCCTTGACTTCGTCTCCCGGCGCATATTCGCGCAGATCGTCGAAATCGTGGCTCCTGCCGTGATGGATGGAAGAGTACTCGCCATCCAGCAACTCGATGGTCTTGCGGTGCGCGTGAATGCGCATCCGCGTTTTGACCTTCATGAGTCGTTGCTTCACTGGAAATCGAGCTCCTACGGGGTACGAACCGAGCCGAAGATAGCGTCGATGACGTTCTCGCTCGAAACCCCATCAGCTTCGGCTTCGTAGTTCAGAATTATGCGATGACGCAGGATGACGTGACTGAGATCCTTCACGTCCTCGGGAATCACGTAGTCGCGACCCCGGATGAGTGCGAGCGCACGTCCGGCCTGGGAGAACGCGATCGAGCCGCGCGGGCTGGCGCCGTACTGCAGGTATTCGGACAGCTGTGCGCCGATGTAGTCGGAAGGGTGGCGCGAGACGTACATCAGCTGCACGATGTAGTTCGTGATGGCCTGATCGATGTAGACACGCTTGGTAAGACCCTGGAGGCGCATGACGTCCTCCAGCGAAGCAACGGGAGCATCCGGGCCCTGATCGAACACGCCGGTCTCGATGCGGCGAACGATCTCGGCCTCCTCGCTGGGGTTCGGGTAGTCCAGGATCACCTTGAGCAGGAAGCGGTCGAGCTGTGCCTCCGGCAGCGTGTACGTTCCCTCCTGCTCAATGGGATTCTGGGTGGCGAGTACGAAGAACGGCTTCGGCAGTGCATGCGTCTCTCCTCCTATGGACGTCTGCCGCTCCTGCATCGCCTCGAGCATCGCCGACTGGGTCTTCGCGCTGGAACGGTTGATTTCGTCCAGCAGGACGAAGTTCGCATGCACTGGCCCGAGCTGCGTGCGGAAGTTGCCCGTGTGCTGGTCGTAGATCTGCGTACCGACAATGTCGCTGGGCAACAGGTCGGGTGTGCACTGGATGCGGTTGAAGGATGCCTGAATACTCTGCGCCAACGTCGCCGCGGCCGTGGTCTTCGCAAGGCCGGGCACGGACTCCATGAGCACGTGCCCTCCCGAAAGCAGTGCGACGAGCAGGCTCTGCAACAACGGTGTCTGTCCGACGACTTTGCCGCCGAAGCTGTTCTGGATCGCCGAGATCTGAGACTGCGCCCACTCAAGTTCGTCCTGAGAGATCGGCGCTCTCTGCGCTGTGCTGGCCACTGAAGGTTCCTTTCGTCGCTGCAACGAGCCTAGGTGCCGTGAACAGGCAAAGCCTGGGAAGACTCTGGAGCCTGCCTGAATTCCGGCGGCGTATGAAGTTAGTCGGATCGGTCTTGGAATGGTCGGCGGCAACCTACGCCGTCACCACGGTCGCCTCTCCCCTGTCGAGCCCCTGCTCCTCCGCAATCCGGCGGGCCTCCGAGATCAGAGTCGACACGATGTCCTCTTCCGGAACAGTTCTGATGACCTCGCCCTTGACGAAAATCTGGCCCTTGCCGTTACCGCTCGCGACCCCGAGGTCTGCCTCTCGAGCCTCTCCGGGGCCGTTGACGACACATCCCATGACCGCGACGCGCAGCGGGAAGGAAATGTCTTTCAAACCTTCCGTGACTTCTTCTGCGAGCGTGAAAACGTCAACCTGCGCACGCCCGCAACTCGGGCAGGACACGATCTCGAGCTTCTTCTCGCGGAGTCCGAGCGACTGCAACAACTGGAGTCCGACTTTGACCTCTTCAGCAGGAGGCGCGGAGAGCGAGACGCGAATGGTGTCGCCGATCCCTTCCCCGAGCAGGATGCCGAACGCTGCAACCGACTTGATCGTGCCTTGGAACGCGGGGCCGGCTTCCGTGACTCCTAAATGCAGCGGCCAGTCTCCCCGTTCGGCGAGCAGACGATAGGTCTTGACCATTACGACCGGATCGTGATGCTTGGCCGAGATCTTGAAATCGTGGAAATCGTGCTCCTCGAATAGGCTCGCTTCCCATACGGCGCTCTCCGCCAGCGCCTCGGGCGTCGCTTTGCCGTGCTTCTCGAGAAGCCTCGGGTCAAGACTGCCGGCGTTGACACCGATACGAAGGCTGACACCGGCGTCGGTCGCGGCTTTCGCGATCTCGCCCACCCGGTCGTCGAACTTGCGAATATTGCCGGGGTTCACCCGCACGGCTGCGCAGCCCGCTTCGATCGCCTTGAACACGTACTTCGGTTGGAAGTGAATATCGGCGATAACCGGGATCTGACTCTTCTTCGCGATGATGTGCAGCACGTCGGCATCTTCCTGAGTCGGCACTGCGACACGCACGATGTCGCAGCCGGTCGCCGTAAGTTCCGCGATTTGCTGCAGAGTGCCGTTAATGTCCGTCGTCTTCGTGGTTGTCATCGACTGCACGGCTACCTGCGACTCGCTGCCGACGCCGACCTTTCCGACCCTGATCTGCCGTGTCTTGCGCCTCGGTGCGAGGGTGAGCGACTCCGGACTCCCGAGATTAATCGCAGACATGCGTACAAGCCTACGTGCTCCCCTCGCATGGCGGGGCCGCCGTGGCGATTGCAACTGGCATGATCGGAGCATGACTCTCGTGGCTGCCGCAGACGGCTCTTCACTCGGAAATCCCGGCCCAGGAGGCTGGGCGTGGTTCGTCGACGACACGTGCTGGGCGTCCGGCGGTTGGCCTCGTGCCACGAATAATCAGGGCGAACTCACAGCGGTGATCGACCTGCTCGAACAGTCGAGGGAGGTCGAAGATCTCCTCGTTCTGCTCGACAGTCAATACGTACTCAAGAGCGCAACCGAATGGATTCCCGGCTGGAAGAAACGCGGCTGGCGCAAGGGCGACGGCAAACCCGTGCAGAATGCCGAGTTGATGCAACGGCTGGATGCCGCTCTCGAGTCACGTCGCGCGGCCGGGCTTCGGACGGAGTTCGAGTGGGTGCGCGGTCACTCGGGTCAGGATCTCAACGAGCGTGCCGATCAGCTCGCACAGCGTGCCGCTCGTGCATTTCAGGATGGCCGAACTGCGGACGCAGGGCCGGGAATGCGAGGAGCGCCTTCGTCCGATGAGCACCGAGCGCCCGCTAAAGAGCAGGAGGCGTCACCCACGTCACTCGAGCCGGACCTCTTCGACGGACTCGATTTCGCAGTCGATGCATCCGACGAAGGCGAAGTCGTGCGTCTTGAGCGTCAACTGCTCGACGATGCGGTGCGCGCAGACCCCGCGAGCGTTGCTGCGCTTCTGCATCCCGAGTGGGAGGAGATCGGTGCGAGCGGCAGACGTTGGTCACGCGACGAGATGCTCGCCGAGATCACGCCGCTGACCGTTCCAGAGGGATTCGAGTTGCTGGCGATCCATGAGCTCTCGACGGAGGCTGTGCTCATCGTGTGGCGCTCCGTTGGCGAACACTCGGCGCTGCGCAGCAGCGTCTGGGTGCGGGAGGGCGGTCGCTGGCGACAACGATTCCATCAGGGCACGAGAGAGTCGTAGACCCCGGACTAGACACTGAGGTCTTCTCGCGCTGCTCGAGAATCCAGCGCGAGCGGCAGGAGTCAGGAAAGGCGAACTCTCGTCTTCCAACGCGGTGGTTACCGCGAACCGGAGTACATGATCTGAGCTATTGACCGCCGAGCGTTATTGGCTTGACGATGTCGGCGTAGATCAGCAGTACGCCCATCACGAGCAATAGCGCCGATACCGCAAGCGTCACGGGGACCCATTTGGCGGTGTCGAGTGGTCCGGGGTCCGGGCGACCGAACAGCTTCGCCAGCCTCCTCCGTACCGCATCGACGAGCGCGCCGAGAATGTGCCCGCCGTCGAGCGGCATGAGCGGAATCAGGTTGAAGACGAAGAGCGCGACATTCAGACTCGCAAGCAGGCCGACCATCGATGCGATCCGCTCGACGATGGGTATCTGATCGTTGGACGCGATTTCGCCCGAGAGCCTGCCGACCCCGACGACGCTCAGCGGACCGTTCGGGTCGCGCTCGCCCTGACCGAATGCAGCGACACCGACATCCCACAGCCGCTGCGGCAGGTTGAGGATCATGTGGCCGACGCGTTCGACGTTCTCGCCGACCGCCGGCAGCACAGCGGATACCGGCTGCTGCACGGTTTCGTACTGCGGGCCGATGCCGATGAACCCGACGGGCTCGGTCACGTATACGCCGTCTTCTCGGATGGGCTGGCCCCAACGGTCTACTACCGGGCGTTCGCTCTCAAGCGGCTCGACGGTCAGGGTCACAGGCTCGCCGTCGCGCAACACCTCGACCTCGGACTCTTCGCCGGCACGCTCCCGGATCAGCCCCTGCACGGCCTCCCAGCTCGTGACCTCGACCCCGTCGAAGCTGAGAATCTCATCGCCGGGGAGGACACCGCCCGCCGCTGCCGGCGCGAGCGGATCGTCCTCCTCGCATTCGGTTCGCTCTTCCGCGGAACTGATGACGCACTCTGAGACATTGGCGACCGTCGTGCTCGGCTGCGCCACGCCGAAGCCGCAGAGCAGGATGCCGTAGAGCAGGACGGCGAGCACGAGGTTCATCATGGGTCCGCCGAGCATGATGATGAGCTTCTTCCAGACCGCCAGGCTGAAGAACGTGCGGTGCTCTTCGCCATCCACAACGGTCTCCGCACTGGAATCGCGAGCGTCCTGCACGAGCGTGTCGAAGAAGCCAGTGCTGGCATCCCTCGGCTTGCCGCCCTTCTGCGCCGGTGGGTACATGCCGCTCATCGAAATGTAGCCGCCGAGCGGAATCCACTTGAAACCGTACTCGGTCTCGCCGAACCGCTTCGAGAAGATCGTCGGCCCGAATCCGATCATGTACTGCCCGACGCGAACCTTGAACAGCTTCGCCGGTAACAGATGACCGACTTCATGCAGACCGATCGACACGGCAAGGCCGACGACGACGACCAGGACCCCAGCGATGAAGAGCAGAACTGCTTCCACTACGCAGCTATTCCTTAGACCTCGAGCACCATCGGCACGATCATGGGCCTACGACGGATTCGCTTGCCGACCCAACCGCCCACGGTTCTACGAACAACCTGACTGAAGGCGTGCTGGCCGCGAACCCCGTTTTCAGCGGCTTCACGCAGCGCCTCGACGATCTTGGGCCTGATGGAATCGAAGATGCTGTCGTCCTCGGCGAATCCGCGAGCGTGAATCTCGGGTCCGACGATGATCTTGCCGTTGTTGGGGTCGATCGCGACGAAGATCGAAACGAACCCCTCCTCGGCGAGTATGCGACGATCCTTGAGATCCGCATCGTCAACGGCACCGACAGACGAACCGTCGACATACACGTAACCGATGTCGTACTTGCCTGCGACCCGGATGTCGCCGTCCGTCATGTCCCACACCGTGCCGTTTTCGCCGACGAAGGTACGTTCTTCCGGGATGCCCGTTTCGACCGCCAGTTTCGCGTTCGCGTGCAGGTGCCGATATTCGCCGTGAATCGGTATGACGTTACGGGGCTTGAGGATGTTGTAGCAGTACAGCAGTTCGCCTGCAGAAGCGTGCCCTGAAGTGTGCACCTTCGCGTTGCCCTTGTGGACGACGGAGGCGCCGAGCTTCATGAGCCCGTTGATGACGCGGAACACCGCGTTCTCATTACCGGGGATCAGGCTGGAGGCCAGGATGACCGTATCCCCTTCGCCGATCTCGATCCTGTGCTCACGATTCGCGATTCGCGACAGAACCGCCATCGGCTCGCCCTGCGAGCCCGTTGACATGAAGATGACTCTGTCATCCGGCAGTTGCTCCGCCTTCTTCTGGTCTATCAGAATGCCCTCGGGAACATCCAGATAGCCGAGCTTGGATGCGATGGTCATGTTTCTCACCATCGACCGCCCCACGAACGCGACCCTGCGGCCGCTCGCCTCGGCGGCATCCAGCACCTGCTGCACCCGGTGCACGTGGGAGGAGAAGGATGCGACGACGACCTTGCCGGGCGTCTTCGCGATCACTTGCTCGATGACCGGCCCGATTTCGCGCTCCGGCATCCCGAAGCCGGGAATGTCGGCGTTGGTGGAGTCCACCATGAACGCGTCGATACCCTCTTCGCCGACTCTCGCGAATGCCCGAAGATCGGTTATTCGGCCATCGAGCGGCAGCTGGTCCATCTTGAAGTCACCCGTGGCCAGAACCGTGCCTGCGGAGGTACGAATCGTGACCGCCAACGAGTCGGGAATCGAGTGATTGACAGCGATGAACTCGAGCGAGAACGGCCCCAGCTCTTCCGTGTCGCCCTCACGAACAGTCATCGTGTACGGCTTGATCCGGTGTTCCTTCAGCTTCGCCTCGATCAACGCGAGCGTCAGCTGTGACCCGAGCAGTGGGATGTCCGGTTTCAGCTTCAGCAGGTACGGGAGCGCCCCTATGTGATCCTCGTGACCGTGCGTGAGCACGACAGCGACGACATCATCGAGCCGGTCGCGAATCGAGTTGAAATCCGGCAGAATCAGGTCGACGCCCGGCTGGTGTTCCTCAGGGAACAAGACCCCGCAGTCGACGATCAGCAGCTTGCCGTTCAGCTCGTAGACGGTCATATTGCGGCCGACTTCGCCGAGACCACCGAGCGGAACGATCCGCATGCTGCCGTCCGCGAGCGGACCGGGTTCTTCAATGTCGGTCATACGACCCTTTCCTAACGAGTTGTTCCGTGCACTTTCGGCAGCGCACCGCCGGCCGCTGCGTTTCGATCAGGGCGGAAGCCTGAGAGATCCAGCCCGTCGATGTCCTTGACGCACGCGATCTCATCTTCGATCCGTGCGGCTTCGTGGTCTTCGGGGCCGACGAGAGGCAGACGTACCCGAGGTGACGCGATACGTCCGAGCCCGTGCAGGATGTACTTCGACGAAACGGTTCCCGGAACGTGTGTCATGGTCGCGCGCACAAGCGGCTCCAAAGCGCGGTGCTGTGCCTGCGCCGTGTGCAGATCTCCCCTGTTCACAGCATCGACGATCGTCCTGTACGGTCCCGGCGCGATGTTCGCGGTGACTCCTATCAGACCCGATGCGCCGATCGACAGGTGCGGCAGCACATTGGCATCATCACCCGAGAAGTACAGCAGGTCTGTCTCGTTGAGCACACGGCTGACTTCCGCCAGGTCTCCCTTTGCGTCCTTCACCGCCGCAATGTTCGGATGCTGGGCAGCACGCAGCAGCGTGTCGTACCTGATCTCGATGCCGGAACGACCGGGAATGTCGTACAGGATCACGGGGAGATCGGTCGCATCGGCGATCATGCGGAAGTGGGTGAGGACGCCCGCCTGCGTCGGCTTGTTGTAGTAGGGCGTGACGATCATGACGCCATCGGCTCCGGCCTGTTCAGCCTGTCGATAGAGGTCCATGGCGTGGGCGGTCTCATTCGATCCGCCACCCTGGATGACCTTCGCCCTGTTCCCGGCCACGGACTTCGCGACCTCGATCAGCTTGATCTTCTCGGGGTCGGTGAGCGTCGACGTCTCACCAGTCGTCCCGGAGACGACGATGCCGTCAGCCCCTTCGGAGACGACGGAGTCGATAAGACGCTCAACGTCATCCCACGCCACCTCACCGTCCGCCTGAAACGGCGTGACGAGGGCTACGAGTACTTGGCCAAAAGGATTCTCAGTCACCCGTCAAGGGTACCGCTTCATGTGCTGGTAAATGACGAGAAGCGATAGCGGAGCCCGTTCTTTGCCACATGAAACCCGTCGGAAGGATCGATACGCACCCGCTGCCAGGAGGCATCGATCGTAGGCGCGGTCACAGTTCCTGCCGCGTCCGCATCGATGTCTGTGACTTCGAGCAGGTCCGCGTACTGCAGCGCCTGCTCGTACAACGTCCCTCCTCCCATGATCCACGCCTCGGGCTCATCACGGACCAGCGCAAGCGCCGAGCGGATGTCAGCGACCGTCTCGGCGCCGGCCGCAGCATAGCCGGGTTGCCTGGTCAGCACGATGTTTCTTCGCCCCGGCAGAGGTCGGAAGCGTTCCGGGAGCGACTCCCAGGTTGCGCGCCCCATGATCACCGGATGCCCTGCCGTGACCGCTTTGAAATGCCGCATGTCCTCGGGCAGATGCCACGGCATCCCCGTTCCGTCGCCGATGACTCGCCCGCGCGCTTGCGCCCACACCATGCCGAGCAGGCTGGGGCCCGGTATGCTCCCTCGCGTCATGTCAGACCGCAACGGGGGCTTTGATGCCCGGGTGGTGCTGATAGTCGACCACCTCGAAGTCTTCGAACTCGTAGTCGAAGATCGAGTCCGGTCTGCGTGCGATGCGCAGTTTCGGCAGCGGATACGCGTCCCGGGACAGCTGCTTCTCCACTTGCTGCACATGATTGTCGTACACGTGCGTGTCGCCGCCGGTCCAGATGAAATCGCCCGGCTCGAGATCCAGTTGCTGCGCCATCATGTGGGTCAGCAGCGAATAGCTCGCAATGTTGAACGGGACGCCGAGGAACATGTCGGCACTGCGCTGATACAGCTGGCAGGACAACCTGCCGTCCACAACGTGAAACTGGAATAGTGCGTGGCACGGAGCGAGTGCCATCGAAGGAATCTCGGCAGGATTCCAAGCGCTCACGATGATCCGGCGCGAGTCAGGATCCTGCCGCAGTTGATCCATCACCTGTTGCATCTGGTCGATGTGGCCGCCGTCGGGAGTCGGCCACGAACGCCACTGCACGCCGTACACGGGTCCGAGCTCGCCGTTGTCGTCGGCCCATTCGTCCCAGATCGAGACACCGCGCTCCTGCAGCCACCGCACGTTGCTGTCGCCGCGCAGGAACCACAGCAACTCGAGCGCCACGGACTTGAAATGCACCCGCTTCGTCGTGATGAGCGGGAATCCCTGTGACAGGTCATAGCGAATTTGTCTACCGAACACGCTGCGCGTACCGGTCCCTGTGCGATCCTGCTTGTGCTTGCCGTTCTCGAACACATCTCGGAGCAGGTCTTCGTACGGTGTCTCAGTCACGCACCCAGGCTACTTCCCTCTGCTCAGTTCGATGGCTTTGCGCGCGGCCTTTCGCGCCCGTCGCCGGTCGCGAGCCGCGTCGTAGGCCATGGACAGCCGCAGCCACGACTCCCAGGATTCCGGATGCTCGTGCACGTCGTCGCGCGCCTTCGGGAACGCCTCGAGCGCGGCATCCAGCTCGGCTCTCCCCGACGGCGTTGCCGGTAACGGCTCCGGCATCCCGTCGTTCTTCTCGAGCCTGCGCACGAGTCGCTCGAGCCGGAACCCGAACCGGATCTCGACGACCAGCACCCAAACGCCGAGCAAGGGGAACACGAAGAGCGCTGTTCCCATGACGATGCCGACGGGTTCGCCGGAGCGCACCAGATCGAGCGCGCGTTGGAACACCAGGACGACGTACATCGCGAGGACTGCGGCCATACCAAGGGCGAAGCCCTTCTTCATGCGATTTCCCGTCTCGTGGTCTCAGGTTTCACGACGTGAGCCCTAGCAGATCGTCGAGCCCGACGACGACGCCTTCTGGAGTCTGCGCTCCGATAGCGAGGGCGATGCCCGTCGCATACGAATTGCTCGACAGCGTGTCGTGACGAATCGTCAGTGTCTCTCCCGTGCCACCGAACCGCACCTCCTGCCAGGCGCTGACACCCGGCAACCGCAGCGCGTGCACGGGAACCCCTTCCACGATGGTGCCACGACCCGGTTCATCGGGTGTGAACGCCTGCTGCTCCCGCACCTCGGCGATGCGCTCCGCCGTGCGAACAGCGGTTCCGCTGGGAGCATCCGTTTTCGCCTCATGATGCGCCTCTATCACCTCCGCGTACGGCAAGTGCTGCGCGGCAACGGTCGCGAGGTGCGTCGAGAGAACGCTGCCGACGGAGAAGTTCGGCACGATGCGCACACCGTTCGCGCCCTCGTCGGCGAGCTCATCGACGCGCTCGGCCGTCCAGCCGCTCGTCGCAACGACGGTGGGCAGCCCTGCGTCCACGGCCGCTCGCACGATGGCGGCACTCGCGTCGAACACGGTCGCTTCGAAAACCCTGTCGCACCCCGAGAAATCAACGTCACCGCGGCCTTCGATCGGTTTCGCAGTGAACCCGTCCATCGCGTTGATCGTTTCGACCGCAACGCTGCCGAGACGGCCCGTTGCTCCCACTACACCCACTGTCGTCGTCACAACTGTCCATGGTAGACGCTGCGAGGCCGTCCGCGGGCATCGATGCGGGATGCGGTGCCTCGGAAACGCTACACGGACTGCGGCAGGGAAAGTCCCGTACGGTCCTCGGGTGCGAGATGGCCGAGATCATTGTGCGCGACTAGCTGCGCTGGGCGACCCGAGCGGAGCCGGAGGATCGTGAGCCCGCAGTGGGCCTGATTCAAGCCCATCCACTTCCACTCGGGAGCTTCCAGTACGTGTCGCACGAACCAGCCGATGACGAAGTTGTGCGTTATCAGGAGCTCATTGCGCTGCTCGCCGCTGCGGCCTATCCAGGTTGAGATCGCATCGGCCATTTGGGCGCGGCCCGCTTCGACCTCCTCTTCCGTGATGCCGGAGAAGAATGAGCGGTAGGCGACGGGCGGCTCCGCCTCGAGGCCGGTCGGAACGCAGTCCATCAACAGGGAGTGCGGCTCGAAGTCGACCGAGGGCATCCGGCCCTTCATGACTCGCGCGGTGTCCTCCGCCCGCTCAAGCGGTGAGTGGAAGGCACGATGGAAGTGCACTCCACTCAGACGGTCGGCGATCGCAGTGGCCTGTCGAATCCCTCGAGAGGAAAGCGGACCCTCTTCAACGCCATGCTCGGCGTCCTGCTGTTCGCCATGTCGAACCAGGTACAGCAGATGTCCCACGGTGTTCTCCACAGTTAGTTAGAGGTCGCACCAATAGGCTGCGGTGGCTGCGGTGTGCGCTGTGGTCCCCGAGCTTCGTTGTCGGCCTCGAACGCAGTTCCACTCTTCCACGACTTCGTTCCACTGGATCGAAGTCCAGCCTCCGCCTTGCCCAAAAACCACACCGCGCATCCTCGCTTCATCGCCGCTATCGGCTTAACCTCTCAGTTAGTCAAACGCGAACTAGGTCAGTCTCCACCATACCGACGGCGGCGACCGAGCGCTCCCCCGTCAGCAGATCGGCGGCAAACGTCCGAACGTCCTGGGCCGACACCTGAGCAAGCTGTGACATGGAGGCCTCGAGATCGGTGAACTTGCCGAAGCTCAATTCGGCGCGGCCCAGCCTGGACATCCGCGCATCCGAGTCCTCGAGCGCCAAGGCGCTGGCTCCTCCGATCATGCCGATTGCGCGAGCGCGTTCCTCGTCCGATATTCCGTCGGTCGCGATTGCTTCCAATTGATCCATGAGGATCTTCGAAACCTGACCGGCTTTGGACGGTGAGCACCCTGCGTACATGCCGAACATCCCGCCGTCCGCGTACGACAACCCGAAGGAGTACACGGCGTAGGCGAGCCCACGGCGTTCACGCACCTCCTGGAAGAGGCGAGACGACATGCCCGAGCCGAGCACGGAGTTCAGGATCGACATCGTGGGGCGACGGTCGTCAGTGGCGGTGATGCCCTGCAGACCGATCATGAGGTTGACCTGCTCGAGTGGCCGCTCCACTACCGTGGTGCCTCCGGAGTTCGTCGTGGCGACCTCCGTTGCACGCCGCGGACGCGGCTGCCCGGTCGTGTCGCGCGACCAGCCGTACCGATCGAGTGCCGCCTCGACGAGTTGCACGACCGTGTCATGTTCGATGGCACCGGCGATGGTGACGACGAGGTCACCGAGCGTGTAGTTCTCGCGGTAGTGCTCCCAGACACGATCCCGCGAAACGCCTCGAATCGTCTCTTTCGTGCCGCCGATGGGCCTGCCGAGGGCATGATCGCCGAACACGAGCTCGGACAGCCGTTCACCAACGACATCACCCGGATCGTCGTCCGCCATCGCGAGCTCTTCCAGGATGACGCCACGCTCGGATTCGAACTCGACCGACTCGAGCACCGAGGATGTCACCATGTCCGCGAGGACGTCGATCGCCATCGGCAAGTCGGAGTCGCGTACCTTCGCGTAGTAGCAGGTGTTCTCCTTCGACGTCATCGCGTTGTGCTCGCCACCGACCTCGTCGAACGCGGTCGCGATCTCGAAGGCTGAACGCGTGCGCGTCCCCTTGAACAGGAGGTGTTCGAGGAAGTGCGTCGAGCCGAACGAATCCGCCCGTTCGTCCCGGGACCCGACGGGTACCCAGAATCCGACGGTCGCGGAAGCCGTCGCCGGCATGTGCTCCGTCAGGATGCGCAGCCCGCTCGGCAGCACTGATCGCCGCACGAGCGACCCCGTTCCCGAAAGAATCGAGATATCGGGGTCGCTCAGCGGCAGTTCAACAGGTTCCGGCACGCCGGCAACTACTCCGAATCCGAAGCCGAGTCGTCCTGGACGACGTCGAGCGACAGCTTGCCGCGGTCGTCGATCTTCGTGATCTCGACCTGGATCTTCTGGCCGACGGAGACGACGTCTTCGACGTTCTCGATGCGCTTGCCCTCGTTCAGAGCGCGCATCGCGGTGACGTGCAGCAGACCGTCGCGGCCCGGCAGCAGCGAGATGAAGGCGCCGAAGGAGGCGATCTTCACGACCGTTCCGAGGTAGCGCTCGCCGACCTCGGGAACCAGCGGGTTCGCGATCGCGTTGATCGCCGTCCGTGCTGCTTCCGCAGCGGGGCCGTCGGTAGCGCCGATGAACACCGTACCGTCGTCCTCGATCGAGATCTGCGCGCCCGTGTCGTCCTGGATCTGGTTGATGGTCTTGCCCTTGGGCCCGATGACCTCACCGATCTTGTCGACGGGAACGGAAACGCTGATCACGCGAGGCGCCGTCGGAGCCATCTCGTCGGGAGCGTCGATCGCCGAGTTCAGCACGTTCAGAATCGCGGTGCGAGCCTGCTTCGCCTGCGTCAGTGCGCCGGCGAGGACGTCTGAGGGGATGCCGTCGAGCTTCGTGTCCAGCTGGATAGCGGTAACGAACTCGCTGGTACCGGCGACCTTGAAGTCCATGTCGCCAAGAGCGTCCTCGGCGCCGAGGATGTCGGTGAGCGCCGCATAGCGGGTCTCACCGTCGACCTGATCGGAGACGAGGCCCATGGCGATGCCCGCGACGGGCGCACGAAGGGGAACACCGGCGTTGAGCATCGACAGCGTCGAAGCGCACACCGAACCCATCGAAGTCGAGCCGTTCGAGCTCAGCGCCTCCGAAACCTGGCGAATCGCGTAGGGGAACTCCTCGCGGCTCGGCAGTACCGGCACCAGCGCACGTTCTGCGAGCGCACCGTGGCCGATCTCGCGGCGCTTCGGGCTGCCGACACGACCCGTCTCACCCGTCGAGTACGGCGGGAAGTTGTAGTGGTGCAGGTAGCGCTTGCTCTTGACGGGGTGCAGCGAGTCGAGCTGCTGTTCCATCTTCAGCATGTTGAGCGTCGTGACACCCATGATCTGGGTCTCGCCGCGCTGGAAGATCGCGGAACCGTGGACGCGCGGGATCACGGCGACCTCCGCGTCGAGCGGACGGATGTCCGCTACGCCACGGCCGTCGATGCGAACACCGTCGGTCAGGATGTTGCCGCGAACGACCTGCTTCGTGACCGCCTTGTACGCGGCAGACACCTGGCCCGCGATAGCCTCGTCGACCTCACCGGCGTCGATCTTCGCCTGCACCTGCTCCTTGACCTGCTGCTTGAGCTTGTCGTCGGCGTCCTGGCGCTCGACCTTGTCGGCGATGCGGTAGATGTCGCGAACACCCTCGAGCGCAAGCGACGAGACGAGCTCGAGTGCTTCATCCGAGTACGGCGGGAACAGCGGGTATTCCTTCTGCTCCTTCGCTGCGGTCTCGGCGACCTTCGCCTGTGCAGCCACGAGCTCCTTGATGAAGGGCTTCGATGCTTCGAGACCTGCGGCGACGACCTCTTCGGTCGGCTTCGTGCCGCCCGACTGGATGAGGTCCCAGGCGTTGTCGGGAGCTTCGGCTTCGACCATCATGATCGCGACGTCACCGTCTTCGAGGACACGGCCGGCGACGACCATGCTGAAGACAGCCTCGTTCAGCTGCTCGTGCTTGGGGAATGCGACCCACTGGTCTTCTATGAGCGCGACACGAACGCCTCCGAGCGGGCCCGAGAAGGGCAGTCCGGACAACTGCGTCGACATGGATGCCGCATTGATGGCGAGCACGTCGTACAGCTCATCGGGTGCTATCGAAAGCACCGTTGCGACAACCTGGACTTCGTTGCGGATGCCCTCGACGAACGAGGGGCGCAGCGGGCGGTCGATGAGACGGCAAGTGAGGATCGCCTCGGTAGACGGGCGTCCTTCGCGACGGAAGAAGCTGCCGGGGATCTGGCCCGCGGCGTACATGCGCTCTTCAACGTCGACCGTGAGTGGGAAGAAGTCGAAGTGCTCCTTCGGCTGCTTCGAGACGCTCGTGGCGCTCAGCAGCATGGTTTCGTCGTCCAGGTACGCAGCGGCCGATCCCTGCGCCTGCTGCGCAAGTCGGCCGGTCTCGAACCGGACGGTACGGGTGCCGAAGCGGCCATTGTCGATGACTGCTTCTGCGGATGTGATTTCGGGACCCTCCATAGTGGGGTCTCTCCTCTCTGCGATTGCTTCGACGCGCGCCGCAGTGTGCAGAGGCTGACCTCCATCGTTCTGGTCATCAGTAGAAAATCGCGATGCTGTCCGCATCGAGATTCACCACCAACGACCAGCTGCGGTGCGTGCGCGTCCGGACCGCTCTCATGAGCGTTCCGTACGTCATGCTATCAATACATGCCGAGAATCGGGGATGCCGGGCGCATTGGCCGCTTTCTGACGCTGTGCATCCGCGCACCGGGTGCATGCCCGACCCACATTCCATATCCATTCCTCAGACACACTTCTCGGTCTATGGATGGCGACACGCCCGTATAACGCATTCATTCCATGCATGGACCGAGAAGTGTGCCGGCGTAGAAGGCCATGGCACGCGAAAAGACCCCCGGCCGAAACCGGAGGTCTTCTCGTACGTTTTCGAAGCGTTTAGCGACGCAGGCCGAGGCGCTCGATGAGCGAACGGTAGCGCGCGATGTCGGCTTCCTGCAGGTACTTCAGGAGGCGACGACGCTGGCCGACGAGCAGCAGCAGGCCACGACGCGAGTGGTGGTCGTGCTTGTGGCCCTTGAGGTGCTCGGTGAGGTGCTTGATGCGAGCCGAAAGGATCGCGACCTGAACCTCGGGGCTACCCGTGTCGCCCTCGTGGGTTGCATACTCGGCGATGATCGCCTGCTTCTTTTCTGCGGTAATGCTCATGCGATTCCCTTTCGTCGCAGCGCGGCGCAATCACCCGATGCGATTGCTCTCTCTATCCGCGGCCGATACACGGCAACCTGCCAATGATAGCAGGATCGCCGGCGGTCGGCGACTCGCGCTACCTCGGGCTCCCCGGGCGCTGCAGGGCCGATCCGGGTTGGCCCATCGTCATGTCCCCGCTGGAGGCCCGCAGCAGTTCCTGGCGAAGGCTAGAGAAGTAGGTGAGCGAGTCGGCCTCTTGGCCCTGATTCTCTCGATATTCTCCTCCGACGACTGTCCTCTGCCGGTTGAAGGCCAGTCGGGTAGCCGCTTGAATGTACTTGGTCATGACACTGCGGACACCTCGGCGCTTCGCCCAGTCGAGCAACTGTGCCCGACCGTCCGCGCTCGAGAGCCTATGGGCCTCTTCCATCGATAACCAACCGGCTTCGGCGTACTCGCTCAGTCGCTTCTTGGTTGTCTTCGCCTCCGATCTGGTCAAGAACACGACGACGAGGGCCGACCCGATGGCGATGGGAACCTGGATGATGAAGTAGCCGACGTAGAACAGGTTTCCGAGCAAAGCCGCGCTGCCGTTCCAGAGCATGTGCAGGAAGGCCGAGACCGCCCATCCAGCGGGGAACATCGCGAGCGCCCAGATGCGGCTGCGGTGTGCGACGAGCCCCATGAGGAGGCCGAATCCCATCGCCGTGAAGATCGCGTGCGTCAGCGGGCTCATGATGCCGCGCATAACGAAGATGCCACTCGCATCGCCCGTCAGCAGTAACTGCCCGGAGAAATACAGGATGTTCTCGGTGTAGGCGAAACCGGCAGCGCTCAGCCCTGCGATGACCATGCCGTCGATGGGCCCGTCGATCTGCTTGCGCATGAAGAGGAACAGGAAGAGCAGCGGAATCGCCTTCGCGAACTCCTCCACGATCGGCGCCTGAATCACCGTGCCGTAGAAGCCGAGCTGCTCTTCCGTCGTGATGATGCCTACCGTGACGAGCATGAATTCGAGCACCAGACCGATGCCGAGCGTCATGAGCACAGCACCGACTCCTCCCCAGAGCGCAGAGGAGAGCTTGATGAGCAGCGGCACGGGCTCCCAGCGGTCCATGATGTGCAGCACCCACACGACGAACGCGAGCGGCACCAGCGCGATAATGCTCGTGAACATCTGCACGAGCGGTGAGAACTCCGTGCTCAGGGCGAGGATGAAGACCACAATAGGCGTCGCGAGTCCCAACGCACCCAGGAACACGATGGTGAGTATGAGGTTTCGCCGCTGCGTGCCCTGCGTGTGCCGTATCGACGGGAGAGTGATGTTCGTATTGGGAACGCTCATGGGCATCAGCGTACGAGCTTCCGTCGGAACGTTCCCTGAATGTTGGCCGTGTGTCAAGTGAGCGAAGAGTGCCTACTGACGCACGATGGGAATGCTTTGAGTCACCGGTTGCGGCGAGCTCAACTTGGCGGGCTGCAGCAGCCGCTCGACATCCTCGCGCTTCATCAGCCCCGAGTCGACGACGAGATCGATGATCGATCTATTGCTCGTCAACGCTCTGTGCGCCAGGTCGGCACTCGCGACGTAACCGATGTACGGCGTCAAGGCGGTCACGACCCCGACAGAAGTGCCGACCATTTGGCTCAGCCTGTCGCGGTTGGCTTCTATTCCGTCGATGCAGTTCACGCGCAGGGTCAGGCAGGCCTGCGTGAGCCAGTGGAGGCTCTGCAGCAGCGAGTGAGCGATGACGGGTTCGAACGCATTGAGCTGCAGTTGTCCTCCTTCGGCCGCCATCGTGACGGTCACATCGGCGCCGATGACAGAAAAGGCCACCTGATTGACGACCTCGGGGATGACGGGGTTCACCTTGCCGGGCATGATCGAGGAGCCGGCCTGCTTTGCCGGCAGCGCGAGTTCGCCGAGACCGGCCTGCGGCCCGCTCGAGAGCAGACGCAGGTCGTTGCAGATCTTCGAAAGCTTCGAGGCGAACCGCTTGAGCGCTGCCGAGAGCCGCATGAAGACGCCCGTGTCGCTCGTTGCTTCGATGAGATCGTGAGCCGTCGTGATCGGGAGGTCGGTGATCCGTGCGAGATTGGCCGCCGCGGCCGCCGCGTATCGCGGGTCGGCGGTTATGCCGGTTCCTATCGCCGTCGCGCCGAGGTTCACTTCGCTGAGCGCCGCGGTGATCGCGTCGAACCGATCGAGCTCTTCGCGGAGCGTGTTCGCCCATCCGCCCATCTCCTGCCCGACGGTCATGGGCACGGCATCCTGCATCTGCGTTCGGCCGACCTTGAGGACATCGGAGAATTCCTCCGACTTCTTCTGGAAGGAATCGATCAGGAGGCCGAGTTCCGTGCTCAGGCGACGGACTGTGAACGACATGGCGACCTTGATCGAGGTCGGGTAGGTATCGTTCGTCGACTGGGAGCGATTGACGTCGTCGATGGGGTGGAAGTGGCAGTAGTCGCCCTTGTCGTGCCCGAGCATCTCGAGGCAGACGTTCGCGATCACCTCGTTGGTGTTCATGTTGGTGCTCGTGCCCGCGCCGCCCTGCATGACACCGACAGCGAACTGGTCATGGAACTCCCCCGCGATGATGCGGTCGCAGGCACGGCCGATGAGCTCCGTCTTCGCGTCGGAAAGGACACCGATCTCATTATTGGCCCTTGCGCAGGCCTGTTTGACCATCGCAAGCGCACGCACGAGATCCCCGTAGACGGAGATGGATCGGCCCGTTATGGGAAAGTTCTGCAGCGCACGCACCGTATGGATGCCGAAGTAAGCTTCGGCGGGCACCTCGAGTTCACCCAGCGAGTCCCGTTCGATACGCGTCGGCCCGCTCACGCTGTACTCGCCCCGAGGAGCCGGTTCTAGCTTGTAGCTGGGGGTATCGGTCATGATCGATAAGCCTTTCGACCCGAGTGTGTGCGAACCCTGCCAAGGCTAGTCGATCGTCAGTGCCGAAACGGGTATCAGCGAAGGGCGGGCTCGGTAACTCCGTACCTCTTCAGCGATAGTGACGGATTGACTTCACGTGCCCGAGCAACGACAGCGCCGCTGAGTCGCGCCGTCACTGTCGCCTCCGCGTCGTCTCCCGTTCCGGCCACAGCGATACCGCGCGGGTCGAAGACCGTACTGTGGCCCACGCCCAAAGGAGGGGAGACGTCGACCGCCGCGACATACACGGTGTTCTCGATCGCCCTGGCTGCCAACAGCGTGCGCCATTGGTGTTCCTTGAGCGGCCCCGGTACCCAATCCGCAGGAACAAGGACGATTTCGGCACCGGCGTCGGCAAGCCTTCTAGTCGACTCCGGGAATCGGAGGTCGTAGCACGTCTGCAGGCCGACGGGAGCTCCCGCGACGTCGATGACCGGCATCTGCGTGATGTCACCGGGAGACAGCCATGTCGACTCCCCTCCGCCGAACGAGTCATAGAGGTGGACCTTCCGATACGCGGTCTGCAGTCTCCCTTCGCTGCACACGATGAGCGTGTTGAGAACGCGATCGCCATCGCGCTCGAGCATGCCTGCGACAACCGTAGCCCCGCTTGCTCGCGTCAGCTCACTCACACCTTGCACGAAGGGTCCGTCCAACGGCTCGGCAGCGGCTGGACCGCTTTCCCGCATGTTCTTCTCGAGGAACTGCGAATACTCGGGGAAGACGAGTAAATCAGCGTTCGTGTGTCCGCTCGCGAGCTCGCGCATCCTTGCAAGGTTCGCCTCGGGATCCGGGCCGGAGCGCAGTTGTATGAGGGCGATGTCAAGCGCATAGGTCATGCGGCCATGCTAGCGACCGCAGCACTTCTGCACCGATCGAGACGCGACATGGTTGACTTGAGCCATGATTGTTGCCTTCTCAGTAGCCCCTGGAACGACGGATGAGAACGGTCTCGTCCACGATGCCGTGGCCGCGGCGGTGCGTATCGTCCGCGAATCCGGACTCCCCAATCGCACGGATGCGATGTTCACGACGATCGAAGGGGAATGGGACGAAGTATTCGATGTCGTGCGACGGGCGACGGATGCTGTGCTCGCTGTGAGCCCCCGAGCATCCCTCGTTCTGAAAGCCGACATCCGGCCGGGGCACACTGGCGAAATGCAGGGCAAGCTCGATCGACTCGACGACGCGCTCGGATCTGACTAACGGCAAGCATTCAGCAAGCTTTGACGGCCGGCCCGTAACTTCATAGGGAGTCCCACACCATGATTTCGAAGAGGCAGCACATGGCAAATCTCCCGCGGCGAAAATCGCTTTCGCTCGCTGCTCTCGCTCTACTCGCACTCTCGGTGGCTGCATGCTCCGGTCCGGCCCCCAGCGCCGAATCTACCGGCGAGTACCAACCCATCGCAGCAAACATCGAAAGCGATGAGGCGTCTCTGCGCGAGCCTTTCGAGATGTCCCCCCAGGACACCCACGAGTATTGGGAGAACCCCGAGGCCTTCAATCTCGAGCCTTTGCTGGACTACACGGACCCCGAGGGCTCGATCGGCGAGCAGGGCGGCGACACCCCGACCGGTGCGTTCGTGCCGCCCTCCAACGGCCTTGAAATCGGCGATGATGGAAGAGGGTTGGGCGACGAGCCGGAAGGGCAGCTCTACGACCCGTCCGGAGTCGGCGAAGCAGCGACGGGGCGGCTCTACATGGCGTTCTCCGATGACGAGCGGAGCGTCTGCAGCGGCACCGTCGTCAACTCGCAGTCCGGCAATATCGTCGCTACAGCGGCGCACTGCATCTGGGACAGCGCAGGAAAGCGTCAGGCCATCAACACTCTGTTCGTTCCCGCCGACTCCGAGAACTCCCAGAACCAGCCCTACGGGCGATGGAGCGCCGTCGAAGTCATCTATTCGGAGATCTTTGCTGAAGAGGCAGAATCCGACCCGAGAATCGACGGCGACGGATGGAAGTACGACGTCGCGTTCCTGGTGATGGAAGAGCAGGACGGCCAATCCATTCAAGAGGTGACAGGAGCGATGGGCATCGCGTTCGGAGTCCCGAACCAGTCGCTCGTCTCAACCGGTTACCCGACGCAAGAGCCCTACGACGGAACAGATCGTTACTACTGCTCGACGAACTCCTACCAACTGGGCTACTTCGGCGGCTACCACTGGCCATGCGACATGACGCCAGGAATGTCGGGAGGCGGAGTCTTCGCCTATT
>NZ_CAMEFJ010000010.1 GCF_945915485.1 uncultured Agrococcus sp.
TTGCCGCCGTCCCGCCGGCCAGATGTCGTCTCGCCCACCCCGCCGAGACTTGCCAGCGAAACGCCCTGCGTGCTGGGCAGCAGCGGCTGACGCGCAGCGTTCGCGCCGTGCACGCCGAGGCGCCGACCACGGGCGGTGCGGGTGAGCGGCCGATTGGTTCCTCCAAACTCCGCTATTCACGAATCCTCTTCCCGGCAAACTCACCGGCTGGCAATACCCGAACAACGGCATTGTGGCGTTTCGTAAAGCCGGCTCAGTAGGCATCCTGCGAACAGGGCGGAGGTGCTTCGTTGCGACAACCTCGGCGCTTCGACCGAGTTGACGGTGGTCACTCTTCTCGTGTCCGACCGCCCAAGAATGAATGAGACGCATGATCTTCCACTCAGCCCCAGACCGCGGCACAGGCGGGGTAGCGCAGGAGCGTCGTGCTCGGGAGCCGCGGGGCCGACTTCGTACTTGTCGCACCGTGGTTTCTGCCGTCCGCCGCGTTTCGTGTTCGCCGCGTCTCGTGCGTGAACGTTGGCTGAGTCGACCGTGGGCCCGGCATGTCGCAAGGCACTCACTGCTCCGAAGTCGGAACTGCTCCGCGTGCTGGATGCGTCAGTCGGAGACTCGCGCGGCCGCGAGTGTTTTCTTGCCGCGGCGAAGCACTGCGTAGCGACCGTGCAGCAGGTGGTCGGCGATGGTCGCCTCGGCATCCTGAACGCGCACGTTGTTGACCGAGACAGCACCTTGCTGGAATGCCCTTCGTGCTTCCGAGAGGCTCGTGACCAGCTGCGTGTCGCGAAGCAGTTCCGCTATCGATGTCGCCGGCGAGGCGTCGACGACTTCGAGTGACTCGACCGCCTGGCGCAGGGCATCCTCGCTGAGTGCTGCAAGATCTCCGCTGCCGAAGAGCGCTGATGAGGCATCGATGGCCTCGTGCGTCGTCTCGGTACCGTGCACGAAGCTCGTCACTTCGAACGCGAGTCGCTTCTGGGCGACACGTCGGAACGGTTCTTCCTCGACTGCGCGAGCGAGTTCATCGATCTCTGCGCTTGACAGGAATGTGAACGCTTTGAGCAGCTTGACGACGATCTTGTCATCCTGGTTCAGCCAGAACTGGTACATGGCGTACGGAGACGCGAGTTTGGCATCGAGCCAGATCGCGTTGCCCTCGCTCTTGCCGAACTTCTTGCCGTCAGCGTCGGTGATCAGCGGCGTACCCAGTGCATGCGCGTGCACGCCTTCCGCCTTGCGGATGAGCTCGGTGCCGGCGGTCAGGTTGCCCCACTGATCGCTGCCGCCGAGCTGCATCGTGCATCCGTAGCGCAGGAAGAGCTCTCTGAAATCGAGGCCCTGCAGCACTTGGTAGCTGAACTCCGCGTAAGAGATCCCGTCGTCGGAATCCATCCTGGCGGCGACGGCATCCTTCTTCAGCATCGTGCCGACCCTGAAGTGCTTACCGATTTCGCGAAGGTAGTCGACGGTCGACATGGGTGCCGTCCAGTCGAGATTGTTCACCAGCTGCACTGCGTTCTCGCCCTCGTCGGAGAGGAACCTGAGCATCTGCTTTCCGAGGTACGTGACCCATTCCGCAACGGTTTCGCGCTCATTGAGCTGTCGTTCACTCGTAGGTTTCGGGTCACCGATGAGGCCCGTCGAACCGCCCACGAGCGCGAGGGGTCGATGCCCTGCGAGCTGCAGGCGTCGCATCACGATCAGTTGCGCCAGGTTGCCAAGGTGCAGGCTCGGCGCTGTCGGGTCGAATCCGCAGTAGTAGGTGATGGGGTCTCCGGCCAGCGCCTCGCGCAGAGCGTCCTCGTCGGTTGACACGTGGACGCTGCCTCGCCAGACGAGTTCATCCCATACGTTCTCGAACGCAGGGTCGAGCTGAATCGGAGCCGGAATCTGCATGATGACAACAGTAGTGCTCCTGCGGTCGGAAACGCATATCGGCACGCATCCGGTTAACAACCCTGAGGGGTTGATTGATTGATGGTGAACCGTATAGGGTTCAGTGAAAGACGGTGTCGTCTCTGGACGACACCCAGTCCGTCCGCGCCAAGCGGTCGGTGATCACCTCGGGAGGCATCGTGTTCGTCATAACAGCGGACCAGCGCGGCTCGCGCCGAACAGGAAGTCGCGCAGCATCACGCATGCGAGAACTCAGCGAAAAATACGACGACGATCTGCTGTTGCCGATCGCGCACTACGCAGGCGACGAGCTGCAGTTCGTGAGCGAAAGCGCGACCGCAGTAACAGCGATCAGTCTGGAGATGAACAATGATGCCTGGTACGTCGGCATCGGCATCGGCGGAGGGACCCTCGGCGAAACCGCCGCGGATTCCCACGGCGCGGCGTTCGAATACGCGCGCGAGGCGGTGACATCGGCCAAGCCGCTCCCCTGGGGCATCGCCGTGCGAGCCGACGACGACGAACTCGGAGCGGATGCGGAGGCAGGGCTCGCGCTGCTGCAGGGAATCCGTTCGAAACGAACCGATTCGGGCAGTGACATCGCTGAGCTGGTCGCAGAGCTCGGCAGCGTCACGGCAGCAGCAGAAGAGCTGGGCATCAGCGTCAGCGCAGCGTCGAAGCGAGCGCGCATCGCGCTGTTGCGTCACGAAGCGCTGGGCCTCCCGCTCGCGGCACGGCTGCTCGCCTTCGCGAATGGGTCGGAGGTCCGTGGGACGGTGGAAGCATGAACTTCGCGAAATCCTTCCCGGGGCTCATCACGATCGCCGGTATCGGCGCCGTGATCGCAATCGCCGCGTGCGTCGTCGCCGCGATGCTGCCGCCCGTCCCGCAGTGGATGGCCGTCGGAATCGTCACGACGGCTGTCATGGCGTCATGGGCGCACGGCTGGTTCGTCGTGAAGCTCACGTTCGAAGTCGCCGACCCTCCCACGAGTCCGCTGGAAAGCGGTCGCCAGCCGCTCGCTCCCCCGGCGGGCACAATGCGAGGAGGATGGATCATCGGCTTGCTCGAACGGGCTGCCACGACAGCAGCCATCGGAGCAGGGCTGTTCGTCGCGCTCGCCGTCATCGTGGCGGTCAAGGCGGTCGGTCGATTCGGCGAACTCGACAAGCCGGAGTCGCGTGAGCGCTTCATCATCGGCACGCTCGCATCCCTCGGCACAGCCGCGCTCTGGGGTGCCGCCGCCTACCTCTGGCGCATTTGACCCACTGCTCTGCTATGCGCCCGCAACAGCCGAGAGTCGCGCCTCAAGCGCTTCGAGCTGATCCGCGACAGCGGATGCCGCTGTTCCTCCGACACCGTTCCGGCTCGAAATCGCACCGTCTACGGTCAGTACCTCGCGCACGCCGGGTAGCAGGTGCTTGCTGATCGCTGCATAGTCCTGATCGCTCGGTTCGTGCAGCTCAAGCCCTCGCTCTTCGCAGAACCGCACGAGTTCCCCGGAGATCTCGTGCGCATCCCGGAACGGCACGCCCTCGCGCACGAGCCACTCCGCGACGTCGGTCGCGAGCGAGAAACCCTGGGGGGCCAGTTCGCGCATCCGCTCGGTGTCGAACGAGAGCGTCGCGACCATGCCCGCCATCGCCGGCAGCACGAGCGCGAGCTGGTCGACGGAGTCAAACACCGGCTCCTTGTCCTCCTGCAGGTCACGGTTGTACGCGAGCGGGAGCGCCTTGAGCGTTGCGAGCAGCCCCGTCAGGTTGCCGATGAGCCGGCCGGCCTTCCCGCGCGCCAACTCTGCTATGTCGGGGTTCTTCTTCTGAGGCATGATCGACGACCCCGTCGAGAAGCCATCGTGCAGCTTCGCATAGCCGACCTCGCTCGTCACCCAGAAAATCACTTCTTCGGCGAGGCGCGACAGGTCGACGGAGATCTGAGTCAAGACATACGCGAACTCCGCCGTCACGTCTCTCGCGCTCGTCGCGTCGATCGAGTTACGACTGGGTGAGGCGAGCCCCAGCTCGCCAGCTACGAGCGCCGGGTCGAGGCCAAGCGATGAGCCCGCGAGCGCCCCTCCCCCGTACGGAGACTCGGATGCGCGTGTACGCCAGTCGCGCATCCGCTCGAGGTTGCGCAGCAGCGGCCACGCGTGCGCCAACAAGCTGTGCGAAAGCAGCACGGGCTGCGCGTGCTGCAGGTGCGTGCGACCGGGCATGGGGGCATCCGGATACGCAATCGCCTGCTCAACAAGGGCCGCGATGACCGCGCGTACGCCGCGACCAAGTCGCTCCGACTCGTCGAGCATCCAGAGCCGGATGAGCGTTGCAATCTGGTCGTTGCGGCTGCGGCCGGCGCGGAGTCGACCGCCGAGTTCGGCGCCCGCGACTTCTATCAGCCCGCGCTCGAGCGCACCGTGGACATCTTCGTCGCTGTCCGCTGCGACGAACCGCTCGTCGGTCACTCGCGCCGCGAGTTCGTCGAGCGCCGCGTGCATGCGCACCAGTTCGTCATCGTTCAGGTACCCGGCCGCGTGCAACGCCGTCGCGTGCGCTTTCGAACCGGCGATGTCATACTGCGCAAGGCGCCAGTCGAAGTGCGTCGACTTTGACAACGCGGCCATTTCCGGGCTCGGGCCGGATGCGAACCGTCCGCCCCAGAGCGAGCCTTCGTTCGTGCCCTGCTGCGTCATTCGCTGGTCTCCTCATCGTCGTTGTCGTGCGGCTTCCGCCAGCCTAGCTGCGACGAAGTCATACTTGATTCGTTCGCCACGCTGAAAACTGCGGCGGAGCGGTGGGCAAAGTGGAATATCCACTTCGTCTCACGCTCCAATGTCATTTTCAGCGCGGCGCGCTACTGCTCGAGCAGCCAGGCCAGCAGGGACTTCTGCGCGTGCAGACGGTTCTCCGCTTCGTCCCAGATCACCGATTGCGGGCCGTCGATGACCTCGGCCGTCACCTCGAATCCGCGGTAGGCAGGCAGGCAGTGCAGGAAGATCGCGTCGTCAGCAGCCTGCTCCATGAGCTCGACATCGACTCGATAGGTCTCGAATCTGCGGAGGCGCTCTTCTTTCTCGGACTCCTGCCCCATAGACACCCAGGTGTCGGTCACGATGACATCCGCATCGGCTGCCGCTTCGCGCGCATCCACTGTGAACCCGGCGCTGCCGCCGGTATCGGCCGCAATCCGCTGTGCGTCCGCAAGGATATCGCCGCGCGGCGCCTCGTCCGCGGGCCCCGACAGCACGACGTGCATCCCGGCGGTCGCGCAGGCGAGCAGGTACGAATGCGCCATGTTGCTGGCGGTGTCGCCGAAGAACGCGAGTTTCTGGCCCGCGAGTTCTCCCCTGTGCTCCTTCACGGTGACGAGGTCGGCGAGAAGCTGGCAGGGGTGGAAGTCATCGCTCAGTGCATTCACGACGGGGATGGTCGTGCCGGCGGCCATCTCCTCCAGCCCCGACTGCGCGTACGTGCGCCAAACGACTGCAGCGAGCATCCGCTCGAACACTCGCGCGGTGTCCGCCACGGACTCCTTGCCGCCGAGCTGACTCTCGCCGGGATTGATGATAAGCGGGTTGCCACCCAGTTCGCTGATGCCCGTCGCGAACGAAAGCCTGGTGCGGGTCGACGTCTTGTCGAAGATGACAGCGACAGTCTGCGGACCCTCGAGCGGGCGCTCTGCGAAGCGATCGCGCTTCATCGCTATCGCGCGGTCGATGACCTGACGCTGCTCGTCGGGGCTGAGATCGTCATCGCGGAGGAAGTGGCGCGTCATGCAACAAGCTTATGCTCACAGCTCCCGACACACGAAACCGTGCTGCGCTGGGGCCAAAACATCGGTCTGTGCTGAGTGCCATGGCTATATACGGCGTTGGCCGCCGACATAGACCGATTTTTGGGCCCTCCGCCCGGGAGGGGCGATGTTCGAACGACGGCATCGCACGAAGAACTTAGGAGCGGCCGTCAGCGACGAACGGGTCGGCATCGGCGTCGGTCTGCACGATGAGTTCACCCCGGCGCGCTGCTTCCGCCGCGACGGCGTCACCGGCCAGATGCCGAATGAGGGCGTGTGCCATGTCGATGCCCGCGGAGATGCCCGATGACGTCCAGACGCGATCGTCCTCGACCCACCGTGCTCTGGCATCCCATTCGACGCGCTCGCCGAATCCCGTCGCCCAGTCGAAGGCCAGTTTGTTCGATGTCGCTCTGTGCCCGTCGAGGATGCCAGCTGCTGCGAGCAACGCGCTCCCCGTGCACACGCTGGTCGCCATCCGCGCGAGACCAGCCAGGCGAACCAGCTCGCCGAGGAAGTCCGCGTCGGACACCAGCGCGCGCGTGCCCATCCCGCCGGGAACCAGCAGGATGTCGGGCTCCTCGAGCGCGTTCAGGGAGTTGGGGGCTACGACTTCGACGCCCTGTGAGCTACGTATCGGCCCGGGGACGACGGCGTGGAAAACGCACTCGAAGCCATCTGCCAGCGAGAAGAGTTCGACGGGCCCGAATACGTCGAGCAGTTCGAAGCCGTCGAACAGCAGCACGTCGATGCGATTCATGACTGTCAATCTACGCGATGTCTCCGCGCAACCGGAGCGCTCCCTACCACCGCACGTGGCGTTCTTCGCCGGTGTAGATCGAGGGCGGGCGGATGAGCGCGTTCGCCGCGTTCTGCTCGAGAATGTGCGCTGCCCACCCTGTGACCCGCGAAGCTACGAACAGCGGTGTGAACGTGGGAATGTCGAAGCCCATCAGGAAGTACGTGGGCCCAGCAGGGCAATCGAGGTTCGGGTGGATGCCCTTGCGCTCGATGAACTCGTCGGCGAGCGCACGACAGCGGTGTACTCGTCGGGAACGTCAGCGAGACCCTTGAAGATTTCCTGTTGTTCTGCTTTCATGACTCTCTCCTCCTGCGGCGATTATCGTTCGACTCGGAAGTTGAACACCGATGTGTCGAAGTGGTTGTACGACTCGTAGTCGATGAGTTCGTAGAGGTCTGCGCGGTGCTGCATTTCATCCAGCTTGTCGCGCAGGTGCCCTGCATCCAGCAACGCATCCAGCGCGCGCTCCGTAGCTCCCATCGCCATGCGGAGCATGGACACCGGCCAGATGACCATGTTCATGCCGACGTCCCGGAGTTGCTCGACAGAGAACAGGTCGCTCTTGCCGAACTCCGTCATGTTGGCCAGCAGCGGGACTTCGACAGCTTTTCGCATCGCTTCGAATTCATCGAGCGTGCGCATGGCCTCCGGGAACACTGCGTCGGCTCCCGCGTCGACGAGCTGTTTTGCCCGCTCGAGTGCCGCGTCAAGCCCTTCGGCGGCCCGGACGTCCGTGCGTGCCACGATGAGGAAATTCTCGTCTCGACGTGCGTCGACGGCCGCGCGGATGCGTTTGATCGCGGTCTGCTCATCAACGACCTGCTTGCCGTCGAGGTGGCCGCAGCGCTTCGGGTTGATCTGATCCTCTATATGGCATCCCGCAAGACCCGCGTCCTCGAACTCTTGCACGGTTCTCGCGACGTTCATCGGCTCGCCGAATCCGGTGTCGGCATCGATGATCGCCGGGAGGTCGGTGACTCGCGCGATCTGCCGCCCGCGGGCTGCGACTTCGGTCTGGGTCGTCAGGCCGATGTCGGGAAGCCCGAGATCGGCGGAGAGCACGGCGCCGGAAATGTAGACCCCTTCGAACCCTTTCTGCTCGATGAGACGGGCGGAAAGCGGATTGAATGCACCCGGGAATCGCAGCAGCTCTCCCCCTTTCAGCCGAGTGCGGAGCAGTTCTCGCTTCCGTGTGGCGGTCGTCGTGGTGTACAGCACGGTGGTGCCCCTTCCGTGTTCTAGAACAGGCCGTTGTTCTGGCTTTTCGCGAGCGAGCCGGGAGCGGCCGTGATGGTGAGTTCTGCGAGTTCGCTCGCGTCGAGCTCGGGCAGGCGCTGCACGACTTCGAGGAACCGGTCGATCTCGGCGGGCTCGAGCACGCCCTCGGCGAGCGTCCTGAATTTCTCGATGTACTGGTCGCGAGCGAACGGGCGAGCACCCAGCGGGTGCGCATCCGCGACGGCGATCTCATCGCGGATCTCCGTGCCGTCCTCAAGCGTGATCACGACGGCACCCCCGAATGCCTTCTCGCCGATGTCGAGCGAGTGATAACGACGCGTCCACTCCGGATCCTCGACGGTCGTGACCTTCTGCCAGAGCTCCACTGTGTCCGCTCGCCCAGCGCGTTCCGGCGAGTAGGAGTCGACGTGGTGCCACGACCCGTCCTGCAGAGCAACCGTGAAGATAAACGGGATCGAATGGTCGAGCGTCTCTCTCGATGCCTTCGGGTCGTATTTCTGCGGGTCGCCGGCACCGGAGCCGATGACGTAGTGCGTGTGGTGCGAAGTGTGGATGACGATGGATGCGACCCGCTCCGGCCGTTCGACCAGTTCCGGGTGCTCGCGATGCAGCTTGCGCGCCAGGTCGATCCAGGCCTGCGCCTGGTACTCGGCCGAGTGCTCCTTCGTGTAGGTGTCGAGGATCGCCCGCTTGGCTTCCCCGGCTTCCGGCAGCGGCACTTCATAGGACGCGTCCGGCCCGTCGAGCAGCCAGGCGATCACGCCGTCTTCGCCCTCGTAAATGGGCGTCGGGCTGGTCTGCCCTCGCATTGCGCGGTCGACCGATTCAACGGCCATCTTGCCTGCGAACGCGGGAGCGTGCGCCTTCCATGTCGAGATTTCTCCCTTGCGCGACTGACGCGTCGCGGTCGTGGTGTGGAGCGCCTGGCCGATGGCCTGGAAGACGGTCTCGGTGCTGAGCCCCAGCAGCGTGCCGAGCCCGGCCGCGGCCGCGGGGCCGAGGTGCGCGACGTGATCGATCTTGTGCTCGTGCAGGCAGATCGCCTTCACGAGGTCGACCTGCACCTCGTAGGCGGTGGCGATCGCACGCACGACATCTTGGCCGCTCAGACCGTTGGCCGTCGCGCGGTGCTGGGCAACGGCGAGAATGGCGGGGATATTGTCGCCGGGATGCGAGTAGTCGGCCGCGAGGAAGGTGTCGTGGTAGTCGAGCTCCCGAACAGCAACTCCGTTGACCCAGGCCGCCCATTCGGGGCTCGTGCGGTCATCCGCGCGCAGGCCGAACACGGTAGCGCCCTCGCCGCCCGAGGAGACGGGATGCGCCTGCGCTTGGCCCCGGGCCGCAACGATCGGCGCCCTGTTCAGTGAGGCCGCCGCGACCGCCGCATTGTCGATGATGCGGTTGATGACCATGTCGACCACCTCATCGGTGACGGCGACAGGATCGGTCGCGATGGCTGCGAGTTTCCAGGCGAGCTGGTCTTCACGAGCAAGGTTCTCTTCTGATCGGTGGACACGAACGTTGTGGTGTTGCATTCTGACCCTTTCGGAGACGTTGCGCAATCAGGTGCGCTGGGATGACGACTCCGCCGTGTGCGACTCAAGTCGCGCGAGCGCGCTCGTGAGGCTGCGGCGGAGATGGATGTGGGTGGCGTGGGCCGCCAGCTCCGGGTCGCGTTCGAGAATCGCTTCGACGACCAGGAGGTGCTCTTCTGCCGCGCTGCGCAAACGATCGGCGTCGTGCTGCGAGAGGCGTCGGATGCGCGCGGAGTGCAGCCGGACACTCGCGAGGGCAGAGGAGAGATAGGAGTTCTGCGCTGCTTCGTCGATCGCCGCGTCCAGTGCGTCGACGATCTCGAAATAGCGACGGAGCCCGCCTTCGCTGTCGGCCAGCAGTTCGGGTGCCGCCAGCAGGTTACGCTGCAATAGCTCGAACGGAGCGGAACTGCCGCGACGGGCCGCGAGCGCCGCGGCATGCGATTCGAGCGCATGCCGCAGCTCGTACAGCGCACGGACCCGATCAGCGTCCATGTCGGTGACGACGAGCATCCGCGGCGACTGGGCTGTCACCAATCCGTCTGCGACAAGGCGCGAGAGCGCCTGTCGTATTGGCGTGCGGCTCACCTGCAGACGGTTCGACTGCTCGACTTCTGCGAGCACGGTGCCGGGCCGCAGCTTCCCCTCGAGGATTTCGTCTCGGAGGATCCGGTAGGTCTTTTCGCCGGCGCGCATCGGACCTCCTCAGTGATTCGCTCGTGCAGAGAATCGTTAATGTATACACTAAGCGAATTATTTAGAAAATCAAGGCCTGATTTTGCATCTATGGATACATAGCCTGCAAGCGCGCGAGATGCCGTTCAAAAACGAGGTTCTCGCGCGAGCGCACCGTGCGCAACGGCTATGCGATGACTTCCGTCCCCTGGCCCTCGTCGGTGAAGATCTCGAGCAGCATGGAGTGCTCTTCGCGGCCGTCGATGATCGCGGCTTTCGCGACACCGCCGCGTACGGCGTCCAGGCAGGCACGCATCTTCGGGATCATGCCCGACTCGAGCTTGGGCAGCATCCGCTCGAGCTCGTCGGCGTCCAGGCTCGAGATCAGCGAGTCGCGGTTCGGCCAGTCGCCGTACAGCCCCTCGATGTCGGTCAGGATCACGAGCTTCTCAGCGCCGAGAGCGACCGCGAGTGCTGCGGCCGCGGCATCCGCGTTCACGTTGAGAGAATCGCCCGGCCGGTCGCGGTCGGGAGCGATGGATGACACGACGGGAATCAGGTCGGCATCCAGCAGTCGTTGCACCGGCGTCGGGTCGACTCCGACGATGTCGCCGACGTGGCCGAGATCGACCGTGTCGCCGTCGATCTCGACGCGTTTCCGTACACCGGTGAAGAGACCGGCGTCTTCGCCGGAGGCCGACGCCGCGTACGGCCCGCGACTGTTGATGAGCGACACGAGTTCGCGCGAGACCTGCCCCGTCAGCACCATGCGCACGACATCCATCGCCTCGCGGCTCGTAACACGATATCCACCGCGGAACTCGCTCTCGACACCCCAGCGCTCGAGCGCAGTCGTGATCTGCGGTCCGCCCCCGTGCACCACGACGGGTTTGATGCCGACGTGTCTGAGGTAGACGACATCCTCCGCGAACGCACGCTGCAGCTCGGGCGTCAGCATTGCGTTGCCGCCGTATTTGAACACCATGATCGCGCCGCGGAATCGCTCGAGCCACGGAAGCGACTCGATGAGCGTTATCGCCTTGGCTCGTGCGACGTCGCGGCTAACTGGAGTACGCGGAGTTTTCGTGGACATAGTCGTGCGTCAAATCGTTCGTCAGAATGGTTGCTGCGCGCTCGCCGGCGTGCAGGTCGATGAGGATGTGCGTGCGCCGCGGCGTCAGGTCGCACTCTTCGCGGGGCCGGTCGGGGCCGCCCTTCGTGCAGAGTCGGACGCCGTTGAACGTTACGTCGACGTCGTAGGGGTCGAAGCTCGCGGACGTTGTTCCGATCGCGGCGAGCACGCGCCCCCAGTTCGGGTCGTTGCCGAAGATGGCGGTCATGAGCAGATTCGAGCGAGCGCACGAACGGCCGACTTCGACGGCTTCGTCTTCCGAGACGGCGCCGACGACTTCGATCTCGATGTCGTGACTCGCGCCTTCCGCATCGTGCAGCAGCTGCCGGGCGAGGTCGGCGCACACGGCCGTCACCGCTTCCTGCAGCGCCGCCGACCCCGGCGTCTGATCCGACGCTCCGCTCGCGAGCAGCACGACGGTGTCGTTCGTCGACATGCACCCGTCGGAGTCGAGTCGGTCGAACGTGACCCGGGTGGATGCCCGTAGCGCCGCATCCAGTTCGGCTGCGTCCGCGACGGCGTCGGTTGTGAGTACCACGAGCATCGTCGCAAGGCCCGGTGCGAGCATCCCTGCGCCCTTCGCCATACCGCCGACGCTCCAGCCGGCTCCACGATAGACAGCGGTCTTCGGCACCGTGTCGGTCGTCATAATCGCTTCAGCCGCGGCAATACCCGCTGCATCCGTATCGGCCAGCTCCGCGGCGAGGGCCGGAACGGCCGCTTCGAAACGTTCAACCGGGAGTTGCTCGCCGATCAGGCCGGTCGAGCAGACCACGACGTCTCGCGATTCGGCCCCGATCGCCTCGGCGGTCAGCTGCGCGGTGCGCTCCGTGACGCTGCTGCCCTGCTCACCCGTGAAGCAGTTCGCGCCTCCCGAGTTGAGCACGACCGCGCGAGCGCGACCATCGGCGACGACCCGTTCGCTGAACAGCACGGGTGCCGCTTTCGCGCGGTTCGCCGTGAACACCGCAGCCGCGACATCCAGGGGCCCGTTGTTCACGACCAGCGCGAGATCACGTGCGCCGGTGCTCTTGAATCCTGCCGCGGCACCCTGGGCTGTGAACCCGGAAGGCGTCGTGACGCTCACGGCGCGACGCCGTTTCTGGAGAGCCCCAGATCTTCTTCGAGGCCCAGCGCGATGTTCGCCGACTGCACGGCGGCACCCGCGGTTCCCTTGCCGAGGTTGTCGAGTGCGCACACGGCGATGACCGTACCGGCCCGCTCGTCGACCGTTACACCGATCAGCGCGGTGTTCGAGCCGACGACGTCGGCGACCTGCGGCAGCTGCCCCTTCGGCAGCACTTCGACGAAGTCTTCGCCGTCGAAGGCGCTCCTCCACACCGAGTGGATCTCCTCGCTCGTTTCACCGTCGACGAGCGGTGCGACGACGGTCGCCAGGATGCCACGTGCCATGGGGACGAGGACGGGCGTGAACGTGAGCCCGATGTCGTTCGAGGACACGCCCTCGGCAGCAACTCTCGCCCAGTTCTGCTTGATCTCGGGCACGTGCCGGTGCCCCGTCGTGGCGTAGGGGCGCGCGTTGCCCAGCAGCTCGGACGCGAGCAGATCGACCTTCGCCGCGCGTCCCGCCCCGCTCGGACCGACTGCGAGGGATGCGACGATGCGGCCTGTGTCGACCAGGCCGTTCGCGACACCGGGGGCCATCGCGAGTGTGACCGCCGTCGCGTTGCAGCCCGGCACTGCGATGCGCGTCGAACTGCGCAACAGTCTTCTCTGCTTGCCGTCCGTGGTCTCGAGCTCGGGCATCCCGTATGTCCAGGGTTCGGCGGGCTCGGTGCCGTAGTACTCGCGCCAATCTTCCGGGTGCTCGAGTCGATGGTCGGCTCCGCAGTCGATCACGAGCGCATCGTCGCCGATAGCTTCCGTTATCGCGGCGGATTGTCCGTGCGGCAGCGCAAGGAAGACGACGTCGTGACCGAGCAGGCGCTCCGGCGTCGTCTCCTGCAGCGTCAGGTGCGAAAACGATCGGAGGTTCGGGTGCAATTGCGCCAGCGGTTCACCCGCGTTCGAGTGCGCGGTGACCGTGGCGACTTCGAATTCGGGATGCGCTGCGAGCAGCCGCAGCAGCTCACCCCCTGCGTATCCGCTCGCCCCTGCGACAGCAACTGTAAACACGACCCCTCCTAAGCGCGAAGCTTCGCGCCGAACTTGTCTTCGGCGCTGGCGACGCCTGCCATTTTCGCCTCGCTCGCCTCTTCCGCCTTCAGCGTGCGGTCGGGCGCCCGGAATCGCAGCGCGAACGTCAGCGATTTCTCCCCATCGGAGAGCCCGGCACCACGGTAGTCGTCGACGAGCCGGATGTTCTCCAGCAACGAACCCGCGCCCTCGGCAACCGTGCGCAGCACCTCATCTGCAGGAACATCCTGCTGCACGGTCAACGAGAGATCCTGCGTCGCGGCCGGCACGCCCGCTATCACGGCGGGCTCCAGCGTCGTGCGACGCAGCTGCACGAGGCGCTCGAGGTTCAATTCAGCGACGACGACTCGCTCGAGCGAATGCTCCTTCGCGACCGAGGGCAGCAGCTCTGCCGCGTAACCGATGACTTCGCCTGCGACGAGGATGTCGGCAGTGCGACCGGGATGCGTCCAGCCCCGCGAACCCTGGCGCACCTCGATCTCGAGCCCCGCAGCCGAAGCCGCGACGCGTGCGAAGTCGAGGGCGTCGGCGAGGTCGTAGTGCTCTGCGCTCTGACCCGGCTGCTTCCTCAGGCGATTGCCCGTCAGCGCGATCGCGACGTGGCGGTCCTGCAGCGGCAGGTTGTCGAGGGATGCCAACGTCGCGTCATCCGGGCGGGATGCGGCGCTCGGCAACTCGGTTGTGCCGTGCTCGCCCTGCTCGACGAAGACGGTGCCGAGCTCGAAGACGGCGGCATCCACCAGCCCTCGTGCAACGTTGCGGGCAAGCGTTTCCACGAGCCCGGGGATGAGCGCGGTGCGCAGCCAGCGGCGTTCGGCATCCAGCGCGTTCGTGAGTTCGACTGCGCGCTCGCCGGTCATGCCGATCTGTCGCTCCGACATGAAGGGTGAGACCAATACCTCGGTTGCTCCCGCTGCCGCGAGTGCGTTCGCGGTGTCCCTCACGGTGCGCTGGGCTCGGGTGTACCCGCGCCCTGGCGGCGGTACCGGCAGCTCTGAGCCGATGCGGTCGAAACCGACGATACGACCGATCTCCTCGACAAGATGGATCTCATCGTCGAGATCGGGCCGCCAGGTCGGCGGTGTGACGGACCAGCCGTCCTCCGTTTCGCGCACGTCTGCGCCGATCGCCTGCAGCGCGGTGCGCTGCTCTTCATCGGTGTAGCCGATGCCCATGACGCGTGCAGCCTTGCCGCGACGCAACGCGATCGTGCCGACGACCGGCACATCCTGCTCGACGGTGGCACCGTACGAGTCGGCTGTCCCTCCCGCGAGTTCGACGAGCAGTTGCACGGCACGTTCGGCCGCCGCCTCCTGCAGCGCCGTGTCGACACCGCGCGCGAAACGCTTCGACGCCTCGCTGTGCAGCCGGTGCCTCCGGGCCGAACGGCCGATCGTGACGGGGTCGAACCACGCGGCTTCAATCAGCACATCGTTCGTCGCATCCGTAACCTCGGTGCTCGCACCACCCATGACACCGGCGATACCGATGGGCCCGGCGTCATCCGTGATCAAGAGGTCTTCCCTATCGAGCTTGCGTTCCGTGTCGTCGAGCGTGACGATCGTCTCACCCGGATGCGCACGGCGCACCGTGATGCCGCCGGTGAGGCGGTCGAGGTCGTAGGCGTGCAGCGGCTGGCCGAGTTCGAGCATGACGTAGTTCGTGATGTCGACCGCGATCGAGATGGGCCGCATGCCCGCGAGCGTGAGCCGTTGCGCCATCCAGCGTGGCGTCGGCGCGTGTACATCGATACCGCGAACCGCCCTCGCGATGAATCGGGCGCAGCCGACGTGCCCGCGAATCGGGGCGTCATCGGCGAGCGCGAGTGGGAATCCCTCTCCCGCTCTGGTCTCGATGAGCGCCGGGTCGTTGAATTTCGCGCCGGTTGCGTTCGCGTACTCCCGCGCAATGCCGCGCAGGCTGAGCGCGTAGCCGCGATCGGTCGTGACCGCGACCTCAACGGCGACGCCGTCGAGCCCCAGCAGACTGCGCGCATCACCCCCGGGCTCGGCCGAGTAGCCGAGTTCCTGCAGCCGCAGGATGCCGTCGTGGTCATCGCCGATGCCCAGTTCGCTGGCGGAGGCCATCATGCCGTCGGAGATGTGACCGTAGGTCTTGCGGGCCGAGATCTCGAATCCGCCCGGCAGCACCGTGCCAGGCAGCGCGACGGCGACGAGGTCGTCGACCGCGAAGTTCGAAGCACCGCAGACGATACCTCGGGGCTCTTCCTCCCCGACATCGACCTGCACCCAGCGGATGATCTTGCCGTTCTTCTGCGGTTCGTCGTCGAACGACAGCACTCTGCCGACCGTCAAGGGTCCGCTGATCTCCGTGCGGTGAATCGCCTCGTCTTCCAACCCGACGCTCACGAGCGCCTCGAGCACATGCTCGGGCGTAACGTCCTCCGGCAGCGCAACGTAGTCGGCGAGCCAGTCAAGAGGAATACGCATCTAAATCACCATCCCGAACTGCTGAGAGAAGCGCACGTCGCCCTCGATCATGTCGCGCATGTCAGGCAGAAGGTACCTGAACTGCAGCGTACGTTCGATTCCCATGCCGAACGCGAAGCCCTGATACTCCTCCGGGTCGACGCCCGCAGCACGCAGCACGTTCGGGTTGACCATCCCGGAGCCGCCCCACTCGACCCAACGGGGTCCGCCCCGCATACCCGGGTGCCAGACATCCATCTCGGCGCTCGGCTCGGTGAACGGGAAGTGGTTGTTCCGCAGTCGGATGCGCGCGTCGGCTCCGAACATCGCCCTCGCCAAGTGCTCGAGCGTGCCGCGGAGGTGCGCCATCGTCAGGTTGCGGTCGATGGCGAGGCCCTCGATCTGCGTGAACACCGGCAGGTGCGTCGCGTCGATGTCATCGGTACGGAACACGCGACCCGGCGACACGATGTAGACGGGGAGGTCTCTCGTGAGCAGTGAACGGATCTGCACGGGGCTCGTCTGCGTGCGCAGCACAAGGTGGCTGCCTCCGGGCTCGACGTAGAACGTATCGGATTCGCTTCGAGCAGGGTGGTCGGGGTCGACGTTGAGCGCATCGAAGTTGAACCACTCGTGCTCGACCTGCGGGCCCTCCGCGATCTCCCAGCCCATGCCGACGAAGACGTCCGACATTTCGTCTTGGAGCATCGTCAGCGGGTGTCGGGCGCCCAGCTGTCTGCGCTGGGGCAATGCCGTGACGTCGATGCGCTCCTCTTCGAGCTTCGCACGGGCCTCCGCGACGGCAACGCTCCCGGTGCGCTCCGAGAGCGCCTGCCCCACTCGCTTTCGCCCGCCGCCGATCGTCGCGCCCGCTTCTTTACGGAACTCGGGTGCGAGATCCTTGAGCGAGGCGTTGAGCTTCGCGAGCGTTGAGCTCGGCCCGTTGTGATCTGCTTTGGCTTGCTGAAGCTGCGCGCTCGTGGTGGCCGCTGCGATGTCTTGCAGCGCCTGGTCTACGGCAGCCTCGACCTGTTCGGCGAGAGTGAATGTTGACACGACTACTCATCTTACCGATCCACACAACCTCTCCCCCCACAGGGTGCGAAAAACTTCGAAGAATGATGGTCATTCTTCGAAGTTTTTCGCACCCAACGAGGCTCGGGTGTGGCTAGCGCGGGATCAGAAGCCGTGACCACCGGTCCGCGGCGGGGCATTCTTATCGATGTGCCGCTGCAGTTCTTCGGGAGCATCCTGCTGCGCCATGAGCTGGGTCGTCGTCTGGTCGCCGGGGTTGCCGGGGTGGTGCGTCTCGGCGACCTTGACCTTGGGCGACCGACTCGTGCGCTTCTGCACCCATGTGGCGAACCACGACAGCAGAGCACAGAGAATGATGTAGATCGTGCCACCTACGATCACCGCTGGGATGATGGGGCGGCCGAGCGTCTCCTGCGACATCAGGAACCGCACGTAGTAGAGCAACTCGTTGTACGTGATGATGAATCCGAGTGCGGTGTCCTTCAGCGCGACGACCAGCTGAGCGATGATGACCGGCAGCATGGAACGGATCGCCTGCGGCATGAGGATCAAGTTCATGACCTGCGAGGCTCGCATGCCGATCGAGTAACCCGCCTCGGCCTGTCCCTTCGGCAGCGACTCGACGCCGGCGCGGAACACCTCCGCGAGGACGGACCCGTTGTAGACGACGAGGGCGATGACGACGGCGGCGAACGAGGACATCGATATGCCTTGGATGGAGCCGAAGCCGTAGTACAGCAGCATCATCATCACCAGCACGGGTACGGCACGGAGCACTTCCGTGACAGCGGCAGCCGGCAGTCGCACAAGCTTGTTCGAGCTCAGGCGGGCGTACGCGAGGAGAAATCCGAATGCGAGCGATCCCACTGCTGCTACGGCGAAGGCTCCGAGTGTCCGGAGGACGGCCAAGCCGATCTGCGACCAGACATACGGGTATGTAAAGGCTTGCCACTTTTCGTAGGTGAACTGCCCCGTGGCGAACAGTCGGTAGATGATGAACGCAAGCAGCGCCACGACGATGACGACGACCGCTACGCCCAGGGCCCTATTGCGAAGAATCGCCTTGGGGCCGGGTACGTCGTAGAGAACGGATGCGCTGCTCATCGTGCCACCTTCAGTTTCTTCTCAAGGAAGTTCTGGATTGCCCCGAGAATGAATACCAGCACCACGAAGATCGCGGCCACCCAGAGCAAAACGACCATCATGTTCTCGCCACGCTCGGACATGTAGCTGCGCATCATCCCCAGGTTGATGATGGAGAATCCGGCTGCCACCGTCGTGTTCTTCAGGAACGCGATAATGACGCTCATCATGGGCGGGATGACGCTACGGCCGGCCTGCGGAAGCACGATGTGCGTCATGACCTGCCCGAAGCTCATGCCCACGGCTCGGGCGGCTTCCGCCTGGCCAACGGGAACCGTATTGATACCGCTTCTCACTGTCTCCGCCACGTATGTTGCCGTGTACAGGCCGATCGCGAGAATGCCCAAGACCTCGCGGTTGTTGTAACCGATCAATGGTGGTACCGCGAACGCGAAGATGAAGAACATCAGCGTCAGCGGGGTGTTCCGGACAAAGTTGACGTACGCACTGCCCATTACACGTGCAATTGGCACAGGAGAGACGCGCATCGCGCCGACGATGAAGCCGAGTACGAGCGCGATGATTAAGCCGAAGAAGAATATCCGGAGCGTGCCCAATAGAGCCGGAATCCAGATATCCAAGTTGTCGGTGATGACGCCCATCGGCGCGCCTCCATTTGGTCAGGGTGCAGGATGCAGGGGTGGTGGTGCGGGGCGACTGACGCCGCCCCGCACACGGCCTAGTAGCGGTCTACCGCGGGCTGCTCGCCCTCGATGCCGGTAGCGCCAAGGTTGTTGTCCCAGATCTCTGTCCAGGTGTCGCCGCCGTTCTCGAGAGCGTCATTCAAGAAGTCGCGGAAGGCGTCGTCACCCTGGGGGATGCCGATGCCGTACAGCTCCTCGCTGAAGGGTTCGCCGACGATCTGCAGCGTGTCGGGCGACTGCGCAGCGTAACCGAGCAGGATCAGCTCATCGGTGGTTACTGCGTCAACGCTGCCGTCCTCGAGCTGCGCGATGCACTGCGAGTAGGTGTCGTACTCCACGGGCTCCGCGTCGTAGTTCTCGCGGATGTTCTGAATCGGCGTCGAGCCCGTCGCGGAGCAGACGGTGACGTCAGCGGATAGGTCCGAGTCCGACTGGATCGAATCGTTGTCGGCGCCCACGAGCAAGCCCTGACCCGTGATGGCGTAGGGCCCGGCGAAGTCGATCTGTTCCTTGCGGTCATCGGTGATCGAATAGGTGCCGACATACATGTCGATGTTGCCGTTTACGAGCTCCTGCTCGCGGTTCGCCGACGGGATCGCGCTGTACTCAATCTGGTCCTCTTCGAAACCGAGTTCGGCAGCCATCCAGCGTGCGATGTCAACATCGAAGCCGCTGCGTTCGCCCGTTGCGGCATCCAGGTAACCCAGGCCGGGCTGGTCCTCCTTGACGCCGATGACGATCGAGCCGCGCTCCTGAATCGCATCGAACGTGGATGAGCCTTCGAGCTGCACGTCATCTGCGACATCGACGGGTGCGTCGTCCTCGCCTCCCGCACAGCCTGCCAGTACGAGCGCGGCGGCCGCACCGACTGCAGCGAGCGATGTAATGCGTCGCTTCTTCATCGATTTACTCCTTCGTTGTTGGATCGGTTTGTAAGCATTTCAATTGGTGATCAGCTTCGAGAGGAAGTCCTGAGCACGTGCTGTCTGCGGATTCGTGAAGAACTCGTCCGGCTCGGCCTCTTCCACAATTTCCCCGTCGGACATGAAAATGACACGGTCCGCAGCCTTGCGGGCGAAACCCATTTCGTGTGTGACCACGACCATGGTCATGCCCTCTTTCGCCAGCTCGACCATGACGTCGAGTACCTCGTTGATCATTTCGGGGTCAAGCGCACTCGTCGGCTCATCGAAGAGCATCGCCTTGGGTTTCATCGCAAGTGATCGAGCGATGGCGACGCGCTGCTGCTGCCCTCCGGAGAGCTGGGCGGGATACTTCTCGGCCTGGTGGCCGACGCCGACGCGGTCGAGCAGTCGGCGCGCATCCGTCTCGGCCTCCGAACGGGAGACCTTCTTGACCTTCATCGGGCCGATGGTGACGTTCTCGAGAATCGTCTTGTGTGCAAAGAGGTTGAACGACTGGAAGACCATGCCGACATCAGCGCGCAGCTTCGCGAGCGCTTTACCCTCTTTCGGCAGCACCTTGCCGTCGATGCGGATCTCACCGTCGGTGATCGTCTCGAGACGGTTGATGGACCGGCAGAGCGTTGATTTGCCTGAACCGGAGGGGCCGATGACAACAACGACTTCGCCTTTGTTGACCGACATGTCGATGTGCTTCAGCGCGTGGAAGTCGCCATAGTGCTTGTTGACGTTCTCGACCTCGATAACAGGGATCATGGCTTCAGCCTATGTGTAGCGCCATAATCAGTCGTGAATCGACTTGCGATTGTGATCAAACGGTTACTGACCAAATAGGCGTCCTGGTGTACTTGCAGCATGCTGTGCTCACACGTCATGAATCACTCCTTATTCCAGGTTGTTCGTCGGACACGGAGCGCCACACCAACCAGAGCCAAAGCCGCGGCAAGCAGCAGGGCAATCATCGGGAGGGGCGTGCCCGTGTCGGGCAGGGTGTCCGAGTCATCGGATCCATCACCGTCACCGGTGCCGGGGTCCGTGGAATCTTCCATGATCGACACCACGGCCGTGGCGCAGACCGAATCGTCGTCGGCTACGCAGGCGAGGCTGCGCAGCTCATCGGCTGCACTCGAATCCGCGGCAACTTCCACCGCGTACGACAGTGTGACCGATTCACCCGCTGCCAATCGCCCTGTCCAGATGTATGTGTCCTCATCACCGGTCACAGTGCCTTCCCTATCAGCGCTGACCTCGCTCGTGAATTGCGCAGCATCGAGCACACGGCTCAGATCGAGCACGAGCAGTGGCTCCTCGCCTTCATGGTCGCTAGGGCCGGTGTTCGTCACAGTCGTGCTGAACCGCACGGTGTCTCCAGGAGACGCGACATCGGTATCGGCCGACGCATCGATCTCCATCACAGGCGCCGGCTCGGCGCAGGCGTCGCCAACTAGCGCGTCCCCCTCGGCCAACGCGTAGTCACTCCGCTGATCCAGCAGCAACGGAATCAGGCGCCCGCTCGGCTGTGCCAGTGACAATACGGGGTCGCCGAAGACGGTTGATACTTCGATCTGATGAAGGTCGAGCACATCGTCTATTTCACTGAGCTGGCTGTCCGTAATCGCATAGCCGCACACCTCCTCTTCGAGCACATCTTCCTCCTCGTTGCCGAAGAAGTAGCTCGATGCATCCGACGAGGCGTCCGCAACCGCCAACGCAGTTTCGGTCACGATGTCGTCGTTGTACTCGTCGAAATACTGCAGCGTTTCGTACAGTACGAATTCGAAGGCACGAACTGCTCTTTCCCGGATCGCCTGCTCACGGTTAGGGGCGCCGGTCGCCTCCTCGAGGCGACCATCGATCGCTCCGCCGCGTACCTCGTTGAGGAGACCAACACTATTGCGCAAACCCACATAGTTGCGAGCGACGACCGGCAGATTTCCGGTTGCCAGCGCCGAGCGACGCGCGGTGAAGCCGATCGCCTCTCCATTGTCGATAAATCCTTCATCGACAATGTGCTGACCGCGAGCGTTGAGTTCATCATCAACTCCAACGTGCCGTCCCCAGTCTGGAACGATCGAGTCGTTGCAGCAGTTGTGGCCGTCTAGCACCATCACAGGATTCAAGTGATTGATCGTCTCGACCACGGAACGAGTCTCGGGCTCTTCCAATGCCAAGTAGTCCCGGTTGAGGTCGACGCCATTCGCGTTCTCGCGAGTACCGGCCTGCCTGCCATCCGGGTTCACCGTAGGGTTCACGACAACCGCATAATCGCTCAGCATCCGGAGCGTCTCGGGATCCTCGGTCAAGGCGAGATCCCGCAAGAAGTTCAAGCAGGCCTCTCGAGGCGTCCATTCATTCCCATGAACCGTGCAGTTGATCATCAGCGTCGGCTTGGAGGCAATCTCTGCTTCAGTCGGGGCTGTCGGATAGCCGACTCGCACGAGCCTAAGATCGCGACCCTGCACCGATTCTCCAACTGTGTCGACGGCGATTCGGTCGGATGCCCCTTCCAGGTCAGTCAGGAACTGCTCTTCTTCAGGCAGCGTCGTGTTTGAAGCGGAGTCCGTCTCAAAGGGAGTTGGGAATGACGGGAAGCGAGTAGCCGGTGCTTCCACGCTGATCGGCTCCGACCACGGCCCCGCGCCCTGTACTGCGGAGACCCCTCGCACTCGATACACGCCGGTATCCCCGTTTTCGAGCACCGTGTCGGCGTATCCGGTGATTTGCCAGGGCGATGCTACGAGCTCTCCGTCGCGTTCGACCTCGTAGTAGCTCGCGTTGTCGTCCGGGCTCCATCCGATGGAGGCCATCAGGTCGGCCGTGCGGTTCTCCAGCTCTGGTGCGTCTGGAATCTCCGGCTCAGGAATCACGCCGTCCGGAACTCGCGGTGCCTGCCCCACCATCGACACTCCTAGATGCCCCCACTCGGTCACGGTGTTACCGCCGGTTGTATGCCCGAAGCCGATCCGGCCGGAAGAATGATTGGCATCCGTGGTTTCGACCGTCCATTCCTCCGGTTCTTCGGCACCATATGGCCACACTTTCAAGCGCAGTGCATCGCCCGAACGCTGAAAGACGATCTGGTACCACTCGCCGGCGACCGGGTCAGTCTCGGGCGCCTCCGATCGCTCTAGCGTGGTGTACTCGCCGTCAAGATAGCGATTGATCCGGAACCTCGGACCATAGGATTCAAGCCGGAAATCGACATAGTAGGCATTCTCGGACCCGGCTTCGCCGCTTGCGTGCAGGAACAGTACCTGCTGTGTGCCTGTCAGCTCGTGCGGGCGCACGAGGGCGCTGACTTCAACATCTCCGCTGACCTCACCGACCTCGTCGGGACTCAGCCCCTGGCGCCCCTGTGTCGTCGCGGTATGCACTAGCCGCGGTGGTTTATCTTCGACCTGCCAATCCGAGTCGAGCCACAGCGGTGACCAGTCGGCGGGGCGCTCCCCAACCACCTGATCTTCGAATGTGATTGAGTACTCGTCCGCAGCCGTCGCGGGGGCTGCGCCCAGGAATAGCGTCGTCGACGCGAGCGCGCCGACTGCCAGGACGGCACTCAGCCGTCGTACTCCGTACCGGTCGGTGCTTGAGGGCATTGCATTCTCCATTGAATCGGGACAGTGTCAATGTAGACCGCTCCGGAACCCGTCGTCACGGGATTTGAGGGCTTCTTGAGCCTGCACGCGATCCCTGTCCGCGGCACGAGTCAGTAGCGGACGATCAACGCCTGACCCCCCTGTAGTACTCGATCGCACCGGGGTGGAGCGTGATCGGGTCGGTGTAGATCGCCTGCCTTCTGTCGAGCAGCGCGAAGGCCGGCACGAACTGCGCTATCTCTGCGCGTGCATCGAAGATGATTCGCAGGGCATCCGTGATCAGATCGTCGGGAGCGGCATCCGACGCGATCAAGAAGTTCGGAACGGTCATGGTCGACGTGGGTTCGTCGTGTCCGTATGCGCCGACCGGGAAGTCCGAGACGCGATAGACGCCATCGTGCACCGAGTTCACGCGATCGACCAGCTCCGCATCGACGGGCAGCAGCCGAGTCGGCACGCTCTCCACGAGGTTCTCGATGCCAGGCGTCGGGAGCCCCCCGACCCAGAAGAAGCCGTCGATCTCGCCCTGCTCCATTGCCTCGATCGACTCCCCCAGATCCAAGCGAGGGTTTTCCACCGATGCTTCGTCGACTCCCGCCGCGGTAAGAATCCGCGAAGCGACGACCGCTACGCCCGAGTGCTCGGCGCCCAGCGAAACCGTGTGCCCCGCAAGATCCGTAATGTCGCCGATCTCGGAGCCTTCCCTGACCACGACGTGAACGTACTCGTCGTACAGACGGGCGAGCGCCCGAATCGGCAGTGGTTCTTCGAACTCACCCACGCCGGCGACGGCATCGGCTGCAGCGTCGCTCTGCGCGAATCCGAGCAGCGCATCCCCCGTACCGACTCGCAGCAGGTTCTCGACGGAGCCGTTCGTCTCCGCAATCGTGAAGTCTGTTCCGGACTCGGCGGTGAGCACGGTCGCCATCTGCTCGCCGTACGCGAAGTAGACACCCGTCGCGCTGCCTCCCGCAATCTCGTAGGTGCCCTCGTGACGGTCCGGCTCGAAGAGCGAGCAGCCGCCCAACGCGCCGAGCGCGACGGCCACAACCGTGATCGAGGCGATGCGTGACAACAGCGGCTTCATCGCGGCGCTCCTTCCGACAGCTCGAGTATGACCGTGAGTCCGCCGGCCGCGCCAGCGGTCAGGCGCAGCCGACCTCCAACCGACTCCAGAAGATCGTGCGCGATTGCGAGACCGAGGCCCGAGCCGGGCACGTTCTGGCTCTTGGGGCTGCGCCAGAACCGTTCGAGCGCCGATTCCATCTCTTCCTCGGTCAGGCCGGGGCCCTGGTCCGTGACCGTTACGCGACCGCCTTCTCCTGAGGGCTCGGTAACGACCTTGATCTTCGACCTCTGCGGTGAGAACTTCACCGCGTTGTCGATGACCGCATCGAGCGCGCTCTCCACCGTCGTCTTGTCGGTCACCGCGTACGTGGATCTGACACCACGCAAATCGAAAGTGATCGACCTCCTGCCGGCGGCATCCTCCCACGCCCGCACACGCTCTCGCACCGTCGACGCGATGTTCACTCCGATCAGGTCGACGTCACTGCTGCCGCGCTTCGCGAGGCTCAGCATGGTGTCCAGCGTCTTGGTGACTCTGCGCCCCTCTTCGCGTGTCTCCTCAACATCCGCATCCCATTCGCTGTCGAGGCCCGTTGCGAGGTACTCGACTCGCACCAACAGCGCGTTGATCGGGTTGCGCAACTCGTGCGAGGCATTCAGCGCGAACTCCTGCTGCCTGTGCACCGTGCGTTCGACTTCACCCGCCATCTGGTTGAAGACCTCGATCATGCGGCGCAGCTCAGGAGGGCCGGTATCGTCCGCGATACGAGCCTCCATGTGACCGCTCTGGATCTCGGCCATCGCTCTGTTCACCCGTCGCAACGGCTGCAGCACCCAGGTCGCCAGCCGGAACACCACGACGACACCGGCAGCGATGGCCACGAGCGAGACAACTCCGAGGATCGTCCACTGCCGCAGGATCTCCGCACGTGGTTCATCCGTGCCGGCCACCATCACGAGTGCGCCGATGACGTCGTTGTCGTCGAAGATCGGCTCGACGACAACGGCGTCGTCGAACGACCACGGGAGCGCGGATGACGGAACATCTCCTCTGTGCCCCGACAGTGCAAGCTGAATCTGCGCGACGGTTGCGTCATCGATACCTGCGGGGTCGAAGCCGGTCGAAGCCCACGGCTCCCCCGACCTCCCGACGACGAGAATCCCCGTGTCGTAGAGCTCGCTGTGGCGCTCCATCTCGGCCTCCACACCAGCCGGGTTGCCCGAGGCGAGCGCGACGCGGGCGCTGCTGACGAAATAGCCGGCATCCCCGAGCTGCTGTGAGTAGAACTGCTGCTGCACGCCCCTCGCGACGCTCGATGCGTAGGCCGCACCCAGCATGAGCAGAACAACGATCATGGGGACGAGGAAGACGACGATGAGTCTGCTACGCACCCGTCACAGCCCTGACAGCCGGTAACCGACTCCCCGCACCGTTTCGATGAACGGCTCCTTGTCGATTTTTCGTCGAGCGGATGCGATGTGCACTTCGAGCGAGCGGCTGAAGCCGTGCCAGTCCGTGTTCCACACCTCGCGGATGATGCGCTCGCGCGGCACCGCTACGCCCGGATACCGCGCCAACAGCGCCACGATGTCGAACTCTTTTCGCGTGAGCTCCACCCGCTGTTCGTCGACCGTGACCTCCCGGCCGACGAAATCGATCTGCACCCCCAGTTCGTCGCTGTTCCACGCCTCCGAGAGCCAAGGTCGGATCGATTGCGACCTTCTCGTGATCGCCTCGATGCGGGCAACCAGTTCGCGAACGTCGTATGGTTTCACGATGAAGTCGTCAGCACCCGCACGGAGGCCCTTGATCCGCTCCTGCACGCGACTGCGGGCCGTCACGATGATGATCGGCACGTCCGTTTGATGCCGGATGCGGCGACACAGATCCACGCCATCGATGTCCGGCAAGCCGAGATCCAGCAGCACGACTTCGGTATCGGCGCCCAGCGCCTCCAGCGCCGAGTCGCCGTCGGGTGCGCGAACGGGTGAGTAGCCGGCCTTCGTCAGATACGCGGCCAGCGCCCCGGATACTCGGTGATCATCTTCGATGATGAGTGTCTTCATCGCCTGCATTCTATCCGTAGTGGCCCGCTCCTCTTGTGTCGAGGAGCGGGCCACGTAACGAGTTCGGGTCGACGCTATCGAACGTCGCCCTGCTCAGTGAGGCGCTTCCGTGCGATAACGGTTGCACCGGCCATCAGCAGCAGAAGAGCAGCAATCGCGAGGAACGCCATCGATGCGCTACCGGTTTCGGGCAGTTCACCCGTTCCGCTCGTGTCGTCCTCGTCCCCCGGATCTTCATCGCCGGGATCCTCCGACCCATCGTCTTCGACGGTGACCGGCCCTACCTCATCTGAGGTCGCAGAAGCACCTTCGTAGCGGTCCTGCTCACCGGTCACGGTGACCGAGATCATCTGCCCCTCGTGCGACTCGGTGAGCTCGAACGTCGACCCCGTCGCGCCTTCCACCGGCTCGCCGTCCGCCAGCCACTGGTAGCTCAGCTCGACGTCCTCCGGATTCCAAGTTCCGGCGTCTGCAGTGAGTGTCTGGCCGGCTTCGGTATCGCCAGCGATCGCCGGGGCCGTGACGTTCTCGATGGTCCCGAGCGGACACTCGGCGGCATCGAACACCGCGGTTCCTTCGACCAGGTTGCTGCGCGCACCCGCGTCAAGGATGAAGGGAACGACGGTCATCATGGGCTGGGCCATGGAGACGTGGACTTCGCCGTCACCGGTCTGCACCTGCACACCGTAGAAATCGAGGACGTGCTCGACCTCTGCGGCCTGCTCTGGCGTCAGAACGTAGGCGCAGGGAGCCGGATCAAGGGTGTTCTCCTCCAGCGGCGGATCATTGTCGGCGCCGAACAAGTAGAACGGCTCCTGGTTCAGACCGTCTGCCTCCCTGTTGATGGGCGCATCGTTGGTCACCTGCTCGATGCGATCCGCGTTCTCGCGCTGGAACCTGAGCACGGCATCCATCGCCGCCATCTGGTACTCGACCCGCTCCGTTCCCACGCGAAGCCCCGGAGTCTCGATCAGCACCGCCGCGCTGTGACGGAGGCCGAACATATTGCGTGCGATGCCTTCGTTCTCGTCGCCTGCGCCTCCCGGATCTTCCCCGCCGTAGACGGCGGTCGAGATGCCGGCCGCTTCGAGGTCCGCGAAGATGTAGTCCTCGACCATTTCGGTCGACAGCTCACGCAGCGTCGGATCGATCGCGAGGTTGCGGGGCCAGAGTGCGTCGAGGTCGGCGCCCGTCAGGGTCGTCGGCTTCTCATGCGCGTCCACGATGACGTCCGGCTGCATGTCGCGGATCACCTGCGCCATGGTCTGCGCCTCGACGCTCGTCAGTTCGAGGTGATCGCGATTCATGTCGAGCCCGCTCGCGAGCTGACGGATGTTGGCGATGCGCCCGTCGGGGTTCATCGTCGGAATCACCATGATGGTCGTGTCGGCAAGCTGCTCAAGCAGCTCCGGCTCGTCCGTCAGCGCGAGGTTGCGGATCAGCTGCAGCGTCATCTCCTGCCCCGCAGGCTCGTTGCCGTGCTGCGTGCCGATCACGAGGATGCTGCGCCCCGCCGCGATCTCTTCATCGCTGGGAGGCGCGGGGTTGCCGATGCTCACGAGATTGATCGGGAGGCCGTTCGCGCTCGACGCGATCTCGGAAACCCGCACGCGGTCAGAAGCGCCGTCGACAGCCGCGAGGAAGTCGAGTTCTTCCTCGTGCGTTGTCCAGCTCTCGCCATCGCGATTCTCGAAGCCCGTGAGCAACGGATCGTAGTCGGGCTCGGGAATCAGATCGGCGTCGGCCCGAGGAGCTTCCTCTCCCGCGACTCCGACCGAGAAGTACGCGGTCTCGGACTCGCCGCCCTCGTGCGCATTGAACACGCCGACACGACCCAGGTTCGGCTCTTCAGCGCCAAGGCCGGTCGCCTCGACCTGCCACTCGAGCGGTTCGTCCTGCCCATGGGCCCAGAATTTGCCGAGCAGTGAATCGCCGTGCTGACGCAGCACCGCGTTGTACCAGACTCCGCCTTCGAAGCCTTGCAGATCGTGAGCGGAGCCGAGCTGGCTCCACTCACCGTCTTCGTACTGATTCAGCCGCAGCGTTGTTCCGTTGACGTCGAGGTAGAGACCGTTTTCGCTTCCCGCTTCACCGTCGAGCTGCAGGCCGAGACCGAAGCGCGTTGTCGGCCCCAGCTCCCCCGGCACGCGCATGACCGCGTGCACTTCCACGTCGCCCTCTACGATGCCGGCATCACCGGGCTCATCGAAGGTGAGCGCACGGCGAAGGTTCTCGGTATCTCCGTACTCGATGACGTGGCGGAGGGCGGTCGGATCCTCCCCGACCGTGCTCCAGTCGCCCTCGTTCCAGAGAGAAGACCAGCCATCGGGGGCGCCTTCCGCCGGCTCGGAGAACTCGGCTTCGAACTGATTGTCATTGAGATCGTTCGCGAGCGACGGGGACGCCCCCGCCGCTGACCAGACAACTGCGAAACTGCCGAGGAAAGCAATCGCCGTTGTTATCGGTTTGCGGATCTTCGGTTTGGCCCGAAGTGATTGAGACATGCGGACTGTGACTCCCTCCGGCACGTACGCGTGCGTCACAGCGAACGCGCCCTGCCTGCTCGACATTGAACTCTTAATGCTTAGCTAGCCTAAGAGTCTTTGAGCGGCCCGTTCAAGCGTCTTGAGCGAGAATTGAGCAGGGGATCGTGCCGTCAGGGTCGCGCCGCGAACGCGCTCGCATAGAGGCATACAGCTGCCGCCGTTGCGAGGTTCAGCGATTCCGCGCGGCCGAAGATCGGCACCGCAAGCGCCCGATCCGCCAACGCCAGAGTCGCAGCATCAAGGCCCCTCGCCTCGTTTCCGAACAACCAGGCGTGGCCAGACTCGAGCGCCGGCTCGGACGGTTGCAGGGCATCCCCGGCGACATCCGCTGCAAGCACTCGCATGCCGAGCTGCTTGGCTGCCGTGACCGCTTCGAGCGTCGAAACACCGACCGCGTGGGGCACGTGGAACAGCGAACCGGTCGTCGCGCGCACGACCTTCGGGTTGTAGACATCGACGCTGTCCTCCGTCACGACGACAGCATCGAACCCAGCGGCGTCCGCGAGCCTGATGATCGTGCCCAGGTTGCCGGGGTCGCGGATCTCGTGCAGGATCGCGATCCGCGTCGCGCCCGCAAGCACGGATTCGAGCCGCTGAGGGAACTGCCGTGCCGTCGCGACGAAGCCCTGGGGATTCCGGGTGTCGGCCATCCTCGCGAGCGCTTCTTCCGAGCACTCGATGTGCTGCACTTCGACGGCATCGATCAACTCGGGATGCTTCTGCGCGGCCGCCTCGGTATAGAAGATCTGGTCGATCGCGGCACCCGCAGCAATTGCGTCCCGGAGCGCCTGTGGCCCCTCAAGCAGGAACAGCCCGGTCTCGGACCGGGCTGTTCGCTGTTGCAATCGGGCCACCGCTCGCACAACGGGCGATCGGGGCGACGAGAGCACTACTCGCTCTTCGCGGCAGACGTGTCGGCGGGAAGCGCTTCCTTGGCCTTCTCGACCAGCGATGTGAAGGTCGCTGCGTCGTTGACGGCGAGGTCGGCGAGGATGCGACGGTCGACCTCGATACCAGCCAGGTTCAGACCCTGGATGAAGCGGTTGTACGTGAGGCCGTTCTGGCGGGAAGCAGCGTTGATGCGCTGAATCCAGAGGCGACGGAACTCACCCTTCTTCGCGCGGCGGTCACGGTAGGAGTACTTCAGGGAGTGCGTCACCTGCTCCTTGGCCTTGCGGTACAGGCGTGAACGCTGTCCGCGGTAGCCCTCTGCGCGCTCGAGGATTACCCTGCGCTTCTTCTTGGCGTTAACCGATCTTTTAACTCGTGCCATTGTTCTCTCCTAAACCTTAGAAAGCGCTCTAGCTGCTCAGCAGCTTCTTGATGACCTTGGCGTCTGCCGGAGCCACGACCTTGTCGCGATTCAGGCGCGCCTTGCGCGTCGACGACTTCACCTCGAGGTTGTGGCGCATACCCGACTGCTGCTTGCGGATCTTGCCGCTCCCAGTCACCTTGAAGCGCTTCTTCGCACCGGAGTGCGTCTTCTGCTTTGGCATTCTTCTTCTCCTACTCGGATGCGGTGTCGGAGCTGCGCTCCGGCTTGTCCGCGGACGTAGCGGGCTTGGCTGCAGCGTCGTCTGCAGTCTTGGCCGCGGGCTTCGACGCCGACGAATCGGCATTCTTCTTCGGTCGAGCGGTAGCCACCTGGGCTGCGCCACGAGCCGGGGTCTTCGTAGGCTGAACCTCGAAAGTCGCGTCGCCCGGCTTCGCCTGAGGCTTCACGTCGTCGGTTTTCGCCTGCTGGGCAGCCTTATGCTCCGCCGTTGCGCGGCGCTTCTCCTGCTGCTCTTCGCGCTGAGCGCGTCGGGCCTGGTTCTGCTCTGCACGTGCATCAGACTTCGAACGCAACGGACCGACGATCATCGTCATGTTTCGGCCATCGATCGTGGGCCTGGTCTCTACCGAACCGAACTCGGCGACATCCTCGGCGAAGCGCTGCAGCAGCTTCACGCCCATCTCGGGGCGCGACTGCTCGCGACCGCGGAAGAGGATCATGGCCTTCACCTTGTCGCCTGCCTGGAGGAATCCTTCGGCGCGCTTCCGCTTGGTCTCATAGTCGTGGTCGTCGATCTTCAGCCTGAACCGCACCTCTTTGAGAACGGTGTTTGCCTGGTTGCGCCTGGCTTCTTTCGCCTTCTGCGCCTGCTCATACTTGAACTTGCCGAAATCCATGATCTTCGCCACCGGCGGGCGCGAGCCGGGGGCGACTTCCACGAGGTCCAGACTGGCCTCTCGTGCGAGACGGAGCGCAACATCGACCGCGACCACACCGACCTGTTCGCCACTGGGGCCGACAAGACGGACTTCTGGGACGCGGATGCGCTCGTTGATGCGGTAGTCGCTGATAGCGTGCTCCTTCATAGTGCTTGGACGTGCGTAGAAAAGGAGCGGTTCGCACCCTCGGCATTCTGCGTGAATGCGCCAACCGCTGTGCGGCGGAGTGCTATCTACCCGGTAACCTGGTTGTCGGTTGCGGGTGGGAGAATCTCCTCTTCTGCGGGCGAAAGCCCGAATAACCTGCATAAGATTAGCAGAGTTCTCACTTCAATCCAAGGGGTTCCATGACCGACGACATGCCTGCCGGCGAAGAGATTCGCGATATCGCCGATGTTCCCGCTGTCGAGCTCATCAACACGGTGGCCATCCACCTGCTCAGCGCGGCCGCGGTCAAGGTGGGGCTCGCGGATGATCCGGATGCCGAAATCGACCTCGACGAGGCACGAAAGCTCATCAACGTTCTCGCGGGCCTCGTGACAGCCGCGGCGCCCGAGATCTCGAATCATCACGCAGGGCCGCTGCGCGACGGTCTCCGTTCCGTGCAGCTGGCGTTCCGCGAAGCATCACCCATCAAGGACCCCCGCGGCCAGGGCCCGGGCGAGAAGTTCACCGGACCCGTCTACTAGGCGCAAACGCGCCATCCTCGTTCGAGGGCACCCCTACTGCTTGTTTCCTCGCTGTTGGGGCGAAAAAGCAAGCACCTCGAGCCCATTCCCGAAAAAACAAGCGGTTCGGGCGTACCGCCGAGAATGCTGACAGTTCAGACTAGTTCTGCAGTCGCGCGACAAGGCTGCCGGGAGGGAACTCCACGTCGATGCCCTGTTCTCCCAGCGGATACAGGCTCACGCGCACGGCGGCCACCAGCAACGCGACGGCCTCCGAACTCGCCAGCTGCTGCGTGAATCCCTGCAACTCGGAACGCGTCGCCGCCTCATCGGCAGTGACGAACACGATCATGAGCTCGGCTCCGTGCAGGCGCGATTGCGGATCACCGGGGACGATCGCGACCGCAGCCGCTGAGCGCACTTCGGCAGCAGCCGCTCGAATCGCATCCGTGACCTCACTGACACGGTAGGCAGGTCGCCAGGGCGCTCCCGCCGCGATCGCACGGAGCGCGGGGGCGGCCAGCACGAGTTCGGTCGCATCGCTGCCCGCGTCGATCACGACGCGCTGCGCGTCCTCTTCCAGCGCCGCGACGGCAACGCGCTGTGCGGAGGCGGGAACCGGCCTCGCCTTCGGGTTCCATACCCGCATGGCCGATGCGCTCGAGAACACCGGCAGGATGGGCGCTCCGTCGGGCCCCGCAACTGTCGGAATCGAGAGCTCCTGGGTCTTGTCGACGACCTTTCCCTCCGGCGTCGTGCCGACCTCGCCTGCCTCGGCGACAAGTGGCACGAGCAGGCGAGCCTCGCGCAGGGCATCCACCACTGCCGCGAGCGCATCCGTTTCGGCCGCCAGCACTCCTCGTTCACGGAGCACCAGCATCGCATCGCGGAACTCCGGCGGGATCGACCCGTCGTCGTCTTTGTACTCGGTGTCGTGATGATCGAACGTGCGGCCCTCCCACGGGAATCCCGCGGAGTCGCCCTTGCGGTGATCGGTCACTACTCTCCAGCAACGTCCAGCGCCGCAGCGAGCGTGAAGGCTCCCGCGTACAGTGCTTTGCCCATGATGGCGCCCTCGACGCCCACCGGTACGAGTTCCCGCAGGGCAGCGATATCATCCAAGTTCGAAACGCCGCCGGATGCGATAACCGGCTTGTCCGTGCGTTCCGCGACCGAGCGCAGCAGCTCGAGGTTCGGTCCCTGCAGCGTGCCGTCCTTGTTGACGTCGGTGACGACGTAGCGGCTCGCACCTGCTCCGTCGAGGCGCTCGAGCACCTCCCACAGGTTCCCGCCTTCGCTCGTCCAGCCGCGGGCGGCGAGCGTCTCGCCGCGAACGTCGAGCCCTATCGCGATCTGTTCACCGTACTGGGAGATCACCGACTCCGTCCACTGCGGATTCTCGAGCGCGGCCGTGCCCAGGTTGATGCGCTTGACGCCTGCCCCAAGCGCGGCTTCGAGCGATGCGTCATCGCGAATCCCGCCCGAGAGCTCGATGTGGATGTCGCTTCCGACGGCTTTGATCACCTTCCGGATCACCGCAGCGTTGTTGCCTCTTCCGAAGGCGGCATCGAGGTCGACGAGGTGGATCCATTCCGCGCCCTGCTCGAGGAAATCGTGAGCGGCATCCACGGGATGACCGAACGAGGTCTCCGTGCCCGCTTCGCCCTTCAGCAGACGAACGGCCTGGCCTCCCGCAACGTCGATCGCGGGCAGCAGCGTAAGCTTCGGGGCCTGATTGAAGTCGGTCATAGTGTCTTTCTGTCGTCGCGGCCGAGCGTGCCCAGCCAGTTTGCCAAAAGCGCGATGCCGGCATCGCCGGACTTCTCGGGATGAAACTGCGTCGCGCTCAGCGGACCGTTCTCCACGGCCGCCAGAAAGCGTTCACCGTGCGTCGCCCAGGTGAGCGCCGTCGCTTGGATGCGCGGGTGCGGCTCAATCTCCCACGACTTCGCGGCGTACGAGTGGACGAAGTAGAAGCGCTCGTCTGCGATTCCGGCGAAGAGTTCCGAGCCCGCTCCTGGCTCGACCGTGTTCCAGCCCATGTGCGGCAGCACGTCCGCGTCGAGCTTCGTCACGGAACCCGGCCACTCGCCGAGCGCCTCAGTGGGGGCCCCGCCTTCAACACCGGTGTCGAAGAGCACCTGCATTCCCACGCAGATCCCCAGCACGGGCCTGCCGCCGGCCAGTCTCCTTCCGATGAGCTCGCCACCGCGAACAGCAGCCAGCCCCGCCATGCACGAGGCGATGGACCCGACGCCGGGCACGACGAGCCCGTCCGCCTCGAGGATCGTGGTGCGATCGGCAGTCAGAGCGACTTCCGCACCGGCGAGTTCGAGCGCCTTCTTGGCGGAGTGAACGTTGCCGATGCCGTAATCGAGCAGCGCGACAAAGGGCACTACAGTGCGCCCTTCGTGCTTGGAATGCCGTCCACGCGGTCGTCGGACGCCAATGCGACGCGCAGCGCTCGCGCGAGCGCTTTGAACTGCGCCTCCGCGATGTGGTGCGGATCGCGGCCCCTCAGCAGATCGACGTGGATGGTCATCCGCGAATTCAGCGCAATCGCCTCGAAGACGTGACGCACCATGGACCCCGTGAAGTGATCGCCGATCAGGTGGTAGACGAATGCCTCCGACTCGCCCTCGTGAACGAGGTAGGGGCGGCCAGAGACGTCGACGACGGCACGCGCGAGCGTCTCATCGAGCGGGACGGTGGCATCCCCGTAACGACGGATGCCCGCCTTGTCGCCGAGAGCCTCGAGCAGCGCCTGCCCCAGCACGATCGCGGTGTCCTCCACCGTGTGGTGGACGTCGATGTGCGTATCGCCGTGAGCCTTCACGGTCAGGTCGATGAGCGAGTGCTTCGACAGCGCCGTCAGCATGTGGTCGAAGAAGGGCACCGTGGTGTCGATCTCGCTACGACCGCTGCCGTCCAGATTCACCGAGACGGACACCGTGCTCTCACTCGTGACGCGTTCTCTCGTTGCAGTTCTTGCCATGCATCCAATCCTATTGCCGGTCGATCGCTTGCAGTGCCGCAAGCACCGCGGTCGTTTCGGCCTCCGTCCCAGCGGTTATGCGCAGAGTGTTCTGGATGCCGACGTTACGGACGATGATGCCCTCTGCCAGCAGAGCGTCGAACACCGCTTCGGGGTTCTCGATGCCGCCGACGAGCACGAAGTTCGCGTCGGACGGATACGGCGAGAACCCTCTCCTACGCAGCTCGACGACGAGTCGATCGCGCTGTTGTCTCAGTGCGTCCACTTGCGCCAGCATGAGGCCCGCGTGCTCGAGCGCAGCGCACGCGGCCGCCTGCGTGAGTGCCGAAAGGTGATACGGGAGCCGCACGAGTCGCAACGCGTTCGTCACGGCCGGCGATGCAATGAGGTACCCGAGGCGAACCCCGGCGAACGCGAACGCCTTGCTCATGGTTCTCGAAATCATGAGCCGCGGGTGGCTTTCGAGCAGCGGGATCGCCGTCGCGTCGTACTCGCGCGAGAACTCGACGTACGCTTCGTCCACGACGACCATTGCGCCGGACGCGCACGCCGCCAGGACGGCATCGCGACCGAGCCCCGTTCCCGTCGGATTGTTCGGGCCGCACAGGATGACGATGTCGGGTTCGTGCTCTTCTATCGCGTCGGAGACCAGCTCGGCATCGACCGTGAAGTCTTCTCGTCGCGGCACCTGCAGGTACTCCATGCCGACACCCTGGGCGAGCAATCCGTACATGGAGTAGGTCGGCGAGAACGACAGCAGTTTGCGTCCCGGCCCGCCGAACGCCTGCAGAACGTGCTGCAGCACCTCGTTGCTGCCGTTCGCCGCCCAGACTTGTTCTGGAACAACCCCGTGCCCGACGAAACGCGCAAGGCGTTCGCGTAGCTCGGTGAATTCTCGATCGGGGTATCGATTGGCGCCTTGCGCAGCGGGACGGACTCTCTCCACGATCGCATCCACGACTCGCTCCGGCACATCGAACGCGCTTTCGTTCACGTTCAGCTGTACGGGGACATGGAGCTGCGGTGCCCCGTACGGCTCTAGGCCCACGAGGTCCGGGCGAAGCGGCAGGTCGCTGAGACTGAATTCGTTCGAACTGGTCACCTAGCCAGCGTACTCCCGCATCCCGCCGCTGAACCCCTCCGAGCATGCGGCTCGCACCGAGAGTGCAGTATCGAACGAAACCTACTGCTGCGAGTACTGCAGCGGAATCGAGAGCACCTGCCCGGGAACAACAGCGGCGTCGAGGCCGTTGAGGTTCTGCAGCTCGACAACGACGTCACGCGGGTCGTGATCGGGTGCGATGTCAGCGGCGAGACCCCAGAGCGTATCGCCCCGCTGAACGGTGACGGTATCGAACTGCACGTCTACCTGCTCACTGCCGGCTACTGCGCCGCCGACCTGCAGCACGCCGAACGCACCGAAGAGCGCTACGGGGAGGGCCAGCGCAACCAGAAGAGCGCGACGGCCCCGCTTCGTCATGCGCAGACGAACGGCCGCGTTCTGCGCTGCCGAATCGATCTTCTCTGCACTCATGCGACTGCCTCCTCGTATCTCTGTATCGAAACTACGTTCTACTCTTTCGAATGTCAACCCCGATATATCGCGGTTTTTTCGTTTCGGCGAATTCGCGACACGCTCGAACATCTCTTTGCCCAACGTTGAGTTCTCGGATACTCTTCCCATACAGACAAGCGAACACGAGACCTCCGACACGAAGACGTCAAGGCAGAAGGAGCACCCCCATGGCACGCGAACTCACCGAGAAGCAGATGGCGGTGCTGCAGTGCATTCAGCGGTCGGTGCTGACGCGCGGATACCCGCCCTCGTACCGTGAGATCGGCGACACCGTGGGGCTCGCATCCCTCTCCTCCGTCACCCACCACCTGGGGCAGCTGGAACTCGCCGGCGCCATTCGGCGAGACCCCTCGAAACCAAGAGCGATCGAGGTGCTCGTCGATGTGCCGCTCGGTGACATGCCGTCTCAGGACCGCACGGCCGTTGTGCCGCTCGTCGGCAGCATCGCCGCAGGCGTCCCGATCACGGCAGAACAGCAGGTCGAAGAGGTCATCCCGCTCCCCCGTCGCCTCGTCGGCGGCGGGGATCTGTTCATTCTGAAGGTTTCCGGCGACAGCATGATCGATGCCGCAATCTGCGACGGTGACTGGGTTGTCATCCGCCAGCAGCAGAACGCCGAGAACGGCGACATCGTCGCTGCGATGCTCGATGGGGAGGCGACGATCAAGGTGTTCAGGCAACGCGACGGCCACACCTGGCTGCTACCCAGGAATTCGGAGTTCGACCCCATCCTTGCCGACCAGGCGGTGCTGCTCGGCAAACTCGTTGCGGTCCTCCGCGCCGTCTAACGGAGGCTGCGCTATTACAGCTTCACTCACTACTCAAAAGGGAAGCGGCACGCCGAGTATCGAGCTGGACGTGCCGCTTTCTCTTGCAGTGAAGTGGCTCCGCGCCTCAGGGTTGCTTGGATATCGCGAACTCGGCGAAGCGAGCCTCCGCGGGTTCCGTGACTCGCACGTGCATCCGCGTTCCTCCCGCGAGGTGCTCTTCCTCGTCGACGACGAACTCGTCGTGCAGCGCGCTCACGATCTCGCCCCGGTCATACGGCACGAGCAGGTCCATCTCGACATTCGGCATCGGGAGCATGTCTGCGAGTGTCTGCATCAGTTCGGGGATGCCCTCGCCCGTGCGAGCCGAGACGAACACCGAGTTCGGTGCCAGGCCGCGCAGTAGGAGGCGCTGGTCGTCGTCGATGAGGTCAGCTTTGTTGAAGGCCACGAGCTCGGGGAGCTCACGAGCACCTACCTCGCCGATAACGTCGCGCACGGTCGACAGCTGCGCAGATGGGTCAGCGTGGCTGCCGTCCACAACGTGCAGAACAACGTCGCTCTCGGACACCTCTTCGAGCGTCGACCGGAACGCCTCGACGAGCTGGTGCGGCAATTGCCGTACGAACCCGACGGTGTCGGACAGCGTGAAGAGCCGGCCGTCCGGCGTTTCGGCGCGCCGCACGGTAGGGTCCAGCGTCGCGAACAGCGAGTTCTCGACGAGAACCCCCGCGTGCGTCATGCGATTCAGCAGCGACGACTTACCCGCATTCGTGTAGCCCGCGATAGCAACGGACGGCACCTTATTACGGTCGCGGTTTGCTCGTTTCGCCGCCCTCGCTGGTGCGAAACCGGCGATCTGCTTGCGCAACTTGGCCATCCTCGTGTGGATGCGCCGACGATCCAGCTCGATCTTCGTCTCACCGGGGCCGCGGGAACCCATACCCGCGCCGCCGACCTGACCACCGGCCTGTCTGGACATGGATTCGCCCCAACCGCGCAAGCGCGGCAGCAAGTATTCAAGTTGCGCAAGTTCAACCTGCGCTTTTCCTTCTCGGCTCTGGGCGTGCTGACTGAAAATGTCGAGGATGACGGCCGTACGGTCGATGACCTTGACCTTCACGACATCCTCCAGTGCGCGTCGCTGGCTCGGCGCGAGCTCGCTGTCGGCCACGACCGTATCGGCTCCCGTCGCCGCAACGACCTCGCGAAGCTCCTCGGCCTTGCCTCTGCCGAGATATGTGGCGGGGTCGGGGTTCGTGCGTCGCTGCAGAACGCCATCGAGCACAACGGCTCCCGCTGTTTCGGCTAGCGCTGCCAGCTCGCGCAGCGAGTACTCGGCCTCCTGAGCGTTGGACGCGTAGACGCCGATCAGGACGACACGCTCCAGCCGGAGCTGGCGGTTCTCGACCTCCGTGACGTCTTCGAGCTCGGTCGACAGCCCCGCAACGCGCCTCAGCGCCGATCGCTCTTCACGATCGAACTGCTCACCATCGACGTCGACGGCATGCGCCTGATCGTCGAGGGCGAGCGCTTTGCCATCGGCGGGGCGAGCCCACTCGAGGATGCGCGTCATCTCGCGATCAATGTTTACGGTGTCTTCGGTAATGCTGTTCTCCATTCGTTCGGTACGGTCGAGATGTGACCGACCACTATTTTTCTTCGTCTGCCGGCGAATACGCGGCTGAGCCGATTCGAGTCCGACTTGGCGGGAGCGAGCGGTCGCTCGAAGCGCCGCGAGGAGTGTTCTCCAATGATGGCCTGGATGTCGGCACAGCTGTCCTGCTGGATGCCGTTCCGGAACCACCCGCTACCGGCAATCTGCTCGATATCGGGTGCGGTTGGGGGCCTCTTACACTGGACCTTGCTCTCTCTTCTCCTGGGGCGACGGTGTGGGCGGTGGATGTGAATCCGCTGGCGCTCGAAGCGACGCGGAGAAACGCCCGTGCGCTCAGTCTATCCAACGTCAACTGCGTAGCACCAGAAGAAATTCCCGCGGACGTGCGGTTCGACGCCATCTGGTCGAACCCGCCCATCCGCATCGGCAAGGCCGCCCTGCACGAGCTGCTCACGACCTGGCTAGGCCGGCTGACCACCGACGGGGAGGCATGGCTCGTCGTGCAGAAGCATCTCGGTGCCGATTCGCTGCTGCGGTGGCTGAACCAGCAGCCCGGCCTGGATGCGGAGCGTGCCACATCGAAGAAGACCTTCCGTGTGCTGCGGGTGACGCGCACAGACGAACACGCATAACCCGGCCAGCCCTGAACCGACAGCTGTCACACTTCTCGGTCTATGCATGGCGACACGCCCATATAGCGCTCTCATCCCACCCATAGACCGAGAAGTGTGCCCGACTGCGGTGCGTGTCAGGGTGTGAAGGCGTCGGCGACGATCTCGGCTTTGAACCCGGTCGAGTTCTCCAGCCATCCCGCGTAGTGCGCCGGCCCTCCCGCGTGCGGGTACCGATCCCGGTAGAGCTGATTCCACCCGTGTTCGCGTGCCTCCGCCATGATCGCATCAACTTCCGCGGCGGTTCCGGCCTTGAACGCGATGTGATTGACGCCGACACCACGACGATCGTGCTCGGACCCCGTGACGTTCGGTAATGTCGTCAACGTGAGATACACGCCTTCGGCCGCCCACGATTGGCCGGTGGCCCACTCCTGCTCGGTGGAAAAGTCGAGTCGCCGCAATAGCCAGCCCCACTCCGACAACTCACACTGCAGATCGAAGACCCAGACCTCCACATGATGGATACCCGGCACGATTCCCCGCTACGGCAGGTCGATGTCGGAGGAGAATACCAGCTCTGCCGGGCCCGCCAGCGTTGCCGTAGTGCCGGAGGCCGTAACGTCGAGTTCCCCTCCCGGCACCCGGACGAGCCACGCGTCGGGAGCGTCCTCACCGATCCAGTGGCGCGTCGCCATCGCAGCTGCCACAGCTCCCGTGCCGCACGACTGCGTCTCACCGACACCTCGCTCGTGCACTCGCATGACGATCGAACCGCGGCCGGACGTCACCGCCCCCGGAACGACGAACTCGACGTTGGCGCCGTGGTCGGCGGCGGGATCGAGCCCGGGCGCTCGGTTGAGATCGAGTGCTTCCAGCTCCGCTTCGGTTGCGAGAGCGACGACGCGGTGCGGGTTTCCGACATCGACGCTCAGCGCCGGTCGGGCCACGTCGATGCCCTCTGCGGTCACGAGCGTCTCGTTCTCCGCGATCGTGAACTCGCCCATCGAAACTTCGTAGCGCCCCTTCCCGAGCACGCGCACCGGCTTGAGCCCAGCGCGCGTTGCGATGGGGAGCATCCCCTCGGCGTCCGGCTCCGCAAGACCCTCGGCGAGCAGATAGTGCGCGAAAACGCGAACTCCATTGCCGCACATCTCGGCGATAGAACCGTCGCCGTTGCGATAGTCCATGAACCACTCGGCGTCCTGCCCACGAACCTCTGCAATCCCGTCGGCCCTGACCGCGCGGATAACGCCGTCGCCGCCCACACCGACATGCCGGTCGGTGAGCGCCCTGACGCGCTCCTCGGTCAGATCGACCTCGCGGTCGGCGTCGGTGAAGAGAACGAAATCGTTCCCCGTGCCGTGACCCTTCGTGAACTGCAAACGCATACCACCAGCCTACGGGGCAGCCGAGGCACTCACTGCCAGAACTGGATGTGCACCTCGTTCAGCCGAGGATCGATGCGATCCAGGCGCGGGCACCATCCGGAGCGGGCTCATCGGCGGTGTAGCGCTTGAACCACGACACCTGCCGGCGTGCGTACTTCCTGGTTGCGAGCTTGGTGGCCTCCACCGCTTCGGCCTGCGTGAGTTCACCGCGAAGCTGCTGGAGCGCTTGCGCATAGCCGATGGCCTGCCTAGCAGTTGTTCCCCGGTCCAGACCCCTGTCGAGGAGCATCCGAACCTCTTCGAGCAGGCCCGATTGCCAGAACCCGTCGACTCGTCGATCGAGTCGTTCGACGAGCTCGGCACGCTCCGCTCGCAGATGCGCGATGCGCGTCGGTCGCACCGGTTCTGCGCTTGGCAGGGATGCTCGGAACGGCTCCCCCGTCACGGTGACGGCTTCGATGGCGCGGACGATACGCCGTCCGTTCGCCCTGTCGATGTCGGCTGCCGCCTGCGGGTCGAGCTCGCGCAACCGCTCGTGCAGTGCATCCGCCCCCTGCTCCTCGAGCTCCCGCTCGAGCCGAGTACGCAGCGCGGGATCTCTCGCCGGAAACGAGAAGCCGAAGAGCACAGCGCTGACGTAGAGCCCGCTCCCGCCGACGATTATCGGCCATACTCCGTCGCGTTCTAGCCTCCCGATCAACGGCTCCGTCACTGCCTGATAGCCCGCGACCGTCGACGCCTCCGTGACCTCTAGCACGTCGAGCATGTGGTGCGGAACTCCGCGCCGCTCCGCCTCGCTGAGCTTGGCCGTTGCGATATCCATGCCCCTGTAGAGCTGCAGGGCGTCGGCGTTGACGATCTCGGCGGCGATGCCTCGCTCGCGCAGCGCTTGGACGGCGTCGAGCGCGAACTCGCTTTTCCCGACGCCGGTTGCGCCGACGACGGCGAGCAACACTGCGCTATCCCGCCCGACGAACAGGAATACCGAGCGGTACGGGCCCCCTCGTGGCGCTTGCTGCGCCGGGGGTCGGCACTCCGCAGGAGTCGGCCTGGGCGCGATCCCACGCGTCGCCTGCGCGTGAGCGGCGAACACGAACATCGCCGTCATCTGCCAGCAAGTGGAACGAAGCCGCGTCGGTGAGGCGAACGGTGACGAAATCGCCCGGTCGCGGCTCCGCTTCTTCTTCCACACGGAAGTGCACGAGCCGACCGTCCTCCGCCCTGCCCGAGAGCCGGTTCGTTTCGGCGCTCTTCCTGCCCTCGCCTGCCGAGACCAGCACCTCCACGGTGCGCCCTACCTGCCGCTGATTCTCCTCGTAAGAGATGCGGTCCTGCAGCTCGACAAGGCGCTCGAAGCGCTCCTGCACGACTTCCTTGGGGATCTGATCCGGCATCGTTGCTGCGGGAGTGCCGGGGCGGATCGAATACTGGAACGTGAACGCGCTCGAGAAGCGAGAAGCCTCGACGACGCGCAGCGTCTCGGCGAAATCTTCTTCCGTCTCGCCAGGAAAGCCGACGATGATGTCCGTCGTGATGGCTGCGTTCGGGATGCGTTCACGCACACGATCGAGGATGCCGAGGAAGCGAGCAGAGCGATACGAACGACGCATTGCGCGCAGAATTCGGTCCGAGCCCGACTGCAGCGGCATGTGCAGCTGCGGCATGACCGCCTCGGTCTCGGCCATCGCGGCTATGACATCGTCCGTGAACGCGGCGGGATGCGGGCTCGTGAAGCGGATTCGCTCGAGACCGTCGATGGCCCCCGCTGCACGGAGCAGCTTTCCGAATGCGTGCCGATCGCCGAAGGAGACACCGTAGGTGTTGACGTTCTGTCCCAGCAGTGTCACTTCGACAGCGCCATCGGCGACGAGCGCCTCGATCTCGGCGAGGATCTCGCCGGGGCGACGGTCCTTCTCCTTGCCTCGCAGCGAAGGCACGATGCAGAACGTGCACGTGTTGTTGCAGCCGACCGAGATCGAAACCCAGCCGGAGTGCGTCGATTCGCGCTTCGTCGGCAGCGTCGAAGGGAACATCTCGAGCGACTCGAGGATCTCGACCTGTGCTTCGTCATTGTGCCGGGCCCGCTCGAGCAGCGTTGGCAGTGCGCCCATGTTGTGGGTTCCGAACACCACGTCGACCCAGGGGGCGCGATCGACGATCCCGTCGCGGTCCTTCTGCGCAAGGCATCCCCCGACCGCGATCTGGAAGCCATCACGCTCGCGCTTCGTCTGCGCAAGGTGGCCGAGCGTTCCGTACAGCTTGTCGGCGGCGTTCTCGCGTACAGCGCAGGTGTTGATCACCATAACGTCTGGGCGACCGTCGAGAGACTGCACGTATCCGGCGTTCTCCAGTGAACCGCGCATGCGCTCAGAGTCATGCACGTTCATCTGGCAGCCGAACGTCTTTACTTCATAGGTGCGCGAACTGGTTACGGGCATGGGGTTCAGGATACCGCGAGCGGCGTCAGCTCCATGACCGCGCCGGATCCGCTCGTGTACTCCCCCTCCAGCGTGAGTGCGGCGCTGTCGACGACACCGCTCACGGTGACATCGAGCGTCACCTGGTCCTCACCGTCGACGAAGAGCCCGGTAAGCGTCACAGTGAGCGTTTCGCCCTCCTGCTGCCAGACATCGTTCTCGGAATCGAAGGGTCCGAGCCCGTTGTAGGCGAGCACAAGGACCGTGCCGTCATCTTCGAACTCGAGCTGCAGCGAGTTGCCGTCCAACGAGCCCTCCCACTGGGTGCCCTCGAGCGATTCGTACGTGGGTGATGGATCCGCAACTTCTGACGCGGAAGGCTCCTCGTCATTCGCTTGCGCGCAGCCCGCGACGAAGACCACGGCCGCGGATGCGCAGACAGCAAGCACCGCCCGCACCCGAAGGTGCGGGCGGTGCCGGTGCTGTTCCGCGTGAATCACATTATGGTGAGCGAGGCGCTCATGCCGCCACCGCTCAACTCGAGCGACTCCGGGTTGAGTTCACCGGTGAGATCGATAATGGTCTCGTTACCGGACCCGTCCTCGAAAGCAAGTGACATCGTCACCTCGGTGCCGTTGACCGACCACGTGTCGTTCGGGTGATCGATCGAGCCCTGACCACCGTAGTCGATGAAGTCGATCGTGCCGTCGGAATTGAACAGCAGTTCGACGTCACTGCCGTCGATGGTGCCGCTCCACTCCGTGTCAGCGAGATCGAAAGACGAAGCGTCGGGACCATCGTCCTGACTGTCGTCCGACTGCGAGTCGTCGTTCTGACTGTCGTCGTTCTGAGTCGTGTTCTGGTCGTCGTTGGGCTGGTCGTCATCGCCGCCGAAGGGGATGACGCAGCCGGAGAGCGCGAGCGTGGACGCGCCGAGCAGTGCTGCAAGAGCAAGAAAACGGTTGCGAATCTTCATAGATGTCACGCTATGCCCGAATCATGGGAGTTTTCTGAAGATTTGCGGTGACCACGTCGGCTGCGCGTGCTACTCGAACGAGACACGATGCCGAGGGCCGGATACTTCGTCCAGCGCAGTCTTGACAGCGCGTGATGCAGTGCTGCCTCCGTGCCCCCGACGCTGCAGGAATCCGAGCAGCCGGCGCTCAGCGGTTTGCCTGTCGAGCGACCGCAGCCGAGGCGCTCGTTCGCGCGCAGCCGCGAGTGCCAAATCGGTTTCGTCGTCGGCTGCATGCTCGCGCAGCGCTTCCTCCGCGTCGGCAGACCGAACACCGAGCTTGACGAGTTCCTGTCGCAGTGCGCCGTCGCCGAGTTTCTTACGGGTGCGCAAGCGCTCGATCGCGCTCGCAGCGAAGTCTTGATCGTTCAGGTATCCTGCATCGATAACGCGCTGCACCACTGCATCCGCAACGCTCCGTTCGACGTCGCGCTGCATCAACCGCTCCCGGAGTTTGCCGGAGGACATCGCGCGGGAGGCGAGCACCCTGAGCGCGATCTCGTACGCCTCGGTCGCCTCCTCGCTCTCGCTCTCCCCGTCGGACGAAGGAGGCGCCGAGAACATCGGCGTGACTTCGAAATTCACGTCGTCGCCTGCCGCTGACGCCTTACGCGCCGGCCGCTCGACGGTCGTCGAGTGAATCGACCTGCTGCTCTGCCTCAGCTCCGTCCGGGCCTTCTACTATGCCAAGGCTCACGAGAATCTTCTTCTCGATCTCGTCGGCGATATCCGGGTTCTGCTGCAGGAATCTGCGCGCGTTCTCCTTACCCTGCCCGAGCTGGTCTCCGTCGTAGGTGTACCAGGCGCCCGACTTCTTCACGAAGCCCTTGTCAACGCCGTAGTCGATCAGGCTGCCCTCGCGGGAGATCCCCTGACCGTAGAGAATGTCGAATTCGGCCTGCTTGAACGGCGGTGCCATCTTGTTCTTCACGACCTTGACGCGAGTTCGGTTGCCGACTGCATCGCCGCCGTCCTTCAACGTTTCAATACGCCGGATGTCGAGGCGGACGGAGGCGTAGAACTTCAGCGCCTTGCCACCCGAGGTGGTCTCGGGGCTGCCGAAGAACACGCCGATCTTCTCGCGCAGCTGGTTGATGAAGATCGCTGTCGTCTGCGTCTGGTGCAGCCCTCCGGTGATCTTTCGCAGCGCCTGCGACATGAGTCGCGCCTGCAGACCCACGTGGCTGTCTCCCATTTCGCCTTCGATCTCAGCACGGGGAACAAGCGCCGCCACCGAGTCGACGACCACGAGGTCGACGGAACCCGAGCGGATCAGCATGTCAGCGATTTCGAGTGCCTGTTCACCGTTGTCGGGCTGCGACACCAGAAGAGCGTCGATGTCGACACCGAGCTTGGCAGCATAGACCGGGTCGAGGGCGTGCTCTGCGTCGATGAACGCCGCGATGCCACCATTCCGCTGCGCGTTCGCGATCGCGTGCAGCGTCAGCGTCGTTTTACCGGACGACTCCGGTCCGTAGATTTCGATGATGCGGCCGCGGGGCAACCCACCTACACCGAGTGCCGCGTCGAGCGCGACCGAGCCGGTCGGAATGACCTCGACCGGTGCGCGCTCCTCGGAGCCGAGCCGCATAACGGTGCCCTTGCCGAACTGTCGGTCGATGTGGGCGAGTGCTGTTTCGAGAGCCTTCTCTCGGTTCTTGTCAGATGACATTTGATGTCCTTCCCGTATTGACCGAAACGTTAGTGTCGACCGCCGACACACACTTTGCGAAACCGGCCCGTTGTGGACAGATTCGGCCTGTGCACACCGACTTGACCAGCGTACGAGAAGTAGAACGAAGTTTCGATTGCAGTGCGGCGTGTCGCGCAAGCCGTCGCGCCGTTCATGAGCACCGCAAGTGCTTCAGGCACCGTCGGGCGGCAGCAATCGTGTCCCGCTGCGCCGCTCGGGCGGAACATCGTTCGCCGCGCAGAGCGCCTCCCACACCCTCCGTGGAGGTGCGCCCGCGTCCAGGGCGGCGCGCGCCGTCTCGCCGTTCAATGCAGCAAGGGACTGATCTTCAAGCAACACCGCTCCGAGACCACCGAACTCCGCCTCCACTGCACGCATGAACTCCGCTCTGCGCACGTTACCTCCGTAAACGTTCAGCGGCGGTGAGGGCTCACCTCACCGCCGCTGTCAATAGTTGTTATCGCGAGACCTGACCGAATTCCGCTACCAGTTCTTCCGGCAGCACGTCCGGAACATTGGCCGGCAGCGCATCGAGAGCACCCATGTGGTACACACCTTCGAATACTGCGAGTCGATCCCCCACCTCACGCAGAATCTTCGAAAGCGGAACATCGAGCGCTTCCGCAACCGATGCGAGGATCTCGCTCGAGGCTTCCTTCTGGCCCCGTTCCACCTCGCTGAGGTAGCCGAGCGCGACGGATGCACGCTGAGCTACCTGCCGCAGCGTGAAGCCACGCTGCAGACGTACATCCCGAAGGACGTCGCCGATTTCTTGTCTCAACAGCACTTGCGGGTTCCCCCTTGTTCTCCCTTGCTTCACCCATTCTACCGTGGGCTTGACCAGGCCACGCATCCGGCTGCGAGCAACCACTCGTGGCCGTGAATCCGGTTGATGCCGAACTCCCGCGTGACCCGTATAACTTGACTAACGTCGACTCAACCCTGGTTATTCCAGAAGATTGCCTGCTTAGTCTTTGTATTCGCTGAGAGCCTCCGCGATGAGCTCAAGAGCAGCGTGCGTTGCTGCATCCCGGATGCTGCGCCTATTGCCTTCGAAGCGATAGTCGCGCGTTATCGTCGCCTCGCCTTTGAACGCAACCGAGATGAACACCGTGCCGACGTCGTGGCCGTCCTGCACATCCGGGCCGGCAACACCCGTCGTGCCGACACCGATCGTCGCCGAATCACGCCCGATCGCCGCGAGCTTTCGAACCCCGCTCGCCATCTGCTTGGCGACTTTCGGATGCACGGAACCCCGCTTGTCGAGCAACTCGCCATCGACGTTCAGAACACGTCGCTTCATCTCGGTCGCATAGGCGACGACGCCGAGCCGCACAACAGTGGATGCGCGCGGCACACCGATCAGGGCGCTCGCAACTTTACCCCCTGTGAGGGATTCGGCGATTGCGATCGTCAGTCCGCGACGGCGGGCGTCCCTGATGATCCTCTTCGCGAGCTTCGGTGTCGATGTCATCCGCTGTTCCTCTCAGCCCTGCTTGCCCGAATCCAGTGCCACACGTACTCCAGACCCGACCACAGTGTCAGCAGGAACGCGACCGACATCGCGAGGATATTCGCCCAGTGCACCCAGTCTCCCAGCCACAACCACAGCGGAACAAGCGCCATCGAGAGCGCGATCGCCTGCGCGAAGGTCTTCGCCTTGCCGGAGAAGGATGCGGGGATCACGACGCGATCAGACACGACGAGCCGGTGCAGCGTAATGCCCCACTCGCGCAGCAGAATCACGACGACGACGAACCAGGGCAGCTCCCCCAGCACCGCCAGCATGAAGAACCCGCTGCCGGTTATGAACTTGTCGGCTATCGGGTCGATCAGCTTCCCGAAGTCCGTCACGAGATTGCGACCGCGCGCGATCTGCCCGTCGACGAAGTCGGTCGCGATCAGCGCGATGAACAGAGCGGCCGCGATGGTCCGTTCGAGCCCGAGCCGACCGTCATCGGCCAGCAGGATGACGATGAACACCGGCGTCAGCAGGATGCGCGCTACCGAGATCAGATTCGGGACGCTTGCGACCGACGCGGGTGACTCACCCCTGGCCCATACACGACCTCGCCAGGGCCTCAGCATGCTCATGCACCCAGGCTACCGATCCCGGTCGGTTAATCCCCAAGCGTCTTCATCCGACTCGCCGTCGACGACCTCGAGCCCGGTCTCATCGAGCGGATCCTCGTAGGGTCGCGAGCTCTCCGACGGCGCTGCCGGTGGTTCGTCCCCGCGCAACTGCGCGAGCACTCGCGGCAGATCTTCGGGTATGACGAGGACATCCCGCGCCTTCGAGCCCTCCGAAGGGCCGACGATCTCGCGCGACTCCAAGAGGTCCATGAGGCGGCCCGCCTTCGCGAAACCCACACGAAGCTTGCGCTGCAGCATCGAGGTCGACCCGAACTGCGTTGTGACGACGAGCTCCGCTGCGGCCAGAAGATCCTCGAGATCATCGCCGATGTCGGCATCGATCTCCCGCTTCTGCGTCACCTGCTGCACGTCTTCGCGGTATTCCGGCTGCGCTTGGCCCGTGACGTGCTGCACGACCCTGTGGATCTCGACCTCGTCGACCCACGCACCCTGCACACGGATCGACTTCGAAGCACCCATCGGCAGGAAGAGCCCGTCGCCCTGACCGATCAGTTTCTCCGCTCCGGAGGAATCGAGGATGACGCGCGAGTCGGTCACGCTCGAAACCGCGAATGCGAAGCGGCTCGGCACGTTCGCCTTGATCAACCCGGTCACGACGTCGACGCTCGGTCGTTGCGTCGCCAGCACGAGGTGGATACCCGCTGCACGCGCTAGCTGCGTGATACGAACGATGGAATCTTCGACATCGCGAGGAGCGACCATCATGAGGTCCGCGAGCTCATCGACGACGACGAGCAGGTACGGATACGGCTTGAGCGTTCGCTCGCTGCCTGCCGGAACCTTCACCTCGTCGGCTCGTACGGCCTTGTTGAAGTCGTCGATGTGCTTGAACCCGAACGACGCGAGGTCGTCGTAGCGCATGTCCATCTCCTTGACGACCCACTGCAGCGCCTCAGCAGCCTTCTTGGCGTCCGTAATGATGGGGGTGATGAGATGGGGAACACCCTGGTACCCCGTGAGCTCGACGCGCTTCGGGTCGACGAGGACCATCCGCACATCGGAGGGAGAAGACCGCATGAGCAGAGACGTGATCATCGAGTTCACGAAGGACGACTTACCGGACCCCGTCGAACCGGCGACGAGCAGGTGCGGCATCTTCGCGAGGTTCGCGACGACGAAGCCGCCCTCGACGTCTTTGCCGATGCCGATCGTCATAGGGTGCTTCGACTGCACCGCAGCTTTCGACCGCAGCACATCGCCAAGTTTGACGGTCTCGCGATCGCTGTTCGGGATCTCGATACCGATGGCGCTCTTGCCGGGAATGGGCGAGAGGATGCGCACTTCGTTCGAGGCGACGGCGTAGGAGAGGTTCTTCGAGAGCGCGGTCACGCGCTCGACCTTCACGCCAGGGGCCACCTCAACTTCGTAGCGTGTTACGGTCGGGCCGCGCGAGAAACCCGTGACCTTCGCGTCGACCTTGAAGTTGTCGAGCACCTGCGTGATAGCGCTCACCATGTCCTCGTTGACCTGCGTGCGGCCCTTGGGCGGATCCCCCTGCGACAGCTCGCCGATCGACGGCAGACGGTATGGGCGATCAGGCAACGGTTTCGCAGCGTCGGCCGCGATGCCCGGCTCGGCGTCCGGCAGCGTCGGCGTCTCGCCCGTTACGCGCTCTACCGCGCGTTCTGCCGCCTCGAGGTCGCCGAGCACCTCGGTCGCGTAATCGTCATCGCCCTCCGCGAACTGCTCGAAAGGATCGAACGAGGCGTCCGGGTCTTTCGTGTTGTCGACGATATCGCCGGCATCCGGCCGATCGAGCACGGACGTGTCTTCCGAGCGCAGCATGGGACTGTCGTACGCGGGGTCGACTTCGCGACCGGTCTTGTTGCGACGCCAGAACGGCAGATTCTCATCGCCCGAGTCTTCTTCGCCCGCGACTCCCGAGCGTCGTTCCTCTCGCTCGCGAGCCCGCTGCTCGCGGGCCTCCTCCTTCTCCTCGTCGCTGAGCCGCTGAAGACCGAACAGGTAGCGGTAGAGGTCGCCGAGTCGTTCGGGAATCCGGGTCGGCGCGGTTCCCGTGATGATGAGCACCGAGACGAGGGCGAGCAGTATGCCGATGATCGTGGCGCCGACGACGGTCGTGAGCGCGACGAGCGGCGCTCCGACGACCCACCCGAGCACGCCACCCGCCTGCGCGAGCACCGGCATCCCCTCTGCCGCATCCGGTGAGCCCAGCATCGCGTGGCAGACGGCGGCTATCGAAACGAGGAAGATCGTGAGGCCGACACCGACGCGGCCGTTGTCGTTGACGGACGCCGGATGCCGGAACATCCAGAGCGCCAACAGGAAGAACACGACGGGGAGCGCGATCGCGACCTGACCGAACAGGCCGCCGATCGTGAAGTTGCTGATGGCGATCGCGACGCTGTTCGTTGGCAGGAACCACTCGACGACCGCTCCCGCGACGGCAAGCAGCGTCAAGAAGAAGGGAACCCCGTCGCGGCGCTCCTCCTTTGCGAGCTGTTCACGACCGAACAGCCTGGCGCCGGCTCCCGTCGTGTGCGCGAGCCCCATCCAGGCGCGCACGAGTACGTTCGGGCGCTGATCGTCGAACAGCACCTTGGTGGCGGCGGTGTCCTGATTGGAGCGCGATTTGCCCTTCGCGTTCTGTTTGGTGGGTGAGGCCATGCGGTCAGGGTAGCGAGCACCCGCGACAGAGCCGGGAAGGCGCGCTCACGCGTGCGCGATTCGCGGCCGCAGAACGCACTCAGGTACGAGCGCGGATGATCGCGGCGGCTTTCTCCCTCGCCCAGTGGTCTGCCGCTGCAGCTCCCGCCAGGCTGAGATCGAACCCGGAGTGCGAGGCAACCGCCTCCGCCGCAGTTTCGACGACGTCGAGCGCCTGCGTGCCTAACGAGCCGGTCAACCCGAGGATCAGGATGCGGCGGGTCATGATGCTTCTCGCACCACGGTCGGTTCGATCGAGACGGGAAACGCGATGCTGTTCGCGATGAAGCAGTCGCGATGCGCGTCGTCATGCACGCGCATCGCCGTTGCCTCGTCTCCCGTGGCGAGGCGCACGTGAGGCCGTAGCGTTGCGCTCACGAGTTTTCCACCCGTGCCCTCGCGCTTGAGCACGGCGCTCGCGTCGTCCTCGTAGCCGGTGACGACGAACCCGTTGCGCACCGCGTGGAAGAGGTAGCTCATCATGTGACAGCCGCTCAGCGCCGCAAGCAGCAATTGCTCGGGGTTGTGCTTGGAGGCATCTCCGTGAAACGCCCTGTCGGCAGAAGCCGAGATCGTGGGGAGGCCATCGACTCGAATCATGTGCTCCCTGTCGAAGTCGCGGTAGCCGGTCGTGCCGAGACCGCGGGACCCTGTCCATTCGACAGTGACGGCGAAATCGTGTTGCGTGAGCACGTCACAAGCGTAGCCGCCGTGCTCGGCCATCCCTTTCGGTCCTCTCCTCAATTCCTACTCGGAGGGCCACAACATCGGCGCCGACGCCGCAGAGGGGCCCGGCCGCTGCCAAAGACCGACTTTTTCGCCCAGCGGACGAGGAGGATGCGGGAAAACCCGGCAGAAGAATCTCGTGTGTTCGACTAGTGCCGGAACGTTCCAGCATGTACAGTCTGACGTATGACTGACACCGCACAAACCACCGTCCGTTCGGTCGTCACGGAGATCCCCGGCCCGAAGAGCAAGCAGATGCTCGAGCGCAAGGCCGAGGCAGTGTCGACCGCTATTCCTTCGAACCTGCCCGTCTTCATCGAGTCGGCCAATGGGGCCACCTTCACCGACGTTGACGGCAACACGTTCATCGACCTCGGCTGCGGCATCGGTGTGACCACGATCGGTCACACGAACGAAGCCGTCGTCGCCGCAGTGCGCGAGCAGGTCGGCCGTCTGACCCACTCGCTGGTCGGACAGACGCCCTACGAGCCCTACGTTCGCGCCGCCGAGCTGCTCAACGAGCTCACCCCGGGCGACCACAAGAAGAAGACGATCTTCGTCAACTCGGGAGCCGAAGCCGTCGAGAACGGCGTCAAGTTCGCGCGCAAGTACACGGGTCGGCGCGGCGTCGCCGTCCTCGACCACGGCTATCACGGCCGTACCGCACTCACCGGCACGATGAACTTCAAGATCGCTCCCTACGCGAACGGCCAGGGTCCTACCGTCTCGGATGTCTTCCACGCTCCGAACTCGTACCCGCTGCGCGACGGTCTCGACGGGGCAGCTGCGGCGAAGCGCACGCAGTGGTACCTCGAGAAGCACGTGGGTGTCGAAGACCTCGCCTGCCTCGTCGTCGAGCCCATCCAGGGCGAGGGCGGATTCATCGTTCCCGCCGACGGCTACCTCGCCGCAATGCAGGAGTGGTGCACGAAGAACGGCGTCGTCATGATCGCCGACGAGATTCAGTCCGGTGTGAGCCGCACCGGTGCAACGTACGCCTCGGAGCTGCTCGGCTGGACTCCCGACGTCGTTCTGACCGCGAAGGGCATCGCGGGCGGTATGCCGCTCGCAGCCGTGACCGGCCGCGCCGAGATCATGGACGCTATGCACCTCAACGGTGTGGGCGGCACGTTCGGCGGCAACCCCGTCTCGTGCGCAGCAGCGATCGCCGTCCTCGAGCAGGTGAAGTCCCTCGACCTCAGCTCCGAAGCCAAGCGCATCGAAGAGGCGCTCGTTCGCCGCCTGAGCGAAATGAAGGACAAGTACTCGGTTATCGCAGAGGTCCGCGGCCGCGGCGCCATGATCGGCGTCGAGCTGGTCGACACCGACGGCGAGCCCGTTGCGGCTGGACCGTTCGCTGCCGAGGCCGGACGCAACGGCGTCATGGCTCTCACCGCGGGCGCTGACGGCAACATCCTCCGCTTCCTCCCCTCGCTCATCATCACGAACGAGCAGCTGGAAGAGGGCATGGACGTCATCGACGAGGCCTTCGCCACCGTCCTGAACTCCTAACGGCGTCTTCGGCGCCCTCGGGCGCATCGAGGCGACAACTTCATAATCGCAAGCGGGATGCTCGGCCGTTCTCAACGAGCCAGCGCCCCGACCCAGAGCAGATCGGCAGTTGCACAGCTCCTCTCAGGAGCGAACGCAGCTGCCGATCTGCCGTATCCAGCAGTGCCACGGGTCGCTCGGCCAGCGCCGCATCGAGAGCGCCCCAGGCTCCCTCCCACTGCGCAGGCGTTCCGACGATGAGGTCGCCCTGGTGCCCCGGCTCGACCCCTTTCCTCAACTCACCGGGGAGCTGTTCCGGCCTGCCGGCGACCACCGCGAGGGGTCCTTCGGGCAGCGGTACGTAGTGCGCAGCGACCGATGGCGTATCTGCCGCCGGCAGTACGAACTGCACGCGGTCGTCGCCGAGCCAGCCGCCGCCGGCCGGCAACTCGGGGACGTGGGGAGCCGTCGCTCCCGCCAGCAGGTGTTCCTGCTTCGTCGGCATTCGCATCACGACGGTGTGCTCAGCGAGTGCGGCGATGGTCGTGAGGGTGCCGCCGACCCTTCTGGCCGTGAGTACGTACGCGGCACCGGCCGCGCCGGCCTCCCGCATCCTTTGCTGCAGCGCCCTGGAGAGGTCGTGCGCGTGCTCGTCACCGGCCTGCATCAGCAGCATGTCGAGGTCGTCGATGACGATGACTCTCGCATCCGGCGTCGAGTCGAGGGCGTCCCCGAGTGCCTCCAGCTCATCGATGAGCATCGCTCCTGCAGCATCGCAGAAGCGCCGTGCCGCGGTCGACTTGCCGCTGGCCGAAGAACCGACGATGAATACGCTGCCGTTGCGCGGATGCCAGCGAATCGCGTCGCGCCGCTGCAGGGCCGGTCGGTCGGCGTAGGCGAAGATGACCGACCCTTCCTCCGCAACCGCCGTCACGCTCTCCGGGGTGATCCGTTCCGGCAGCGGCGGCAGGTACGGATGCCGCGGTTTCGGTCCTGCGAGCGAACGTTGGACGGTCTGCCGGATGTGCTGCTCGCCCGCGAGTGCCGTCTGCGCGATAACGCGCGCGCTGCCGGAGATTCGCACGGCGCAGCGTCCGCGATGCGCGAGGTCGAAGTGCGCAGCGTCGGGAGCACCCACGACCGCGACCGAATCCGGTTCGTCGTTGACCCGCAGGCAGAGGCGCAGACCGCAGTTCGTCATGAGTGCGTCGCGCACCGCATCCGCCGGTCGCTGCGTGCACAGGATCAGGTGCACGCCGAGACTCCTGCCCCGCGCCGCGATGTCGACGA
>NZ_CAMEFJ010000011.1 GCF_945915485.1 uncultured Agrococcus sp.
TTACCCGCGAGCTTGCACCGCTCGCTCGGCAAGGTCGATCAACTGTCTCGCGTGGTCGGGCCGATCGCCGACGACCGCTCGTTGCGCGTGGCCGAGCAGGTGCACCGCCGTCAGTGCGCGTGCTCTAGTCGTGTGAATCCAGCGGCGGTCGGCAGCGTTCGCGAGCATCCCCAGCGCCTGCCCCGCATCCGCGTTGCCAGCGCGCTCGTTGAGGATCGCCGAGGCGATCGCGTGGGCGATGAAATTCGCAGAATCGTTGTCGGGTTCGCCGATGCCCGCAGTGTCGACGTCGATAACCCCTGAAACGTCTCCGCTCTCGAAGAAGAGCTGCGCGATGTGCAGGTCGCCGTGAACGCCGACGACCTCGGACGTCGGTGCGTGCTTCGTCGGAACGACGGCGAAGCTGAGTTCTTCGAGTCTCTTTCTTCGATCGGGCAGCGCCCGCATGAGCTGCTCGAGGAACCATTCGATGCGCGTCGCGATCGATCTGCGTGCCGGTTGCTTGAGTCCGATGTGCTTGAATCTGTCTCGCACGGCATCGATCGCATCGAGCAGTACTTCCGGCTCGTAGTGCACGACAGCCTCTGGCCCCGGTGTTCCGTGGCTCGTCGTCAGGAACAGCGCCCCGCCATCCGTGTAGCCGATGACGCGCGGCACGGGCAGCCCGGCTTTGCGCAGGAACCGGTGGTGCTCCGCGAGCGGGCCGGCGACCTCCGGGTGCATGAGTTTGCAGAACACTTCCCCGTCGGCGTGTTCGAGCCGCAGCACTGCACGGTTGCCCTTCCTGTGCGACAGGACGTGCACGCGAACGGGAGGCGAATAGCCGAAGGCCGCGAGTGCTTCGGCGGCGCCTTCGGGGTCGGTCAGGTGCGCAAGCTCTGGAAGCGCCGCGTCCTGAATCACCCCTCTATTCAATCGGAGATTCCGATATCGCACACACCCTAAATGTGTAGATCTCGTAACCTTTCGTCAAGCGGAGGAAAAATCCGCAGCAGCGCAGCTGCATCCTCTTCGCTCAGGTAGTCGAGCATCAGACGGTCAACGAGTCTCGCGTGCACGGGCCGCGTCTTGCGCAGCGCCCGTGAGCCGGCATCCGTCAGTTCCGCCCACACGACCCTGCCGTCGTTGCCGGATGTGCCTCTCGTGATCCAGCCGCGCTTTTCCAGCACCCCTGCGCGATACGACAGGCGCCCCGGCGCGAACGAGAGTTCGCGCGCGAGGTCACCCATCCTGAGCCTCTTGCCGGGAGCTTCCGAGAGTACGAGCAGGACATTGAAGTCGCCCATATCCATGTCGCACTCGACCTTCATGCTGCGTTCGAGTTCGCTCATGAGCCTGCCCGAGCCCTCTATATAGGCCCGCCAGGCGCGCAGGGTCTGCTCCCGGCTCATGATCTGCCGATCAGCTGATCGAACGTTTCGAAGTCGGCGCCCTCGGGGTCGAACGGATCTGTCGCGCGCGCCCGGGGGAGGTTCCTGATGACGGATGCCAGCTCGCGGCCGGCACGCTGCACCCTGTTCGACAGGCCCGAAGTAGCCCACTCCTCACTCGCCGCATACACGCCGGTCGGGATCACGGCCGCCTTCAAGTAGGCGAAGAGCGGTCGCATCGCGGTATCGAGCACCATGGAGTGCCTTGCCGTTCCGCCGGTCGCGCCGAGGAGAACCGGAACGCCGGTGAGGGCGTCCTTGTCTACAAGATCGAAGAACGACTTGAACAGCCCGGAATACGACATCGTGAACGTCGGCGTGACCGCGATGATCGCGTCCGCTTCAACGACCTGTTTGATCGCTTCCTGCACAGCGGCGGTCTCGACGCGAGTGACCATCATACTCGCGATGTCGACCGCGAGCGTGCGCAGTTCTACGACCGTGATCTCGGCGGCGACCTCGTGCTCGAGCAGGGCTCCCTCCGTGGCTTCCGCGAGACGGTCGGCGAGCATGCGCGTCGATGATGGTTCGCTGAGGCCGGCGGCGACAACGGTGATTCGCTTCGTCTCCATGACTGTCAACCTACTCTCCGTCTTGCTTGGCGATGGCCGCACCGGTGTCCACATCATCGCGCGCGGCGGGCTGTGCGCTCGATTCGACACTCCCGTCGGCGCGACTGGCTGCGACGCGAGCCGCGTGGGTCGGGGCATCCGGTACACCGGGAGCGCGCATCCTGTCGAACTCCTTGCGCAGAACGGGAACGACTTCTGTTCCGAGGATCTCGATCTGCTCGAGCACGACATCCAGCGGGAGTCCGGCGTGGTCCATCAGGAACATCTGGCGCTGGTAGTCGCCCGCCCACTCGCGGAACGAGAGTGTACGGTCGATGACCATTTCGGGAGTGCCGACCGTGAGTGGCGTGAGCTCGGAGAAGTCCTCGAGGCTCGCGCCGCCCCCGTAGACGGGTGCGTTGTCGAAGTACGGCCTGAAGAAGTCCTTTGCCTTCTGCTCGGTTTCGGCCATGAACACCTGACCACCGAGCCCGACGATCGCTTCTTCCGGTTCGCCGTGCCCGTAGTGGGCGAAGCGGCGGCGGTAGAGCTGCACCATCTGTTCGGTGTGCTCCTTGTTCCAGAAGATGTTGTTGTGCAGGAATCCGTCGCCGTAGTAGGCGGCCTGCTCCGCGATCTGCGGGCTGCGGATGGAGCCGTGCCAGACGAAGGGAGGGATGCCGTCGAGCGGCCGCGGCGTCGACGTGAAACCGGTCAGCGGTGTACGGTGCTTGCCCGTCCAGTTCACGACATCTTCTGTCCAGAGCTTGCGCAAGAGGTCGTAGTGCTCGATTGCCAGCGCGATGCCATCGCGAATGTCGTAGCCGAACCACGGATACACGGGGCCCGTGTTGCCGCGACCGAGTGTGAGGTCCATGCGGCCCTCCGAAAGGTGCTGCAGCATCGCGTAGTCCTCTGCGATCTTCACGGGATCGTTGGTCGTGATGAGCGTCGTCGCGGTCGAGAGCAGGATGTTCTTCGTCTGCGCTGCGATGTACGCGAGTGTTGTCGTGGGGCTCGACGAGAAGAACGGCGGGTTGTGGTGCTCGCCGATCGCGAAGACGTCGAGGCCGACCTCGTCGGCTTTCTTCGCCATGGCGTTCCACGCGCGGATGCGCTCGTTCTCGGTCGGTGCCTTGCCGGTTGTCGGGTCTGGTGTGATGTCGCTGACGGAGAAGATTCCGAACTGCATGCTGCTCATGATTGCCTCCTTGTTGCTCTGCGAGTCTAGCGCATTACTTCAAATCTTAAATATGTAAACGCACAGACACTGACTCTATTCCCGTGAGGGCACGGCATGAACACCTCCCTGCAGAGCGGCGCTTATTGCGACCCGGGCGAGAACCGGGCGTGGCACCCACCGGCGAACGAGAACTCAAAGCAACGGGGCGCATGGCACCCGCTGCTTACGACTTGAAGATGCGCCGGCCGAGCTGCCCCAGCGAGTGGCCCGCGAGCTGAACCGCGTTCGGCGACGTCGCAAACCCCACTCCCGGGAGGATGCGCGATGCCAGCTGCCGTTTATCGGCCACGTAGTCAGCAGATTTCAGTGCCATTTTCGAAGGCTCCCATGCAATGGGCGCCTTCTTGAGATCCTCTAGGTCGCCGAGCACAAATGGTGATCCGAGATCCGTCACGAGCCTGTGCTTGATGTCGTAGTAGTCGGAGCCGGTGCGGAACATGCCCTGCATGTCCAGCCGTGCACCGACCAGGTGCGGGTGGAACCGCTGCGCGATCATGAAGTCGCGCTTCGAGACGGGTAGGTCGAACAGGAGTTCACGGTTGCCCGCCAGCTCGAAGAACGGGAATCGTTTCGAGAGAGCGACGAACGCGCCGGCATCCTGACCCGTGCAGCTCCAGAACACGTGGTGTTCGAACGACTCGACGAAACGCTGCGGGATCCACCGGGAAATCTTCGCCCCCGCTTCGTCGTGACGCAGCGAAAGGTGCAGGGTGGAGCCGTGCCTCCTCGCGGGATGCAGAGGCTGCAGGAAGGCGTCATCGTAGCCGAAAACAGGGTCATCGTGCAGGTCGTGATTCTTGAGGAAGTCGAAAGACCACTCATCGCGCACCTCGAGGATGTCGAACGCGCGGAAAGCCCGCGCCGTCACTTCTTCATCCGCATCCGGCCCCTGCATAGGCCCCAGCCCGAGCCCGGTTCCGACGAGTCGGCATCCCAGGTTCTCTTTCGCCCACAGCGCGATGCCGAGCATGAAGCCGTGCGTGGGCCACTTCGAGTTCAAATACCCGCCGCCGTGCAGGTGGAACACGGTGGTTCCGCGCAGCTCCCGGTGCAGGGGCGAGTCGGCGTGCTCCGGCTCGGACAGGTAGCCGTAGCCGTGCGAAACCGACTCGTAGAACGTCGTTTCCGGGCGCCAGCGCGCCTCGCGCACCCGCTGCGAGAACTTCACGCCCGGGTACGCATCGCCGAAGAGCTTCTGGAGTACCGTCCGGTGGCTGCCGGATACCGTTATCGACCTGCCGGGAAGACCGAGGTCTCTCGCGTACCACTTGAGCCACGAGTGAATGATCAGTTCATCACCGTAGTTCGGCACACCGCCACCGCCGAGGAGAAAAATCTTCTGCTGAGTCGTCATCGTCCGATCGCTGGGCTTCCTGTGCGTGTGGTGCCGGGCAAAGGCGCACTCAGTCTACAAGGGGCTGCGGGGCGGTGGCTGGGCTCCCGATTCATGACTTCTGGCACCTCCTCGGCGCCCGCTGCGGTTTCTAGTGTGGAGGCGTGAACGACGCAATCCGTTACTCGAGCCCTTCTGACGCCGTAGCCGACGAGACGTCCTCGCAGGAGGAATCGGATTCCGCAGCGCTGACGTTGCGCCCTCCGGCGAACAGAGTACAGCGGCGGGCAATCCTCTGGTGGATGCTGCAGTCGCTCGTGCTGGCCGTACCGGTCCTGGCCGCGACCATCGTCGCGTATGTGCTGTGGGAATCAGCACGGCCGTGGCTCGTCCTGGCCGTGTGCGCCGCAGCACTGCTGCTGGTGGTCGGAGTCGTACTCGAACCCCTGCTGCGCTACCGGGTGCACCGATGGGAGACCACCTCGAGTGCGGTCTACGGCCGCAGCGGATGGCTCGTGCGCGAATGGCGCGCGGCGCCCCTGTCGAGAGTGCAGACCGTCGATGCACGGAGCGGGCCGATCGAGCAGATGCTGGGGCTGGCTACGCTACGCGTTACGACCGCATCCTCGTACGGCGCTATCGACATCGGCGGCCTCGACCGGACGACGGCAGCGCGTCTCGCCGATGAGTTGACCGAGATCACCGAGCAGACGCCCGGTGATGCGACGTGATCGTGAGCGACCGACACGAGCCCACGAGCGAAACCGCCGGTCTCCCGGCCTGGCTGCGGCTGAGCCCGCGCATCATCTGGGTGGATCTCGTGATCAGCATCCTCTCCCTCCTGCCCGCGCTGGTCGCCGTTTGGCTGTTCGACGTCGACTCCGGCGGGCAGATCTGGCCGCTGATCGGCCTTGCGATCTTCGGCGTCATCGGTGCGATCCTCGATGTTGTGCGCTGGATATTTACGCGCTTCAGGATCACACCGACGCACGTGGAGCTGAAAACCGGTGTCGTCCTGCGACGGCACCGCTTCATCCAGCGCGATCGGATTCGCAGCGTCGATATCGAAGCCAAGCTGCGACATCGAACGGCCCGGATGCGGGTCATCAATATCGGGGCGGGCCAGCAGGCTGCCGCTGGAGAGTCCGCGTTATCCCTCGACGCGCTGAGCGTTGACGATGCTCTCGCGCTGCAGACCGAGCTGCTCACCGCGGCGATGGACACGGACGACCTCGATGCTTCGTGCGAGGGGGTCGCTGCTGAGCAGCGGAAGCAGGAGGACGCATCCGTCGACGAGGGCCGGCATCCCGTTGCCCGCGAGAACGGCGAGCCTATACGGGTGTTCGCGCGTTTCCAGCCGAGCTGGTTCATCTTCAACATGTTCAATATTTGGGCGTATGTGCTCGCGCTAGGGCTGGGATGGGGCGCGCTGTGGCTGCTCGGCACTTTCGGCATCGACCTCTACGGCATTGTCGTCGGGCTCTTCGATTGGGAGTCCATAGGCTGGCTCGGCACCGCGCTGGTCGCGGTGGGTGCGCTGGGCGCGATCGGGCTGGGCGTCAACTATTTCACCGAGAACTGGAAGCTGGAGCTGGCCAGAGTGCAGGGCCGCGATGGAACAGTGCTGCGCACTCGAAAGGGTCTGTTCACGACTCGTGAGGTCAACCGGGACGAGAATCGAATTCGCGGGGCGCAGATCTCCGAGCCTGTGCTGTGGCGATGGATGGGTGCGAGCGACACCAGCGTCATAACAACCGGGCTGGACGTGTGGTCCATGACGGAGCCGGCGGCGATCCTCCCGCGCGGACCGCTCCGTCGTGCTCGCGAGGTTGCTGGCGACGTACTGGGGGATAGCGAAAACCCTTTCACCGTGGATTTGGTCGGGCACCCCATGAGGGCACTCTTGCGGCGGCTGCTATTGGCCGCGTTCGTCACCGTGGCTGTCACGGCAGTGCTCGTCATGCTGGCGTTCACTGCAGTAATACCGGTGACGGTCATTTGGGCCGCCGCGGCTCTGTTGCCGGTATGTCTGCTTGCGGCGATTATCGCGTATCGGGCATTGGGACACAGGCTCACCGATCGCTATCTCATCACTCGATCCGGTCTGCTGAACCGTGCGACCACGGTGCTGCAACGGTCGGCGGTAAGCACCGTGGTCATCAGCGAGTCTCCTCTGCAGCGGTTGTTGCGGTTGCGTACGGTTGGCACGATGACGGCGGCCGGCTACGGCGGCTACGACACCCCCGACCTCGACCGGGAAGACGGCTTGGAGTTCGCGCTTCATGCGGCACCGGGAATTCTCGACCCGTTCGTGATCCAGGACGACACCGAGTGAGCGAAAGTGGCGCTCACTGCAACTGGATAGGCGAGCAGCGCTAGAGTGCAAACGTAACCGGCTTGCTTCGATGCCGGGCCTGGAGTGCTCAGGAGGATCTCGTGCCGCAGTTCGATGTTGTGCGTCGTGAAGCTCGGCTGACCATGAATGACGGTGTCGAGCTCTACCGCTACGAATGGACGCCCGCGAAGCCGGTTGCACAGATACTGCTGCTCCACGGTGTCGCCGAGCACGCGCTCCGCTACGAACACGTCGCCCAGTTCTTCGCCAACAACGGTTACCGAGTTGTCGCATACGACCAGCGCGGACACGGTGCCACGGGCATACGCCAGCACAGGGGCGACACATCGAAGCTCGGGAAACTCGGTGCGGGAGGCGTTCGGCGCGTCCGCCGCGATCTCGCCGAGATGCTGCGACTCGTGCGTGGCGAGCAGCCGAGCCTGCCACTCGCTCTCGTCGCGCATTCGTGGGGATCGCTGACGACCCAGGCGCTCCTCAACGAAGATGCTTCTCTCGTCGACGCCGTCGTGCTGACGGGCACCGCCTGGCGTCGAATCGGGCACATGAACAGCGGTGATCTGAACAAGCGGCACGCGCACCTCGGCGATACGGGCGGCGAGTGGCTTACGCGTGACGACAGCAAGGTACAGGCCTGGGTTGATGATCCTCTGGCTTTCGAAGCGCGCGTGCAGCAGCTGTTCGGAACCGTCGAGGCGGCCAAACTTCTGGGGAGGCCCGCGAAAGGGCTCAGCGCGGATGTGCCGATGCTCATTACCTCTGGTTCCGACGATTCACTCTCGAATCCGACGTCACTCGGTAAGCTCGCGGAAGACTACAGGAAGCGCAGCGGGCTCAGCGACGTGACGCTCGCGATCTTCCCCGGCGCACGGCACGAGATCTTCAACGAAACCAACCGTAGCGAAGTCATGGAGTTCATCGAGCAGTGGCTGGCGAGTAAGCTCCTGCGGCGCTCGGGAACGTAGTGCGCCATCCGCCCGCGTGTGTCTCGTCACCCGTGTCAGCTGCATCGCGAGATTTTTGCCGCACGCGGCGAAGAACACAGCGTAGGCTTGATCCGACACTGAACAAGGAGGCGACGTGCACGGCGAGTACAAGGTCCCGGGCGGAAAGCTCGTGGTTGTTGATCTTGAAGAGGTTGACGGCAAGATTGCGAACTTTCAACTCGCGGGTGACTTCTTTCTCGAACCGGACGAAGCGCTCGACGCGATCAACGCCGCCGTTGAAGGGCTGCCCGCTTCCGCGCCGGCATCCCGCATCGGCGAGGTAGTTCGTGAGGCGCTCCCCGCGGATGCGAACCTGCTGGGATTCACGCCCGAGTCGGTCGGCGTCGCAGTGCGTCGCGCGCTGCGGAACGCGAGCTCGTTCGAAGACTACGACTGGTCGATCATCGTCGACGAAGCTCGCGAGCCGATCGAGCACGTTGCTCTCGACGAAGTGCTCACGCGCGAAGTCGGGGAGGGGCGAAGGGGCCCAACGCTGCGCTTCTGGGCGCTCAGCAAGGCGGGTGCGTACCTCGGTTCCTTCCAGTCGTATCGCAATGAGATCGACGGCGACGGCGCAAGGAAGCACGATGTGCAAGTCGTGCGGCGCATCACCGGCGGCGGCGCGATGTTCGCCGAGCCCGACAACGTCATAACGTATTCGCTGTACGTGCCAGGCGAACTCGTGCGCGGCATGAGCTTCGCCGAGTCGTACGAGTTTCTCGACTCGTGGGTGCTCGAAGGGCTTCGCGAGCTCGGCATCGATGCGCGGTACGAACCGCTCAACGACATCACTTCGCCGGGGGGCAAGATCGGAGGCGCAGCGCAGAAGCGACTCGGCTCCGGTGCAGTTCTGCACCACGCGACCATGTCGTACGACATCGACGCCGACAAGATGCTCGAAGTGCTGCGCATCGGCCGCGAGAAACTGAGCGACAAGGGCACCACCAGCGCGAAGAAGCGTGTTGACCCATTGCGCTCGCAGACGGGCATGGCTCGTGACGACGTCCAAGCGTCGCTGCTCGGCACGTTCCGTCGGCTCTACGGCGGCGCGGACGACACCGTGCGCCCGGAGGAGCTCTCGGAGGCACAAGGGTTGATCGAGACGAAGTTCTCGCAGGAGAAGTGGTTGCGGCGGGTCGTCTAGCGCTTCTCCCGGGGTCGGGGCGAGAGCGCTAGCGCAGCGAGAAGCCGATGTTGAGCGGGTCGTGCTCGTCGCGCTCGAACGTGCTGCTGCCGACGCGGTAGGGAGTGCCGGTCACCTCGGGTGTTATCGAGCCGTCTTCGTGCTCCGCCGCGACCCGAGCAGTGAATCGTGTGCCGATGATGGAGTCGTGCGTCAGCACTTCATCAGCCGCCAGCCTGCCGGTCGCGTGCAGCAGCGTGGTGCGAGTCGCGGTACCGGACCCGCACGGCGAGCGGTCGACCTCACCGTCGGCGAAGACCGTGATGTTCCGTTGATGAGGGCCCGTGGGCAGGTCGCCGAGGTCGTCGAACAGGATCGTGCCGTAGACGCCGGAGAGACGCGCATCCGCCAGTTGGGCATCCGGATGCTCGTTGAGCGCCCACTTGATCTCTCGACCGATCGCGATCAACTCCGAAGTCTGCTCCGGCACGACCGCGAGCCCGACAGCCGATGCGGGCAGCGTCGCGTACACGGCACCCGCGAAGACGAGGTCGACCGTCACGCTGCCACGAGAGGTCTCCAGCGGGATGCCGAATCGCAGCATTCGGGATGCCACGTTCCGGAAGGTCACCGACGTCGTGCGCCCCTCCTCTCGATGCACCGTCGCCTGCACTCGGCCGCTCGGCACGTCGATCGTGACGGTCGCTTCGCCGTCGTAAGGGGCATCCACGAGGCCGTGTTCCACGGCCCATGCACCGAGCGCCATGGAGCCGTGCCCGCACGCGGTCGAGAATCCGTCCTTGTGCCAGAAGAGCACGCCCAAGTCTGCTCCGTCGTCGTCGGGCGGCGTGACGAACCCGCCGTACATGTCGTCGTGACCGCGCGGTTCGAGACAGAGAAAACGGCGGAGCTCATCGACGGGCCCGTCCATCGCGTTGACGCGACGCTCTGCGACAGTGGTGCCGCGCGTTTCGACGTCGCGCACGATGCGGAACGGTTCGCCAGCCGTATGCCAGTCCTCAGTGGTGATGCGCATTGCCGTCCAATCAGTCGGCGAGTAACGAGGCTACGACAAGGTCCTGCCACCCCATGCCTGCGGTTTTGATGATGCGGGGCCGTGAGAAGTCGGGCTGCACCGTGCCGCGGACGACATCGACCATCGGCACGAGATCGTCCGCGCTCATGAGCCCCTCGTCGATGGCCATCGTCGCGTCCCCGCACTCGCGCAGAGCCACCTCCACGGATTCGATGACGGTCTGCGAACGTGCGACGAGCGGACCAGGAAGCTCACGGCGATCCGTCTCGTGCGACCCCACGGCAGCGATGGCGGGAGCACCGGCGATGGTGTCGTCGAACAGCGGTGCCGCAGCCGTGGTCGCAGTGACGATGATGTCTGCCGAGGCGATCTCCTCGCCCGTGCCGACCGTGACGGGCACGCCGTACGCGCTCGCCGTATCCGCTGCCGCTTCCGCCTTCTCTCGATCGCGACCGACGAGCGTTATGCGTTCGAGCTGCGGCCTGATCGCCAGCATCGCCTCGACGTGGCGGATGCCCTGCGGGCCGGTGCCGAAGACGACGAGTTCGCGAGCGTTCGGAACAGCGAGCAGGTCGATGATCGCGGCCGACACCGCAGGTGTGCGAATGCTCGTCAGCTCCGTGCCGTCCATCAGGGCGACGGGGCTCAGCGTCTCGGCATCGAGCAGGATGTACACGGCTTGAATGCGATCGAGCCCTCGCTCGGTGTTGGCCGGTGCGACCGTGGCGAATTTCTGCCCTGCGAAGCGGCCAACCTCGGCGGGCATCAGCAGCAATTGGCCGTGCTCGACTTGCTCGATGCGGCGCTGCAGCGCATTTGCCGGGTCGAACTCCTGCAGTGCTTGTTGCAGCGCGCGCGTCGCATCCAGCATGGAGACGCGTTCGGCGATCTGTGCAGCGTTGATGAGAGGAAGTGTGGTGATGTCGAACACGGTGTCCTTTCGGTGGCATTACGTTTGCGGTGCGGCCCCAGGCTGTTTCGAATAGACCGCAGGGCCCGCACCAAGCGGCTACTTCGCTGACTCGGCGGCTTCGTCGGTCTCCTCGGCGTCGTAGCTGATGCCGAGCGTCTGCAGGCGAGCCGACTCGAGGCGTCGCACGGGGCCGGCGAGGGCGACCGCGACGATCGAGATGACCGCGAGGGCCGCGAGGTAGATCGCGATAGGCACCCACGAGTCGTCGTAGCGCGAGAGCAGCCAGGTGGCGATGAGCGGGGCGGTGCCGCCTGCGAGGGCAGCACCGATCTGGTAACCCAGCGTCACGCCCGTGTAACGAACGCGGGTACTGAAGATCTCGGAGGTCAGCGTCCCGAGCGTGGCCGTGATGGGAGGCCAGATGATGCCGAGGCCGACGATGACGGCGGCGTAGACGGCCCAGTTCATCTGCAGCCCGAGCAGCATGAAGAACGGGGCTGCGAAGAGACCGATCAATGCCGTGCCGGTGATGTAAACCGTGGGCCTGCCGACGCGGTCGGAGAGCCTGCCCATGACCGGAATCAGGATCGTGCTCACGAGCGCACCCGCGCTCACGGCGTTCAGCACGGTCGAGCGCTGATAGTCGAGCACGCCGGTCGCGTAACTGACGACGAACGTCGCGAACACGTAGAAGGGAGCCGTTTCGATGACCTTCGCGCCGATCGCGACGAGCACGGAACGCCAGTGATACCGGAAGGTTTCGCTGATCGGCAGTTTCGCGACCTCACCGGTTTCCTTCGCCTGCCGGAACGCGGGGGTTTCTGCGAGGCTGTGCCTGATCCAGAGCCCGACGAACACCAGCACGATCGAGCCGATGAACGGGATGCGCCATCCCCAGCTCTCGAACTGCTCCGTCGGCAGTTGACTCACGGCTGAGAACGCGAGGGTCGCCATGAGCATGCCGATGGTGATGCCCATCTGCGGAACGGAACCGAACAGGCCGCGGCGGTTCTTCGGCGCGTACTCGTAAGCGAGCAACAGTGCGCCTCCCCATTCGCCACCGATCGCGAGGCCCTGGATGATGCGGCAGAGCACCAGGAGGATGGGAGCCAGGATGCCGGCCGTCTCGAAAGTCGGCAGCAGTCCGATCGCCACGGTCGCCCCGCCCATGAGCGAGAGGGTTATCACGAGCGTCTTCTTACGCCCGATGCGGTCGCCGATGTGCGCGAAGAACACACCGCCGAACGGACGGATGAAGAACGTCAGCGACAGCGAAAGGTACGAGAGCATCAGCGAGACGAGCGGATCTTCCGACGGAAAGAAGTACTTGTCGAAGATGATTGCCGCTGCTGTCGCGTACAGGAAGAAATCGAACCACTCGATCGCGCTGCCCGACAGGCTGCCGATGAAGACCTTCCTGTTTGTCGCGGGTGCTCCCGCGACGGAAGTCTGGGATGACATAGGTGCTTTCCGTTCTTGATCAGGGCGACGGATCGCGAACAGGCCGTCCGGTCGTCATTGATCAGATGTATTGAGGGGCGCCTTCAAGTCTGCACGATCGTACGGCAGAACTCGACGACAATATCTTGGCGTGATCGTGCAGTACTCCTAACGGATTCGTCGTCGGCTCAGGAGCGCCCGTCAGTTCAGGAGCGCCCGTCAGTTCAGGAACGCGCGTCAGTTCAGGTCCGGCAGACCCGGGATCGTCAGCAGCCCCAAGCGCAGCCAGAGGATCGACGACGCGATCGACAGGCCGAGTACGAGCAGCAGTGTTGCGGTGATGGCGATGAAGAGGCGCTGTCGCGCGCCCTCGGTTATGCGTCTGAATCCCCACGCGATGGGGAGGCCGACGCACGCGATGATGAATGCGGCGCTGATGGCGACCCAGTGGGGAACGCAGGCGAGGAGGGCCAGCAATCCGGAGCCGACGGCAGCGAGGTAGGGAGGAGTTTCGGGTCGCTGGAACTCCGATGTCTCCTCGCCGGGTGCGGGTTCAGCGCGCTCAGGGATCGGCACCGAGACGCGAGGCTGCAGCTCGCCCCTGCGCACACGCTCGACATCATCCCTCATGGCCGTGCGCCTCCCGTGCCGGATGCGCGATCGGCTCCGGCAGCGTTCGCAGCGTGCGAGAGTGCCATGCTGCCAAGGTATCGCAGCGGCCTCGAGACATGGCCGAGAGGTGAAGCCACACGCATCGCCGCGAAGATGATTTTTTGCCGGTTGTGCCGAATGTATGGGTTTGCCCGAAGGTATGGATATTGGCCCGACATTGGGTCACCTGGGTCGATTGTCCATACGTTGGGCACCGTTCGCGCGTGTGGCCGGGATGGCTGCGTCCGAGCGTGGGTGCGAAAAACTTCGAAACATGACCGTCATGTTTCGAAGTTTTTCGCACCCTGGGGACGGTGCTGAGCGGTTCCGGCCGAGTGCGGCTAGATCAGGTCGTCGCTCAGGCGGTTCGGCGTACCGAAGCGATGCGCCGTGATCGAGACGGCCTGCTCGTGCAGGAACGGCAGCATTGCGACGCGGCCGGCTCGCACCGACTCACCGGCGTAGACGGCGACATCCGGCTTGCCGTCGACGATGCGGAACACCTCGGATGCCCGCTCGGCTCGATCATCACCCGCGAGGATTCGTACGCGAGCGGACGCCTGCGGGCCGTCCTGCGCGGCGAGTCCCTGCAGTCGTCGCTCCCAGGCCGCCTCGTTCTCGTAGACGAGCGTCGCACCCGCCTGCTGCGCGGCCTTCTCGACGGCATCCGGCAGCACGGTCGCAGCGCTCAGCGTCACGCGCGAGCCGGCTGCAGCACCCGCAGCGAGCTCACGGATGACCTGCTGCAGAGAAGCAGACGCCGCCGCCCGAATCGTGACAGGAACGGAGCGGTAGCGGAGTAGGTTCCGCTCGACCCCGAGACCCGTCGGGTCTGCTGCGATGCCGAACTCTTCGCGCCAGGCTGCGGCGTCCGAGCTCAGCGCCTCTCGCAGCCACGCGAAGTCTTGCTCGCCGAGCGCATCCTCGCTCCGAGCCGCTTCAGCGGCACGCAGGAGCGCATCGGTCGCGGGCAACGGCTTCTCCTCGGAGGTGACTGGAGCGTCGTGCCAGTCGACAAGAGCGTGCAGGTAGCTGGGGCCGCCCGCCTTCGTGCCGTTGCCGATGGCCGACTTCTTCCAGCCGCCGAACGGCTGTCGCTGCACGATGGCGCCGGTGATGCCGCGGTTGACGTAGAGGTTGCCTGCTTGGATGCGGTCCAGCCAGGTGCGCAGCTCGTCACGGTCGAGTGAGTGCAGACCGCTCGTGAGGCCGTAGTCGATGTCGTTGACGATGTCGATCGCCTCGTCGAGGGTCTTCGCCGTCATGACGCCCAGGATCGGGCCGAAGTACTCGGTCAGGTGGTACTCGCTGCCGCGCTTGACACCCTCGCGGACGCCGGGGCTCCACAGCTTGTTGTCGCCGTTGCCATCGCGCGAGAGCGGGTGCTCGCTCGGGATCGGTTCGGGCTTGATGACCCACTGCTCTCCGGGGCTCAGCGTTGTGAGGCCGCGCAGCAGCTTGCCATCGGGGGCCGACACGACGGGGCCGATCTGCGACTCGAGATCGTCGGGGGTGCCGACCTTCATGGAGCGAACGGCGTCGAGCAACTGGCGGCGGAAGCGCTTGGAGGTTGCAACCGAACCGACCAGGATCACGAGCGACGCGGCGGAGCACTTCTGGCCCGCGTGGCCGAACGCCGACTGCGCGACGTCCTTCGCGGCGAGGTCGAGATCCGCATTCGGTGTCACGATCAGCGCGTTCTTGCCGCTCGTCTCGGCCAGGAGCGGTAGGTCCTGGCGCAGTTCACGGAACTTCACGGCGGTCTCGTAGCCGCCGGTCAGGATCAATCGGTCGACCCGTTCGTCGGCGACGAGGGCGCTGCCGAGCGACCTGTCGCCGAATTTGACGAGCTGCAGGACGTCCTTCGGGACTCCCGCCTCCCACAGGCACTCCACCATGACGGCGCCCGAGCGTGCAGCCTGCGAAGCGGGCTTGATGACGACGGAGGAGCCGGCGGCGAGGGACGCGAGAACGCCTCCCGCAGGGATGGCGACGGGGAAGTTCCACGGCGGGATGACCGCGACCAGGTCCTTCGGCTCGGCGACGGCGCCGTCGACGGAGTCGAGCGCGCTGCCGAGCTTCGCGTAATAGTTCGCGAAGTCGATGGCCTCGGAAACTTCCGGGTCGCCCTGATCCAGGGTTTTGCCCGTCTCCGAACCCATGACTTCGAGGAGGTCGGCCCGACGGGCCTCCATCCGTTCGGCGGCGCGGTGCAGGATGCGCGAGCGCTCGAGCGAGCCGAGTGCCTGCCACGACTTCGCTGACTGCGTTCCACGTTCGACGAGTTCGTCCAGCTGTTCTTGCGTCTCGACCGTTGCGTCGCGCAGCGTCTGCACGCCGAGCTCCGACTCGACCATCCGATTCGCGATCGCGCGGCCCCAGATGCGGTTGCCCGCGAGATCCGGATCGGTGTCGGGGGCGTTCACGAAGCCCTTCTGGCCGGATGCGAGCGCTTCGATACGAGCCTCGGCTCCTTGCTCGTCGTACTTGCGGCGATCCTGCTGGCGGTTCGCGGTCGGTACGCCTTCGACGGGGTTGTTGAGCGAGGCGAGGAAGCGATCCTTCTCGCGCTCGAACAGGCCCTTGTCGTCGTGCAGCTCGAACACTGCCGACATGAAGTTCTCGTGGCTCGCGCCCTCTTCGAGACGACGGATCAGGTAGGCGATGGCGACGTCGAACTCTTCCGGGTGCACGACCGGCGTGTAGAGCAGCAGCTTGCCGACGTCGCGCTTCACGGCCTCCGCCTGCTCGGTCGCCATGCCGAGCAGCATCTCGAATTCGATGCCGGCCTCGACACCGCGTGCCTTGGCCAGCAGCCAGGAGAGCGCAAGGTCGAAGAGGTTGTGGCCTGCGACGCCGATGCGTACGTTGCCGATGCGATCGGGGTGCAGCGCATAGTCGAGCACTGCCTTGTAGCTGGAGTCAGAGTCCTGCTTCGAACCCCAGGTTGCGAGTTCCCAGCCGCGGATCGCGGCGTCGACCTGCTCCATCGGGAGGTTCGCCCCCTTCACGACGCGGACTTTGGTGGGGGCGCCGCCGCGCGATACGCGCTCCGCCGACCACTCCTGCAGGTGCATCATGGCACCGAGCGCGTCGGGGAGGTACGCCTGCAGCACGATGCCGGCCTCGAGCTGCAGGAACTCCGGTCGGCCGAGGATGCGCTTGAAGACCGCGATCGTCAGGTCGAGGTCCTTGTACTCCTCCATGTCGAGGTTGATGAACTTCGGTGCCGGGGTGGCCTTCGCAGCGATCTCGAACAGCGGCACGAGCTGCTGCTCGATGTGGTCGACCGCTTCGTCGAACGCCCAGTGATTGTGCGGCGCGACGGTCGACGAGACCTTGATCGAAACGTAGTCGACGTCATCGCGCAGCAGGAGCCGCTTCGTGCCCTCGATGCGGCGCCCTGCCTCCTGCTCGCCGAGGATCGCCTCGCCGAGCAGGTTGATGTTCAGTCGGACGTCGTCCTTCTTGATCTTCGTGATCGCGCGCCCGAGCTTGCTGTCGGTCGCGTCGACGATCAGGTGCGAAACCATCTGACGGAGCACCGTCTGCGCGGCCGGAACGACGACACCCGGCAGGGGCTTCGACGCGATGCCGCCGAGGCCGATCGCTCCGCGCATCGGCGCCGGGAGGAAGCCGGGAGTGAGGGGAACCAGCTCGCGGAGCTTCTTCGCAGCCGCCCGGTTATCCTCGGGGCGCACGACGCCATCGACGAATCCGACCGTGAAGTCGAGGCCGTTCGGATCCTGTAGGACGCCCGCGAGACGGCGCCCGGACGGATCCTTCGGCAGGGTCGCCGCGGTGCTCAGCCATTTGTGCACCAGCTCGACAGCTTCGTCGGCCAGGTCGGCGGGAGCGGCGAGCGACCGCTCGGTTTCGGAGGGGCGGGTCATTGCAATCTCCAGTGTCCGGGTATCAAAGGGGTATGCCGCCATTGTCCGCCTAGTCGTTCATGAAGTAAAGCAGTAGTATTAGGAGAATACTGTACGGATTTACTTCATCATTTGGAGCACGGATGTTCGAGGTCAAGCGACTCAGATTGCTGTGGGAGTTGAACGCGCGCGGAACGGTCGCGGCGGTCGCCGAAGCACTCAACTACAGCCCGTCGGCGGTGTCGCAACAATTGGCGATCCTCGAGTCGGAGGCGGGTGTTCCGCTGACCCGCCGCGTCGGTAGGGGGCTGGAACTCACACCGGCGGCAGATGTCCTCGTCGCCGAGACGGCGGACCTGCTCGACCGTCTCGAGTTCGCACAGGCGCTCGTCAAAGGGACGGAGAAGTACGTGCTCGGCACCGTCCGGGTCGCGGTGTTCCAGACCGCAGTTCTGGCGCTCATGCCGCACGCCCTGCGGCACCTGCGGCGCGAGCATCCGAAGCTCCGTGTCGAGATGGTGCAGCACGAACCGGAGGAGGCGCTGTACGAGACGTCGGCGCGGGGCTTCGACCTGGTGGTCGCGGAAGAGTATCCGGGGCACGCCGTCCAGGCCACGGCATCCCTGACGCGCAGCAACCTGACGCGTGACCGGCTCTCACTCGCGGTTCCCGTCGGCGATGCACGCTACGACGAATGGCCGCCGATCCGTCGGCTCGAGGATGCCGCGACGATTCCGTGGGTCATGGAGCCGCGTGGAGCTGCATCCAGACACTGGGCGGAGCAGCTGTGCAGGGTCGCCGGCTTCGAACCCGACGTTCGCTACGAGACCGCGGACCTCCAGGCGCACGTCCGCCTCGTCGAGTCCGGTCACGCGGTCGCGGTGCTACCCGACCTCGTGCGCGTCGACCGGGCGACATCGTTCAGGACGGTCGCGCTCGATGGCAACCCGCACAGGACCATCCTGACCGCCACGCGCGAGGCAGCGAGCGAAAGCCCCGCCGTCCGAGCCGTGCGAGCGGCGCTCGCGGCCGCCGTCGAGCACCTGCACGAGGCGACCTGACCCGATCGGTGTCAGCGCAGCCCTCCGTCGGGGTCGATGCCCCGAGGGTCCGAGTCGTCGCCCTCGTGGCCCTCGTCGTCTTCGCTCGGCAGCGTGATCTCGCCGGTGCGAACGTCCAGCGACTCGTCCGCGGGGATGATCGTGCCGACCGTGCCCGTCACGACACGCTCGTGCGCGGGTTTCGCCGTCAGCGCGACTCCCGCGGAAGCGATCATGACGAGGGCGATCGCGACGAGTTCGAGCGGCCCGATCGTTTCGCCGAGCAGCATGATTGCGAATGCCGCTGCCGCTGCGGGTTCAAGGGCCATCATGACGCCGAACACCCTCGTCGGGATGCGCCGCAACGAGATCAGTTCGAGTCCGTAGGCAAGCACGCTCGACAGGAGTGCGATGGCTCCGATCGGCAACAGTATCGACGGGTCGGCTGCCACCGCGTTGGTGAGCGGCACGATGGCGAGCGGCAGCACCAGCACGGCGCTGATCATGAGCGCGACCGCGAGCCCCTTGAGCCCTGCGACGCGTTGGCCCACCTGCTTAGAAGCAATGATGTAGAGCCCCCAGAAGACTCCGGCCGACGCCGCCAGCAGCACGCCCACGGGGTCCATCTCGCCCCTGAACGACTGCAGACCGATGATCACGACGCCCGCGAGCGCCAGCAGCACCCAGACCAGTTCGCGGAACCTGCGGGATTGGAAGAGTGCAACGGCCAGCGGGCCGATGAGCTCGATCGTGACCGCGACGCCAACGGGAATCCGCTCGATCGACAGGTAGAACGTGAGGTTCATGCCCGCCATCGTGGTGCCGAACATGAGCATCCACAGCCAGGTCTTGCCCGTGAACGAGAACAGGCGCGGACGCGCTATCAGCATCAGTACGACCGCGCTGATCGCGAGACGGCCGAGCGTGACAGAGGCGGGGTCGGCCCTGTCGAAGGTGCCCTTGCCGATGACCGACCCCAATTGGACAGCGCAGATCGCGGCGAGCACGAGGGCGACACCGAGGAGAATGCTGGAGCGGTTCACACGACCATTCTGCCTCCGCGGGTGCTGCGGACACGAACGAGAGCGGAGCACTCCTCTTGTGCTCACCGCACAAGCTGATTCGCGCGCCTCGGCTGCGGCTTGTGCCCCTCGACAGCGAACCGGCCCGGACGCCGATTTCGGCATACCTTGGCAGAAGAGACGATGGAGGAACTGTGTCGCGCATTGACGTTGAATGGCTAGGACGAGACCTGCTCGGACGGTGGTCGGAGCGCCGCCTGGCCGGGCGTGCGAAAGCCGCCGACCCGAAGTACCAGCGCATCCCGAACCAGACGATGGAAGAGCACCGCGAGCGCGTCTTCGAGCAGATGGGGCATCTGAGCGATGACGGGGCTGTGCGAGTCGCCTTCCCCGAGTCGGTCGGCGGTGCGAGCGACCACGGCGGGAATATCGCCGGCTTCGAAGAGCTCTTCCTCGCCGACCCGAGCCTGCAGATCAAGTCGGGCGTGCAGTACGGGCTCTTCGCGGCGGCGATCATGCACCTCGGGACGCAGGATCACCACGAGCGTCTGCTGCCGGGAGCTGTCGATCTGACGGTTCCTGGCGCGTTCGCGATGACCGAGAAGGGTCACGGTTCGGATGTCGCCTCCGTCGGCACGACGGCGACCTACGACACCGAAACGGAAGAGTTCATCGTACACACGCCCTTCCCCGGTGCCACAAAGGAGTTCCTCGGAAACGCAGCGCTCCACGGCAAAGCCGCAGTCGTCTTCGCGCAGCTCATCACGCAGGGCGTGAACCACGGCGTGCACGCATTCTACGTGCCCGTTCGGAGCGATGCCGGCGAGCTGCTCGACGGCGTCGAGTCGCACGACGATGGCTTCAAGAACGGCCTCAACGGCATCGACAACGGTGGCTTCACGTTCACGCAGGTGCGCATCCCCCGCAACAACCTGCTCAATCGCTACGGCGATGTCACTGCCGACGGCACCTATTCGAGCCCCATCGACAGCCCCGGCCGTCGATTCTTCACCATGCTCGGCACACTCGTGCAGGGCCGGGTCTCGCTCGACGGTTCCGCCGTCGTCGCGTCGAAGGCAGCCCTGTCGATCGCGATTCGCTACGCGCTGCAGCGCCGTCAGTTCAATGCGTCGAGCGATACGCGCGAAGAGTTGCTGCTCGACTACCGGAGCCACCAGAGGAGGCTGTTCACCAGACTCGCGAAGACCTACGCGATTTCGTACGCGCACGAAGAGTTGCTGCAGCATTTCCACGGCGTCTTCTCCGGCGAGGAGGACACTCCTGAAAACCGTGAAGACCTCGAGACGCTCGCAGCCGGGCTGAAGTCGCTCTCGACCTGGCACGGGCTCGACACGCTGCAGGAGTGCCGCGAAGCATGCGGTGGTGCCGGCTACATCGCCGAGAACCGCTTCGGCCCCTGGTACGAGGATCTTGACGTCTATACGACGTTCGAGGGCGATAACACGGTGCTGCTGCAGCTGGTCGGGAAGCGACTGCTAGGCGACTTCGCGAAGCAGTTCAAGGGTGCCTCCGCCGCTTCGCTCGCACAGTTCGCGGCGAAGGAGTTCGCCGGTCGCGCCGCAGCACAGGTCGGCCTGCACGTCATGCGCCAGGACCTTCACGACTTCGGCAGCCCCGCGAAGGCCTCGCTCGAACTGCGCAACACGAAGTTCCAGCAGGAGCTGTTCGCCGACCGTGTCGAGACCATGGTCGCGGACATCGCGTCGCGTCTTCGCAAGGCTCCTCGCGACGATCAGGCCAAGGCCGCTGCCATGTTCAACAACGAGCAGAATCAGTTGCTTGAAGCCGCTCGTGCCTGGACGGAGCTCCAGCAGCTGAACGCGCTGAACCGCGCACTCGAGCGTATGGACGGCGAGACGCTGCAGATCATGACCTACGTTCGCGACCTGTTCGCGCTCACCGTCATCGAGGAGCACGCGGGTTGGTACCTCGAGAACGGACGGTTGTCAGGGCAGCGTTCGAAGGCCGTCACCTCGACGATCGAACGACTGCTCCAGCGCCTTCGCCCGCACGCGGCCGATCTTGTGGACGCGTTCGGCTACGGCGACGAGATCCTGCGATCGCCGATCGCGACGGATGCGGAGGGCGAGCGCCAGCGCGAAGCCGTCGCGTACTACGACCGCTTGCGCGCATCCGGAGAGCTTCCCGTGACCGAGAAGGAGCTGCGCGAGCGCGCTAAGCGTGAGGCGAGGGCAGCCGAGGAGGCCGAGCGCACAGAGCGCGCGGCGAGCTGACCCTCCCGTCCCTGCCCGGCCCATCTCCCTCATCCTTATTTCCGTGGCCGTGCCAACTTCTCGGTCGCTGGGCGACGACACGCCGTAGAAATGCCTCGCCATCGCCAGGCGACCGAGAAATTGACGGTTGAAGGGCGGCGGGATGCTGGCGATATGTTGCGGCGCGCGTGACAGTTGTCACGCCGCATTCATGACGGCGCACTGCTGCGCTGCGTCGCGCATTGCCGCACAATGGATTGCATGAACGCTGCGACCGGAGCACCTCAGCCGTCCGCCCCGTCGGGGCACAATCCATCCGTTCGCTCGCTCGCGCCCGATCTAGCGCGAGGGCTGATGCTCATGCTGATCGCGGCCGCGAACGTGTCGTGGTTCCTGTGGGGGCGTGAATCGTCGGAGACCGGCGTACATCTCACCGATGGCAGCATCTTGGATCGCGTGGCGCAATTCGTCATGATCGTCACGGTGGATGGCCGCATCTATCCGCTGTTCGCCTTCCTGTTCGGCTACGGCATGGTGCAGTTCGTGCGCTCGCGGCTTGGCAGGGACGAACCGTACCCGGAAGTCAGACGGATGCTGCGCCGCCGTCACTGGACGATGCTGCTGCTGATAGGTCCGCTGCATGCGGCGCTGCTGTTCATGGGCGACATTGTGGCGGCGTACGGACTGGTCGCACTGATTCTGGTCGGTATCTTCTTCGACCGACAGGAGCGCACGCTCTGGATCTGCGTATGGATACTGGTCGGGCTGTGGGCGCTCAATGCAGTGTTCTCGATTATGGGAGGGGTCGGCATGGCGTTGTTCTCGCCGGACTTGATCCCCCTCATGTCGAAGGGAATGCCCGATATTCAGGGTATGACCGTCGGGCAGGAGAACTACCTCTGGAGCATCGTGGGCCGTCTCGGCATGTGGGCAATGGGCGGGCTCACACAAGGAATTATCAGCGCGGTGCCGATCACGATTCTGCTGGGATGGATCGCCGCACGCAGGGGCATCCTCGATAATCCGGCCGCGCACAAGCCGCTGCTGCAGCGCGTCGCACTCTTCGGCATCGCGATCGGTTGGCTCGGCGGCCTTCCCTCGGCGCTCACGCACGTTGGCGTACTGACGGTGCCGAGCTGGACGTTTACCGGGCTGGACACGATCGCGGGTGCTGCGGGAGCCGTCGGCTACGTCGCGCTCTTCGGTCTGCTCGCAGCCCACTGGCAGTCAGCGCCACCCGCCCCCATTCGCTGGGTCGCCGCGGTCGGCAAGCGCTCGCTCACGTTCTACCTGTGGCAGTCGCTCATCTTCGCGCCGCTGTTCAGTGCATGGGGCTTCGGCGTCGGCGGCACGGTCGGTACTGCGGGCGCGCTCGGTATCGCGATGCTCGTGTGGCTCGCATCGGTTCCGATCGCGGTGCTGCTCGAACGGAGAGGCGCTCGAGGGCCGGCGGAGGCCGTGCTGCGGCGCATCACCTACGGTCGCGTCGGCACCAGCGGAATGAACGCAGGAGCGCAATATCCGAACGGCCGCCCAGAAGCCCCACCACCGTATCCACCGCCCGGCGCCGAACAGCTCCAGGGCGCGCATCCCAATGTCGATCACCCACAGACCGAGCGGATCCCGGGGCCCGAGCAGGACCGATAAGGGTGGACTACGCTACTTCTTCGATCTCGTAGGCCTGTGCCCTTTCTCGGTCAATGGCGACAGCCATCCACATTGCTTTGAGCGGCCGTATAGACCGAGAAAAGGCACTGATGAAGTGCCGGATCCGGGTCGTGGTTCGTGAGGCTCGCCGTTGGATGGTTCATGCTCGGGAGGCCATGACGGATTGCTCAGTGACAGGATTGCTCAGTGACGACTACCGTGGGCGATTGTCGACGCGAGATAGTCTGACGCTATGAGCATCCCCAACTATCGACTCAATGACGGTCACGAGATTCCCGGCATCGGCTTCGGCACGGCAGGGCTCCTCGAGGACGACGGCTACCGAGCCGTTCGGAGCGCCATAGAAGTCGGTTACAGGATGATCGACACGGCGATGCGCTACGGCAACGAGGAGCCGGTGGGCAGGGCGATTCGCGACGCGGTGGCCGCGGGAGATGTGACCCGCGATGAGATCACCCTGATCTCGAAGCTCCCGGGGCGCGACCACGGGTACGACGCAGCACGGGCATCCATAGAGGGGTCGCTCCAGCGACTCGGGCTCGAGCGCATCGACATGTACCTGATTCACTGGCCGCTGCCGCGGTTGAACGAGTACGTGAATTCGTTCAAGGCGATGCTCGATGCTCGTGCAGAGGGGCAGATCGGCAGCGTCGGCGTCTGCAACTTCACGCCCGAGTACCTGCGTTGCCTCATCGACGAGACAGGCGTGACCCCTGCCGTGAACCAGATCCAGGTGACGCCCGACCTGCCGCGCAGTGACTGGCGAGAGGTGCACGCCGAGCTCGGCATCGTGACCGAGGCATGGAGTCCGCTCGGCGGTCTGCACGGTATAGGCGATGACACGAAAGAGGTCTTCACGGGCATCGCTGAGGAGCACGGTGTCGGTTTCGGGCAGGCGATGCTGCGGTGGCACACCCAGCAGGGCACCGTGCCCGTTGTGAAGTCCGGCAACCCCGACAGGCAGCGCGAGAACCTCGACGTGTTCGGTTTCGATCTCACGGATGCCGACTTCGAGCGCGCCGCAGCGCTTGCGAAGCCCGTGCATCCCGACTGGGACCCGGAAACCCACGAGGAGTTCTAGGCAGCTCATCCTCTGTCTTGCGCTGGACCTTGCGGCGAGCGGCCGTGTAATTCGGCAAACGCCTACTGAGCGCACTCATCGCTGGGCGTTTCCCGAATCGCCAGAACTGCCGGTTCGGGAAACGCCTACCCAGCACGCTGCTGAATAGGCATTTCCCGAATTGCGAGGGGTCGAGGCTAGCCGCGTTCCGTCTTCGACTCGGCGGAGTCTGTTGACGAATCGTCGTCCTTTGCGCCCGCGCCGGCATCCGCCGCAGCGACCTCGACAGGTCCGGTACCGGGGTGGCGTCGCTCGAGGCGTTCGCCCTCGACGTCGACGTTCGGCAGAATCCGGTCGAGCCACTTCGGCAGCCACCAGGCCGACTTGCCCAGCAAGTGCATGACGGCCGGAATCAGCAGCAAGCGCACGACGAACGCGTCGAACATCACGCCCACGGCAAGGCCGAAGCCCATCAGCTTGATCATGGCCGAATCACTGAAGATGAAGGCGCCGAACACCGAGATCATGATGATCGCAGCGGTGATCACAACGGCTCTTCCATTCCTCAACCCCAGCTGCACCGCCGTGCGCGCATCGTTGCCGTGCGCATACGCCTCTCGCATGCCCGAGGCGACGAAGAGCTGGTAGTCCATCGCGAGCCCGAACAGGATGCCGATCACGATCGTCGGGGCGAAGCTCAGAATCGGCTCGGGCGAGTGGATTCCGAGGACGCTGCCGAGCCAGCCCCACTGGAAGACAGCCGTGATCGCTCCGAAGGTCGCGAACAGCGACAGGACGAAGCCCAGCGTCGCCGTCAGCGGCACCAGCAGCGACCTGAACACGAACACGAGAATCACGAACGACAGCCCGACCACGAGTGCGAGGTAGCCGGGCAGAGCATCCGCCAGTCGCTCGGAGATGTCGATGTTGCCGCTCGCGCTGCCCGCGACGCCGAGCTCGATGTCACCCTCGAGCGGTGACAGGTCACGCAGATCGTGCACGAGGTTCTCGGTCGACTCGGCTGACGGACCCTCTTCGGGAATCACCTGGAACGCCAGCACGCTGTTGTCATCGTTCGTGGCGATCGGCGCGACCGCGTGCACGGCATCCCGCTCGGCGATCTGCTCGGCGATCTCCAGCTGCTGCGACACGAGGTCGTCGTCGCTCACGCTCTCCGGCGCATCGGCGACCACGAGGAGCGTGCCGTTCATACCCGGGCCGAACTCGTCCTCGATCGCGACGTAGGCGCGGTACTGCGTGGAGTCCTGCGGTTCGGATGCGCCGGTCGGCATCCCGAGTCGCATCGACAGCGCAGGAATCGCGATGATGAGCAGCAGCACGATCGCCGCCACGCCGGTCAATACGGCGCGCAGATTGCCCATCGGCTTCACCTGTGATGCAGAAGCGCTGCCGCCGTTCGAACCGATGCGCTCGCGTTCGCGCTTGCCGAGCGCTCGCATCCCGATCAGTCCCAGGAAGGCCGGAGTCAGCGTCGTCGCGATCAACACGGCGATGAAGACACCGAACGCGCCGACCGAACCCATGAGCCCCAGGAAACCGAGCCCGCTGACGTTGAGCGCGAGCAGGGCCACGATGACGGTCGCGCCCGCGAACACGACCGCGTTACCGGAGGTGCCGTTCGCGAGCCCGATCGACTCGTGCAGATCGTAGCCGTCCTTCAGCTGCCTTCGGTGCCGGTTGATGATGAACAGCGAGTAGTCGATGCCGACCGCGAGACCCAGCATGACACCGAGCACGGGCGTGACCGACATCATCTCGATCGCGCCGGAAAGGGCGAGCGCGGCCGTGGTGGCCACACCGACACCGATGACGGCCGACAGGATGGGGATGATCGCCGGCAGGAGCGCGCGCATCAGGATGAGCAGCGCGATGAGGGCGATCGCGACGCCCACGACTTCGCTCGGGCCGAGAATCTCTGGGATCTCCATCGTGAGTTCCTGTGAGAAGTCGACCGTGACGCCATCGGGGAGTTCGTTGGTGATGAACTCCGTGACGGCTTCGCGTACCTCGGGCGTCACGTCGAAGAGCGAGTCCTCGAACACGATCGCGCCGACGGCGGTGCTGCCGTCTTCCGATACCTGCCGGATACCGGCGGCGAGGTCGAAGAGCGCGCTGCCGTCCTCGAGCATTGCGAGCCCGGACTCGTAGTCCTCTTCGCCGTCTTCGAGCTCGGATCGAGCGTTGTCCAGCTGCTCCTGCTGCTGGTCCAGTTGTTCCTGGCCCTGGTCGAGTTGCTGTTCCTGGCCGACGATCTCGGGGTTGGTGGACGGGTCGACGCCCATCGCTTCCATCTGCTCTTTCGCCTGGTCGAGTTGCTCGCGGCCCTCGTCGAGTTCCGACTGCGCCTGATCGAGCTGCTCCTGCCCGTTCTCGAGTTCCTCCAGGCCCGCATCCAGCTGTTCTCGGGCATCCTCGAGTTCGTCGAAGCCGTCTGCGATCTCGCGTTCCTGGTCGGCGAGCTGCTGCTGCGAATCGAACGGGTCGACAGCGCTCTCGACCCCCTCGAGATCGGTCGTGTCGTCGAGAATTGCGGCCAGCGCATCCTGCTGCTCGTCGGTGAACCCGTCGCCGCTGTCCGTCTGGAACACGACCGACCCTGTTCCGCCGGCGGATTCAGGTATTTCGTCCGCCAGCTGGTCGGTGACCCTGGTGGTTTCGGTGCCGGGGATGTTGACGGTGCCGACGAGTGTGCCGCTGAACGCAAAGTATGCGCCCGCGCCGAGCCCCAGCAGCACGAGCCAGGATGCTATGACGACCCAGGCTCGGCGAGCTGAGGCTCGCCCGAGACGGTAGAGGAATTCTGCCACGATGGCCCTTTCGATGAGCGGGTATTAGCGAGGGGAAGTTGGTCCGGACTCCGTCGGCCAGGTGGCCGTGACTCTCGCGAGCAGCTCGTTGAAGCGCTCGCGGGATTCCGGGGTCAGGACGGTGTCCGTTTCTCGTGCCCAGTGTCGTGCAGCGGTGGAAACCCCGCTGATGACCTGAGCGACAGCGACCTCCGCGTCGAATGCGTCGAGGTCGCTGGATGAGCGGACGATCTCGCCAATGAGTTCGTCGCCGGTGCGGCTGAGTGTTGCGTGGAAAAGCTCGTCGGTGTGACCTATGACGCCCGGGTCGGGGCCGAGGCTTCTCGCGAAGAACGCGATCGTGTCGAGAAGATCGGGCACCTTGAGTGTGTGAACTCCGGCGTCGAACAGCGACTCTCGAGTTACGGATGGCTCGATGGCGCGGATGGCCTCACCGAATCGATCGACGAAATGGCGCAGCCTCTCTGATGCGAGCGTGATGAGCACCTCGTCGAGTGAGGCGAAGTGATTGAAGATCGTGCGGCGCGAGACGTCTGCCTTGGCCGCGAGTTCATCGACGGAGAAGAGCGCGGAACGCTGCTGCGCGACAAGGTCTTCCGCCGCCTGCAGGATCTGCTCTCGCGACCGCTGCTTCTGAGCTTCGCGGCGATCCTGCGCCGGCTTCGACGTGCCCTTGACGAAGCACTTCGACTGCTTGGTGTCGGTCGGGTCGTCGACGTCACCCGTTTCGGGAGCGGAGTTCGAAGCGATCACGTGAATACACTAAGTGCAACGTTGCACTAGGTGCAATCTGGAACGCCTTTCGATTTTCTATGGTTTCGCTGCCCTGGGGTGGCCGGCGCCGAGGGTGTTGCCTTCTTCCGTTGTCACACTCGTATGACCCCCTCTGCCGACAGATGGCAGTGTTCGACGCCGGCAATGTCAGACATAAGTAGTACAATGAGGTCATGCGCACAGTATCGAAACGAGAGTTGAACCAGAACACCGCCGGTGTCCTGGACGCCGTTACGGATGCTGAGGATGTGGTTGTGACCGAGCGCGGAAGGCCGCGTTGGCGGTTGAGCACCACGCGCGAAAGTGCCGACACGTTGCAGCGGTTCGAGCGTGACGGTCGCTACACGCCACCCTCGTCGGCACCCGCGCCTTGGCCGCAGCAGCCGGGAGGCCCGGAATACACCGAAGAAGAGGTGGACGAGCTCCTGGCGGACTTGCGCGGAGAACACTGATGGGGTCACTCGTGTATCTGGATTCCTCGGTCGCGCTTCGCACGATCTTGAATGTGCCGGAACGCAATGCGCTCGTTGCCTGGATGCAGACGCCCGATACGACGTTTCTGTCGTCGAGATTGTTACGCACCGAGGTCGTGCGAGTACTGCGTCGCGATGAACGGCCACTCTCCGACGGCGCCCCTCTGCTCGACCGAGTTGGGCTGTTGGATATCACCCGCGAAGTGCATTCGGTTGCGGAGTCCATCGAGCGCCATGTGAAAACCCTCGACGCACTGCACTTGGCCACGGCACTGCTCATCGGGGAACGCGTAACGGTAGCCACGCACGACATGAAGATGCTTGAGGTTGCCGGTCGCTTAGGGCTCAGGTCCATTGATCCCGTCAAGTCATCTAGCGTCTAATCGCCGGTCGTACCTCGTGCGTTGACGGTGGCTCGTCAGTCACGGACGGCGGCGGTTGCCTCGATCTCGACCAGCTGATCGTCGTAGCCGAGCACCGTGACGCCCAGTAGCGTGCTCGGCACGTCGTGGTCGCCGAATGCCGCTGCTACGACATCCCATGCCGTCACGAGATCCTCCTGGCGTGCAGACGCCACGAGCACGCGCGTCGAGATCACATCACGCATACTCGCCCCGGCCTCCGCGAGCGCGATCTCCAAATTCTCGATGCATTTCGCCGCCTGGCCGGCGAAATCGCCGATGGCGGCGGTGGAGCCATCGAGGTTCAGCGGGCAGGAGCCGGCGAGGAAGATAAATCGAGCATCCTTCGGTGCCGTGGCGGCGTAGGCGTACTGTGCGCGGTCGCTGAGATCTGCGGAACGGATGAGCTGCACGGCTGAGTTCATGTCTCCATACTCTCCTGCGCACAGCGTGTACCGCATCCCCCTTGCGAACGAGGTTGCGTCGAGGAGGCTATGCTGCGGCGTCCGCGGCCCGCTGCGCCGCCAGGTCGAGGAAGCGCCTGTGCAGACGGTTCTCGCCCGTGATCTCCGGGTGGAACGTCGCCGCCACGAGACGCCCCTGCTGTACTGCGACCGGCTGACCATTGTGGCGCACGATGGTCGCCACCCCGGGGCCGACGGCCTCGATGATCGGCGCGCGGATGAACGCGGCGCGCATCCGGTCGCCCGGAGTGCCATCGACGCTTATGTCAGCATCCGCCTCGAACGATTCCAGCTGCCCGCCGTAGCCGTTGCGGCGTACGGTGACGTCCAGGCCGCCGACGCGATCGAAGCCCGCGAGGGCGTCCGCGTCGAGCACGTGATCGGCGAGGAGGATGAGGCCCGCGCAGGTGCCGAGCACGGCGAGCCCGGTATCCACTCGCTCGCGCACTGCGGGCAGGAGCCCTGTCGAAGCAGCTAACCGTGCGATTGCGGTGCTCTCACCGCCCGGGATGACCAGCCCGCTCAGCCCCGTGAGTTGCTCCGGTCGACGCACCGGGGTCACCGATGCGCCAAGGGCCCTGAGGAGCCTCGAGTGCTCCTCGATCGCGCCCTGCAGGGCGAGGATGCCGACGCGTGCGTTCACCAGCCGCGCTCGGCCAAGCGGTGCGGTGCCGCGAGGTCGGCGACGTTGATGCCCACCATGGCTTCGCCGAGCCCGCGAGAGACCTTGGCGATCTCCGCCGGGTCTTCGAAGTGGGTTGTCGCGTGTACGACTGCGCGAGCGCGAGCCGCCGGGTCTCCCGACTTGAAGATGCCGGAGCCGACGAAGACGCCGTCTGCGCCGAGCTGCATCATCATCGCCGCATCCGCGGGCGTTGCGACACCACCCGCGACGAAGGTCACGACCGGCAGGCGGGCGTCGCGAGCAACCCGAGCGACGAGGTCGTAGGGCGCCTGCAGCTCCTTCGCCGCGACGTACAGTTCATCGGCGGGAAGGGCTGCGAGGCTCGCGATCTCGGCGTTGATCGTGCGGATGTGGCGCATGGCTTCCGAAACATCACCGGTGCCGGCCTCGCCCTTCGAGCGGATCATCGCGGCACCCTCGGTGACTCGGCGCAGCGCCTCACCGAGATTCGTTGCACCGCACACGAACGGCACGTCGAAGCCGCGCTTGTCGATGTGGTGCGTGTAGTCGGCTGGAGAGAGCACCTCCGACTCGTCGATGTAGTCGACGCCGAGCGCCTGCAGCACCTGGGCCTCGACGAAGTGACCGATGCGGGCCTTCGCCATGACCGGAATCGAGACGGTGTCGATGATGCCATCGATGAGGTCGGGGTCGCTCATACGTGCGACGCCGCCCTGCGCCCGGATGTCGGCGGGAACGCGCTCGAGCGCCATGACGGCGACGGCACCGGCATCTTCAGCGATGCGGGCCTGGTCGGGCGTGACGACGTCCATGATCACGCCGCCCTTGAGCATGTGGGCCAGGCCCTTGTTCAAGCGGGTTGCCGGAGTTGTTTCGCCCTGCTCAGCGGTGCGCTCTTGCGTCGTCGTCATGGTGCTCCTTGTTCGGTGATGTGCGGAAATTTGCTTCTCAGATTTGCGCGGCGTCGGTGCCAGTTTCATGCCGCGCCAGAAGGTTTTTACGGGTCGAGACGGCGTCCAGACCCATAAAAACCATCTAGCACTGCTTGGAAAACCTTCCGGTGTTGCCGCGTCGTGTTCGTTCGTCGCCGTCATTCAGCTTGCTGTGCGCGATTGGTCTACGGCAAGATCCAGTTCAAGGCACATTGACTAGACCAGTTCGCGTAGCATTGCACCATGTTGCCCTTCGTGATCGATCGCGCATCCGTCGTCCCGATCGCGGCGCAAATCGCCGCGGGCGTCCGCGGGTTCGTCGCCGACGGTGCTCTGGAAGCCGGCCAATCGCTTCCCTCGTCCCGCAGACTGGGGCAGCAGCTCGGTGTCGCAAGGGGCACGGTGGTCTCCGCCTACGATCAGCTCGTGAGCGAGGGCTATCTCGTGACGAGAGCGGGAGGTGCCACGCGCATCCACCCCGATGCCGCGAGGGCAGACGGGATCGAACGAGCGAGTTCGAACGTGAAGGAGCCGGCCGTGGCCGTGGGCGAATCGTCGCAAGGACGGCACCGCTCGCAGTGCGCCCGGCAAGATGCGCGCAAGCGGCCGGATGCCGTGGACCTCATGCCGGGCAGGCGTCCGGCACCGGTCATCGACGACGCCGCGTGGCGCGAGGCGTGGCGTAAGGCGGCGACCGCGAATCGGGTCGACTATTCTCCTCGGGCAGCGGTGGCCGGCCTGCAGGAGCTGCGCCTCGCAATCGCAGAGCACCTGCGATTGCTGCGGGCGATGGTCGTCGACCCAGACTCGATCATCGTGACGGGAGGCGCACGAGATGGGCTGACGCTCGTCCTCGCAGGGCTGGAAGCCGCACCGGTCGCAGTCGAGTCCCCCGGCTATCCCGGCTTGCGACGCGTACTGCAGCGCCGCGGGGTGCCGGTGCGAGAGACGCCGGTCGATGGCTCCGGGCTGATCCCCGCGAAGCTGCCGCGCGACTCCCGCGCGGTCCTCGTGACGCCGAACCACCTGTTCCCCGTTGGCGGCAGCATGCCCGCGGCGCGACGCATGGAGCTGCTGCGGCACGCGTCCGAGACCGGCATGCTCGTCATCGAGGACGACTTCGACAGCGACTTCCGTCACGTCGGTGCCCCGGTGCCGACGCTGTTCGATCTGCACTCGGATGCCGTCATCCACGTCGGCACGTTCAGCCAGGTGCTGACGGCAGAAGCGGGTGTCGGCTATGTCATTTTGCCGGATGATGCTCGGGATGCGCTGCTTGCTGCGGCGGAGGACCTCGGGCCGAGTACGCCCGCGATAGCGCAGCGAGCGGTCGCGGATTTCCTGCACTCCGGCGGTCTGCGGCGGCGCATCACCCGCAGGAGGCGCGCGCTGATCCGTCGCCGTGACCTGCTGCTGCAGGAGCTCGCGGGGCTGCCGGTCGACATGATCTCCGGCGCCCACGCGGTTGTCAGAACGCACGGCGCCGGCAGCGTTCCTGCCGTTATCGAGCGCTGCGAGTCTCGGGGGGTTCTGGTCGGTGACCTCTCGGCGTACTGGAGCGGCGGCATCCGAGAGTCACCAGCGCCGGATGCGGAGGAGGGCATCGTCCTGCAGTGCGATGACACTGCCGACGACGACCTGCTGTTCGCGCTGCGGGTCATTCGCGAAGCGCTGGACGACGCCTCGGTCACCCTGGCTCGATGCGAGGAGAGGGACGGTTGGAGTGAGGGATGCGCGTGATTACTGCAATCGACCTTGAATATCCCTTCTCGGGTCGATGGCTGACACAGAACAGCCCGGCAGTACGTGTGCCGAGCCATGGCACCGCTCTTTTCGGGACCTCCTACGCGATCGACTTCGTTCCCGTCGATGATCGCGGCCGCACTGCGCCGTTCACGCTTGCGTCGCTTGTGCGCCCCGAGCGCCCGGAGAAATTCCCCGGGTTCGGTCGTCCCGTCCTATCTCCTGTTGCGGGTCGTGTTGTCGCAGTGCACGACGCCGAGCAGGATCACGGTGCCTTTCGCGGATTCCCCTCGGTCGCCTATGCGCTGACACAGCGTCGTCGAGTCGCCGCGGGCTGGATCGGCCTGGCAGGCAATCACGTGATGATCGAGGCGGACGGGGCGGTGGTCGCGCTGTGCCATCTGCAACACGGGAGCGTTTCCGTACGTGCCGGCCAAGCCCTGCAGATCGGTGACGTGGTCGGCCGGTGCGGCAATTCCGGCAACTGTACGGAGCCGCACCTGCACCTGCAGGCGATGGATCACCGGGACCCGCGGCGTGCGCGAGCCGTTCCTATCACGTTCCGGGGCGGGCTGCCCCGGAACGGAGAGATCATCGAGGCGGCGCCTGGCGACTGAACTGCTTGTTTATTGAGGTGTCGTGCCGAACCGCTTGGATCTTCGAGCCGCTCCCGCAAAAGCAAGCACTTCAGTCGCCTTGGCCGAGCACCTCGAGGTAGTGCGGGCTGTGCATGATCCCCAGGATGTTCCCGAACGGATCCGCGACGTACGCCGTCACCCACCCTTCGCTGCGGATCGTGGGCGGCTCGATCTCTTGTGCGCCGAGCTCGAGTAGGCGCTCGAAAGAGGTCTGCACGTCGTCGACGTGCCAGTACGTGACCGCGCCCGCGGGGCTTGCCGCACCATGACCGGGCGGGCGGTAGCGGCTGTCGATGAGGCCGAGTTCGTCCTCGCTGTCGCCGATACGGAACTCGACGTATGCGGGCTCCTCGATGGAGGGCTGTGCGAAGTAGGGGTCGACGCCCAGCAATTCTCGGTACCACTCGACCGCGGCCGGTACGTCGTCGACGAAGAAGGTGATGGTGGTGAATCCTCGTAGCATGGTGCTTCCTTATCTCTGAGTTCTTACTCGATTAGTCCTGTGGGGTGTGCCGGCGGTACGTTTCCATGCCGGCCGGGCGCATGCGGCCCTCGGCGATGAGCCGCTCGGCAACGGCGATGTTTCTTGCCGACCAGTTGCTGCCGCGTCGCCGTGGCGAGTACCGCTGCAGATAGGTGCTCTCGTCGCCAGCGCGGCGGTGGCTGTCGATCCAGCCGAAGCAGAGCGCTATTTCTGTCGCTTCCTCTGGCTGCACGGACTCGATGCCCGATGCCTTCTTGCCGACTCGAATCCAGACCTCGTCGACTTGCTCGTGATGGCGTTCGAGCCAGTGCTCCCATTCGGTGGTGTTCCGTGCGGTGATTTCTTCCATACTTCGATGGTTCCAGCTAAAGTGCTCACGGAATGAGCACTTTCTCTGAGATGCTTGAAGTATGCGCGCCGACCGAATGATCTCCGCACTACTGCTGATGCAGGCCCGTGGGCGAGTCACGGCGAAAGAGCTCGCGGCCGAGCTCGAGATCTCGGTTGCGACCGCCAGGCGCGATCTCGAGGCGCTGTCGATGGCGGGCATCCCCGTGTATCCGCAGCAGGGCAGGGGAGGGGGATGGTCGCTGATCGGCGGAGCGCGAACAGATCTCAGCGGCCTCACAGCGCAGGAGTCGCAGGCGCTCTTCGCGATGCTCGGAGCCGCGGAGGGCGCGTCGTCGGAGATCTCGTCTGCCGTGCGGAAGCTCCTCCGAGCGCTGCCCGGCCCGTTTCGCGACGACGCAGCGGCAGCGGCCGCGGCCGTGCGTGTCGAACGCGCAGGCTGGGGTGAGTCGTCGGCGGAGGAGCCGCCGCACGTGCAGACGATGCGGCAGGCCATTGTCGATCGCGTCAACGTGGGCATGGCGTACACCGACAGCGCCGGACGACGCAGCGAAAGAACGATCAGCCCGCTCGGGCTCGTCAACAAGGGCGATAGGTGGTATCTCGTCGGCGTTCGCCCAGGGGAAGAACCCCGCACCTTCCGCATGGATCGTGTCGCCTCCGTGACCGTGACCGATGAGCCCGCCGAATGGCCGACGGATTTCGATCTGGATGCGCACTGGCGGCGGTTCGCCGAGCGCATAGAGGCGCGGCGCTCACTCGTGCGTGCAACCGTACGTCTGCCGTCTCGGTATCTGTGGGTCTTGCGCGATCACTTCGGTGCGTATCTTGAAGTTCGCGAAGAGTACGGCGATGTCGTCGAGATCTCGGTCGCCGCCCACACGGCTCGCTCGATCGCCGAGCAGCTCGCGGGTTGGGGTGCCACGATCGACGTGCTCGAGCCCGCTGAGGTCCGCGCCGAGCTTGCGCAGATCGGCACGGAGCTTGCGGAGGCCTACCGCGGGTGAAGAACTGCGCAGCTCACTCCTCGCACAGGCAGAACGGATGACCCTCCGGGTCGAGGAAGACGACGAATTTGCCGTCTTCGCTCGGCTGGTGGGCGTGGCGCACGGCTCCCGCGGCTTCTGCGGCAGCCGTTGATGCCGCGATCGAGTCGACGTAGAAATCGAGGTGAGCCTGCTGCGGGATGGGCCCGTCCGGCCACGTCGGCGGGCGATAGTTCTCGATCTGCTGGCAGCCGAGCTTGACCGAGGCTGCGCTGCCCTCTGGCGGCAGGACATCCACCCAGTCGCCGTACTCGGGGCGATCGTCCACGCGCCAACCGAGAAGCTCCGCGTAGAACTCCGCGAGCCCCCTCGCGTCTGCGCAGTCGAGGGCGAACACGTACTTCTTCGGTCGTATCGAAGCCATGCCGTGCATTGTAGGTGCTGAGACGCGTGTTCGTCGAGAGGCGGTTCCGGCGAGCTCTGCCGAGGCTATGGATGTCACCGGCAGCTCCGCGGTCTACACCCTGCGCAGTATGCTTTCGGCATGGCACTCGAAACGCTCCGTCGCGGCGTTGCCCGCGTATTCTGGCGATGCTCGAAATGGAATCTTGCCCGCGAGCAGGACCGCTACGACGGTCCGCGCATCATGATCGGCGCTCCGCACACATCCAATTTCGACTTCGTGCTGATGCTCGCTATCGCCTGGGAAGGGCGATACAGCATTCATTGGCTGGGCAAGCGGCAGCTGTTCAAAGGGTGGCGAGGGCCCGTCATGCGTTCGCTCGGCGGCATCACGGTCGACCGTGACAACCCCGGCCGAGTGGTAGACGAGATTGTCGAGCTCGCGAAGGGCGATGAACGATTCTTGCTGGTTGTGACGCCGGAGGGGACGCGCAAGGGCAAGGGGTGGCGCAGCGGGTTCTACCGGATCGCCACGGGCGCCGGGCTCCCCGTCTCCCTCGGATTCGCCGACGGCTCGACGAAGACGGCCGGTATCGGGCCGACGTTCAAGCTGAGCGGTGACGTCGCGGCAGACATGGACCGGATTCGCGAGTTCTACCGTGACAAGACCGGCGTACGCGCCGAGTACCGCACAGAGCCCCGATTGCGTGACGAGTCGTCTCTGCACCTGGGTTCTCCCAGCCAGTAGCCGCTGCTCTCCCTCGCACCTGGCGGGTCGGTGCACTGTAGTGAGAGCATGGGGCATGGATCACACCCCAGTGCACGAAATATCCGAGGAGGACTGCCTCAAACTTCTCGGCCTGTTCGATATGGGGCGGCTGGTGTTCAGCGTTGGCGATTCGGCGGAGATCTTCCCCATCAACTACCACCTGGTGGATCGATCGATCACGTTCCGCACGGCGCCGGGTACGAAGCTCGCAGGCGCGCTTGTAGCACGAGAAGTCCTGTTCGAAATCGATCAGGTCGGCGAGCACGAAGCCTGGAGCGTTATCGCGCGCGGTAGGGCTCGACGTCTCGAAACGACCGCGGAGATCGACGCCGCAGAGGCCCTACCGCTGCAGCCGCTCATCCCCACCGTGAAACGCGAATTCGTGAGCATCGACATCGGCGCAGTGACCGGCCGACGGTTCCACAGGAGCGCTGAGCCCGATCGCGACTTCGACGCCGTACTCGATAACCCGGACTGATCAGGAAGACGTCGCATGAACGTATCCTCCGGGTTCCCCGCACACCGGTTCGGCGTCTCGCCGATGGCGCTGACGTATCCGGCCTCCGACATCCGCAAGATGTTCACCCTCGCCCAGAACCGGCCGGAGGTCGTGAAACTCACGGTCGGCGAACCGGACTTCCCGACACCCGATCACGTGAAGGAGGCGGGTATCGCGGCGATCCGCGACGGTGACACCGGCTACGTCGCCAATGCCGGGATTCCGGAACTGCGGGATGCGCTGGCCGCCAAGTACGCTGCCCGCTGGTCGCGTGAGCTGACAGCCGAAAACGTCGTCGTGACCGTTGGCGCGATGGAAGCTCTGACACTCGCCCTCGACAGCGTGGTGAGCCCCGGCAAAGACGTGCTGGTGCCCGACCCCGCCTTCCCGAACTATCGCGGTCAACTGCACCGCCTCGGAGCACGCGCGGTCACGGTGCCGGTGCGCGAAGAAGAGTCGTTCAAGCTGCGCGCTCGCGATGTCGAGGCAGCGTTGACCCCGCGGACGACCGCCATCATCCTCAACAGCCCTTCGAATCCGCTGGGCTCCATTATGGATGCTGACGATGTCGCCGAGATCGCACGCCTTGCCGACCTGCACGGCTTCGTCGTGATCTCCGACGAAGTGTACGACGAATTGGTGTTCGACGGCGCACGCAATACATCGATCGCCGAAGCCGTCCCGGGGTTCGAGCGCTTCATGGTCGTGAACAGCTTCTCGAAGACCTACGCGATGACGGGCTGGCGGTGCGGTTTCGTGATCGGGCCCGCGGACCTCGTGGCGCCCATCCCGCTCATCCAGGAGGGCGTTGCCTCATGCCTGCCCGGCTTCGTGCAGCGTGCCGCCCTGGCCGCGGTCACCGGCCCGCAAGACGTGACGAGGCAGATGCTCGGTGCCTATCAGCAGCGTCGAGATCGCATCGTTTCGCTGTTGAACGACATCGAGGGCATGCGCGCGCTGCGACCGGAGGGCGCGTTCTACGCGTGGGCGAACGTGCGCGACCTGGGGCTTACCTCGTGGGATCTCGCCGCCCGACTGCTGGAGGAGAAGAACGTCGCCGTGATCCCCGGCTCAGCTTTCGGGCCGGGAGGAGAAGGGTATCTGCGGCTGTCGTTCGCGTCGTCGCTCGAGTCGATAGAGGCGGCGTGCGCCGGCATCGCGGAGTATGCGCGGTGGCGCTCCTGAGAAACAGCCATTTCTGGCTGTTTCGCGCCCCCAGCGCCGAGGCCGTCTCGGCCGAGGGTGCGCGATTGGACCGCTGAGCCCATGCACGGGCGCGAAGTAGTGGTCGCGCTCGTGAAATAGTCGAAAGAATGCCTTTCGGGAGCCTCCCAAAGGGCATTCTCTCGACTATTCCGTGCCTGTCGGAGCCGGCACAGCGGGCTCAAGCCTCGGCAGTGTCCTCCTCAAGCTCGTCTTCGAACCCGTCGTCGGCGTCATCTGCGTTTTCGACCTCGATCGGATCCCCGCACAGCCATGCCGTTATGGCTGTCGTGAGCGGGATGGTCAGCACGAGCCCTATGGACACTACGAGAATCGGCACGATCTGCGCGGCGAACTCCTCGAACGTGAACAGCTCGAGCATGGTCAGATCGAAGGTGGCTCCGAGCATGATCATGACCATGGATGCGCCGACGTACGCGAACGCCACCGTGTAGACCGTCGATGCGATGTGGTCGCGGCCGATGCGCATGGCCATCGCGAAGATCGATCGACGCGAACGGTTCGGTGCGCTCGATCGCAGCTCGATCACGGTCGCCGACTGGGTGATCGTGACGTCGTTCAAGACACCGACGCCCGTGAGCACCATGGCCGAGAGCAGGATGCCCTTCGGATCGATGGTGCCCTCGGTCGAATAGAACAGTCTTCGCATATCTTCGTGCGCGAGCGGCGTGAGGTTGGTTGCCGGGATCGCCCACCACGCGAGTGCTGCGACGGATGCGATCCCCAGGAACGTGCCCAGCAGCGCCGTGACGGTCTTCACCGAGATGCCGTGCGCCAGGAACATCACGATCATCATCACGACGCTCGCCGTGACGAGCGCGACCATGAGCGCATTCGCACCCGTCATCAGAGCAGGCAGCAGGAAGAACCAGACCATGGCCATGGCGCCGATCAGCCCGACCAGCGCGGCGAATCCCTTCCAGCGCGCAACGGCGACGATCGCGATCACGAACAGCCCGAACAGCACCAGCATGGGCCATTCGCGGTGATGATCCATGTAGGAGTAGACGGTTTCGGGGCCGGACGGCGTCTCCTGCAGGGAGGTCAGATTCACGACTCTGATCCTGTCGCCGATTGAGAAGTCCTCCGCGGGGACATCCGGGTTCGCATGCACGAGAATCGTGTTCTCGCTGCCGTCCGGCTGCATCGTCACCATACCGCCGGCCTCACCCGGGTGCGTATCGACGATTTCACCCGAGATGGTTGATCCCTCGTGAGCGAACAGCGGCTGCTTCTCAGGCAGATCGGCCTGGTTCGGCCACAACGCGATGAGACCGATCAGAGTGATGAGCCCCAGGGCGCCCATGATCGCCGACAAAGACACGACTACGCGGCGACTCGTGCGCAGTTTGGGAACCCCCTCGGTCGGGGCGACGTGCTGATGCATGCGGTCACAGTAACAGCGCTGCTGTGCGCGCAGCAGTTGCCATACGGCGGGGGAGTTAGGTGCGTGCCTCCGCCGGTGACTCGTGCTTGGCGCCGGTATCGATGCGCAGTGCCGCGACGAGCTCGCGGTAGAGATCGTTCGTCGCCAGCAGCTGTTCGTGTGTTCCTCGCGCCGCGATCGAGCCGTCGTTCATCACTACGATCTCGTCGGCGTCGATCACGGTGGACAGGCGGTGCGCGATCGTGAGGACGAGCGCGTCGCGTGATCGGTCGGAGATCTCCTGCTGGATCGCCGCTTCCGTGACACCGTCCACCTGTGCCGTCGCTTCGTCCAGCAGCAGGATGCTCGGCTCCGCCAGCAGCGCGCGGGCCAGCGCGATGCGCTGTCGTTGGCCGCCCGAGACGTTCGTCTCCGTCAGCATCGTGTCGAGCCCGTCCGGAAGCTCATCGAACTTCTCGGCCAGGTGCAGGCGCTGCAGTACGCCCGCAACCTGCTCCTCACTCGCATCGGGATTGGCGAAGAGCAGATTCTCGCGAATGGTGCCGGGAACAACCGGTGTCTCCTGCTCGACGTAGGCGAAGTTCGCGCGAGTCTGCGCGTGCGTGAGTTGTTCGTACGGGATGCCGTCCAGCCGGACTTCTCCCGCGCGCGGTTCGACGAAGCGCAACATGAGCGAGAGCAGCGTCGTCTTACCTGCGCCGGACGGTCCGACGAGCGCGATGTGTCCGCGGTGCGGCAGATGCAGGTCGACTCCGGTCACCGCCGGAGCAGCGTCCTCCTCGTAGCGAACCGAAACGTCGCGGAGCTCGAGCAGCGTTTCAGTTGCTGCGTTGCCCCCGATCGCCTGGGGACCCTCCGGCTCCTTGCTGGACGTGCTTGCGGCATCCGGCTGCGCTTCCAGCGGGATCTGCTCGACCTGCCGGATGCGAGCCGCAGCCGCGAGACCGGACTGCAGGGTCGTGAGGTTCTGCGCGAGCTCCATGATCGGGCCGGTGAGCCCCCAGACGTACAGCAGGAACGCGACAAGCGCCGAGACCGTGAGGTAGCCCTCGGAGACGCGGTAGGCGCCGATCGCGAGCACGGCGATGATCGCGAGTTCTATGCCCGTCCCTGCGATCGTCCAGACGCCCGCACCTATGCGTACCGACCGCATGCTGTGCCTCCTGGATTCCGAGGCGTGGTGCAGGAGGCGGGCAGTGCGTCGCTTTTCGGCGCCGGACGACTTCACGGTCTTGATCGCGCGGACCGTGCCTTCGAGCTCCGATCCGAGATCCCCGAGAGCGGCTTGCGCGCGCTCTTCGGCCTTCGCGATGGCGGGCATCAACACGACGAAACTGAGCACGACGACGGCGACCGCGATAATCGCAGTGATGAGCAGCACGCCGTCGAGCGTTGCCATCAGCGCGATCGAACCGGCGATCATGATGCCGCCGTTGATGAGTCCGATCAGGCTGGACGATGCCGCCTGATTCAGCAGCACGGTATCGGAAGTCACCCTGGTGACCAGCTCACCGGGGCTGCGCTTCAGCAGTTCGAGTACGCGTGAACCGAGGTAGCGCAGAATCATGCGCCGGCGTGCATCGAATACGACGTCCTCGGCGAGCTTGCCGAGCAGCACCCACTGGAACCAGCCGACCGTTGCGCCGACGACGAGCAGGACGATCAGTACGAGCACGGGCTGCAGGAGCGAGCCGCCGACTTCGAGGGTGTCGAGCACCCACTTCGTGACCATGGGGCTCGCAAGGCCCATCGCGGAGACGATGAGTGCAAGGAACAGGCCGAGTACGAGCACCGGCAGGTAGGGGCGTACGAACGACCAGAGGACGCTGAAGGGCGTCGGCTGAGTTTCGGTTGCTGAGTCAGGCATGCATCAAATAAAACATAAATGTCTTATTTCAGTCAAGCGTGTTTCGCAATAATCGGTTAATGTAGTGCCATGGCCGAGCGACCGAAAGTGCGTGAACGCACACGCCTTGCCATTCTGCACGCCGGTATCGACGTGCTCTCGAACGATCCGTCCGCCCCCCTCGGCGAGGTCGCAGCGCGAGCCGACGTCGCCCGCAGCACGTTGCACCGCTACTTCCCCGACCGCCGATCGTTGGCTGTCGCTATCGGAACTTACGTCAATGAGCAGTACGACGAAGTCGTCGACCGCGGTCTGCAGGGCGGTGGCACGGGGCTCGAGCAGTTCAGACGCCTGTACGTCGAGCTGACCGAGCGCCTTGATCTGCTGACTTGGTGGATGAACCCGGGCTCGGCAGCGCTCTGCGAAGGTTCGGAAGCCGAAGTCGAGGATGAGCCGGATACCCGCATCGTCGATCTCGTCGCGCGCGGCCATGAGGACGGCAGTATTGATCCGCTGGTGAGCGCGGACTGGACCGAGAATCTGTTGTGGTCGACGCTCTATGCGATTCGGATGACGCCGCTCAGCGGTGCGGAAGGTTTCGACCTCCGCAATCAGGCGGTGCGCACACTGATGAAGGCGCTGGCCGCCGACCCGATTTCGGTCTGACTTGATGTTCGCAGCGGGTCAGGGCCGGAACAGCTCGATCCCATCCGCCGCAAAGTAGTTCTGATAATCGGCGCCCACGCGTACGAGGTACAGATTGCGGGGCTCGTCGAGGTAAACGACCGTGCCAACGCTGCCGATCCGTGCGCCCTCTTTGATCTGCACGGTGTCGCCGATCTTGAACTCGTCCATGCGACAACGGTACCGGTTGCTGCCGAACGCTATTGCAGTGCGGAAGTCAAACGTAAAACCGACTCGGAGTAGCGTCGGCCAAGCGGGCGTTTGGGCCACTGCTCGGGGTCGAGCTCCGTGCTCAGGCGTCGGTATTCGGCGATGACGCCGTTAATCTGCTCGACGATGTCGCCACCGGTTGCCAGCAGGCTGATCTCGTAGTTGAGCCCGAACGATCGCATGTCCATGTTCGACGAACCCAATACCGCGCAGGTGTTGTCGATGAGGAAGCACTTCGTGTGCAGCACTTGCGGTGCCGGGTACATGAAGATCCTCACGCCGGCGTCGAGCAGTGCTTGATAGTACGACGACTGCGCCCTGTCCACCATGAACTGATCGGCCTGCTCGCTCACGTAGAGTTCGACACTGACGCCGCGCATCCCCGCGGTCGTGATTGCCGCGAGCAGCGACTCGTCGGGCACGAAGTACGGGCTGACGATCGCGATGCGTTCGCGCGCCATGTACATGAGCGAGTTGAACGCACGCAGCGTGGGTTCGGTGCGGAAGCCCGGGCCGGACGGGATGAGCTGCACAGCGTTGACTGCGCCGCCAACGTCTCGCTCCGGGCCGTGCGCGCTGGGCAACAGGTGCTCGTCTTCGTGCTGAGTGCCGGGGCGGTAGGCGTGTATGTCGACCACCTCGCCGGTCTCGCTGTACCAGTCAACGGCAAAGATCGCCTCGAGCGAGGACACGATCTCGCCCGTGAGCTCCACCATGATGTCGTTCCAATGCCGGCCGAGCTTACGGTTCTTCTCCGAACCGTAAGTCGATTCGATGAGGTTCGCCGAGCCCATTATCGCGATCCGGCCGTCGACGACGAGAAGCTTGCGATGATTGCGCAGATCCGGGCGCTTCCACGAGCCACTGAACGGGCGGAACGGCAGCATGAGTCGCCAATCGATGCCGGCATCCGTCAGCCAGCGCTGCAGTTGCTTGAAGCCCGGATACTTGCGCGACCCGATGTGATCGAACAGCAGTCGGACCTTGACGCCCCTTTGCGTGGCTGCCTCGAGTGACAGGAAGAACGCATCCGTCGTCGAGTCGCGCGCGGCGATGTAGAACTCGACATTCACGGTCTCTTCGGCCGAATCGACGATGCGCGTCATGCGCTTGAAACACTCGTCGTACTCCATCTCGACGCCGAGGTTGGTGCCCGTCACCATCGGCAGCGACGTCAAGGACCTGGAGAGTTCGACAACGCCGCGGAGGTCCTCGGCCACATCGGCAGAGGGAGGGACGGTAGGCAAGGTTTCCGTGCCGATCTCGAGCAGCTCATTGGCTCGGGCCTGGATGTTCTGCCGTCGCTTGTTGATGTACGGGCTGCCGATGAGGAGGAAGAGCGGCACGCCGACCAAGGGAATGAACAGGATCAATAGGAGCCAGGCCGTCGACGATGACGGCTTGCGGTTCTCCGGGACCACGCCGATCGCAACGATCTTGATGATCAGATCAAACGCGATGTAGAGCCCCATGGCGAGGTTTCCCAGCGTCATGGTCGAAGCGCTTCGTCGTGGGCGGGATGCGCGCGGTACGCTGCGGAGCCCACTCCTGGGTACAGATGGCGATGGCCTGCCGTGGTCACTCTGTGAGCGTACCGCGGCGAGCTGTCGAATCGGCACGGAAGACCGACTTCCTGTCGTTCGCGCACGAGAGGCCGACCGATTGTCAGTCTTTCGCGATTTCAGCGTGGCATTTCGAGTCTGTGACGGGAGGCCCGCGCACTCGCCCTCAGTCACACCTCCCGACCCCCGCGGGTAACGTGAAGCTCGCCCCGCTGCAACGGATTCCCGAGCGACAGGCTTGCGAGTTCGCTTGAAAATCGGAATGGTAGGTGGGTACAACAATCAGCAGCAGAACGGTAAACAACTATGAGTGAACCGAATACCCCCTCTGTAGACGGAGAGGGGAACGATCCCGCGGCGCCTGAGCGCGCCCGCACAGAAGTGATCCCATCCGAGCCAGGGCTCCCCGATACCGTGCATCTGCCGCAAGACGTGCAGATTGCCGATGACGACACCGATGACGACATCACGCGGAAGCTCCGCAGTCACGGTGTGAGGATGGGCAGGGGCATGATCGCGCCCGCCGTCTTCTGGCCATCGCTCATCGTGATCGCGCTCGTGTGTGCGCTTGCCATCGCGCTGCCAGGCATTGTGGGCGGAGCGTTCGAGACGATGCAGGACTGGATCGTCGCGAACCTCGGCTGGTACTACATGCTCTCAGTGGCTGCCTTCATCGCCATCGCCGTGTTCATCGGGTTCTCCCGACTCGGTCGAATCAAGCTCGGCCGCGACAACGACAAGCCCGAGTTCAATATGCTGTCGTGGTTCGCCATGCTGTTCGCAGCGGGTATGGGTATCGGGCTCGTCTTCTACGGCGTTGGCGAGCCTCTCACGTACGCAACGGTTTCCCCGAAGCCCGGATGGGACGGAACGGAAGCTGAACTCGCCGGTCTTGCGATGGCGCAGACCTTCGTCCACTGGGGTCTGCACCCCTGGGCGATTTACGCGGTCATCGGCCTCGCGATCGCCTACGCCATCCATCGCCGCGGACGACCGGTCTCGATCCGCTGGGCGCTCGAACCGATCTTCGGCGAGCGCGTCAAGGGTTGGACGGGTGACCTTATCGACATCCTCGCGATCTTCGGAACCGTGTTCGGTGTGGCTACGTCGCTCGGGCTCGGTGTCCAGCAGATCTCGGCGGGGATGGCCGCGATCGGCATCGTCGATCAGGTGAACAACACGATCCTCGTCGTGCTCATCATCGTGATCACCCTGATCGCCATGGTGTCGGTTATCAGCGGCATCGGGGCCGGCATGAAATGGCTCTCGAACATCAACCTCTCGCTTGCGGGCATCCTGCTCATCAGCGTGCTGTTGCTCGGCCCCACGCTGTTCCTCCTGCAGAACCTGACCGAGTCCGTCGGGCTGTACTTCGCGAACTTCATGAACATGACGTTCGACGTTGGGGCGTTCCAACGTGGTGAAGCAACCAGCTGGTTCGCCGGATGGACCATCTTCTATTGGGGCTGGTGGATCTCCTGGTCGCCCTTCGTCGGCATCTTCATCGCGCGCATCTCCCGCGGCCGCACCATCCGTCAGTTCGTCGCCGGTGTTCTGCTGGTGCCGACGATCGTCGGCTTCATCTGGTTCTCGGTCATGGGAGGCTCGGGCCTCTTCCGACAACTATTCGGAGCCGGGGATCTCGTGCAAGATGGTGAAGTCGATGTCGAGAGTGCGCTCTTCCAAGTGCTCGGTGATCTGCCTTTCGGGATGATCTTCTCGATTCTGGGCATCATTCTGGTTGCGATCTTCTTCATCACCTCGTCTGACTCCGGGTCGCTGGTCGTCGACATGCTTGCCTCAGGTGGTCACCCGAACCCGCCCGCCTGGTCGCGCGTGCTCTGGGCGGTGCTTGAAGGTGTTGTCGCCATTGCGCTGCTGCTCGCCGGTGGGCTGCAATCGCTGCAGGCGGCTGCGCTAGCGACGGCGCTACCGTTCAGCATCGTGTTGCTGCTGATGGGATGGGCGACGATCAGAGCGCTGCAGGTCGACCACAAGGTGCTCGACCGAGCGCAGCGGATGGAGCAGGTGGATCGCCTCACGGCACATGTTTCCAACGAGCTCGCCGGCCACATCCCGGAGAACCCGGAAGTGTCGTCATGGGTCGATGAACGGGTCGATGATCGCATCGACTACCGGCTCTCTCGGACTCGTGGTCTGTTCAAGCGCAAGCCGGAAGACAGGTAAGCGCAGAAGAGATCTCTGAGGATAAGCGAGGCGCCTGCCGGGAAGTGCTCTCGGCAGGCGCCTCGTTCGTTTCCCGGACGGCCCGGCTAGGTTGGGATGCACGCTGCGGGATGCGCTCGGTGCGCAACTTCTGTCGGAATTCTTCGATAATTCCGACCCGAACCCCGCACTGAGTTCTCGCGTCGCGATCACATCGTTACGCCTTCTGGCGATTCAGATGACAAGCCGCCCTTCGGCTGGCTCTCCAAGGGTGGTTTCTCAACTATTCTCGGCGCATTTCACGCACGGGTCGGTGGCACTTGGGAAAGAGATCACGCCCCGTGAGGTCGGATTTCGGCTGGCCATACGGTTTCGGCGAGAGCGTCGGTGTGGGCCGAGGTCCCCGCACACTGGTTTCTGTCGAACACTCATCGTGCAGCGGTGACGCATCGAGTGCATAAGAGTGGACACCGTCAGCCGACAGTTATATATTGATTATCGATAATATCGTTTTTCGATAATCGAGGGTTTATGAGTACGGACACCGTGGAATCTGAATCGCCGGTGCGGCCAAAGCGTGCCCGGTACCGGGTGATCAACAGCATCGTTGTAGGCGTCGCCTCGTTAGCAGCCCTCTTCACGCTGCTGCAGGTGGCGACCACCGTGACGGGGCGTGCGTTGTTGACGTTCGGGGGAGCGGACGGTCGTCTGCCCTTGGTGCAGCTCCCGCAGCTGATGCAGGCTGACCATGCCGAAGGGGGGTCGGGGACGCTTGCCGACCTGGACTTGTCGATGAGAGTCCTGGGAGCCTCGCCGATGTTCGTGCAGGCAGTGGTCTTTGTCGTGGCCACGATCGGATTGGTGCGTATTGTCTCGGGCATCTCGCGGGCGCAGCCGTTCAGTGATGGCGTGCAATCCAATTGGAAACTGCTCACGACGGCACTCTTGGGTGGTGGCCTGCTGCAGGCGGCGCTCGAGACGGCGGCGTGGATGTACTTCTCCAGCAGGATCGGCTTGTTGTTCGGTGCCGGTTTGGGAATCACACGTGAAGAACAGGAAGCCTTCCTAGGCGGCGACTACTCTGCGATAGCTGTCGCGTTGCCGAACTGGCCATTGACGATCATCGTCGCGGGGCTCGTGACGCTAGCCCTCACGGCGGCATTCCGCATCGGGGCACGATTGGAACGCGAGGCCGACGGTGTCGTCTGAGACTGGCCCGGACGGCCTGCCGGAACATCGCATTACCGTGCATCTCGACCGAATACTCGAACGACGCGGCATGACGCTCACCGAACTCTCACAGCGTACGGGCCTGACCATGGCGAACCTGTCGATTCTGAAGAATGGCAAGGCGAAAGCAATCCGCTTCACGACACTCACGCTCATCTGCGATGCCCTCGAATGTTCGCCGCAAGACCTCATCAATATCGCTCCTGCCTAAGCGGGGCGCGATCGCAGCATGGCCACTTGGCGTCACCAGGGGTCATGAGAGATCAAATGAAGAAACCTCTCGATGCAAAGGCTCCGGGGTTCCAATGACTACTATCGCCCACGGTCAGAAGCGGTTTTCATTACTCGCTCTTGCCATTCGCTGCCGCTGAATGTGGAGGATAGGTAGGAGGATTCAGGACAATACCAAGTCTTACCTTGACGCGGAGAACACTCCAAGGGCTTCGGCGTAGAGCGCAGGGTCCTCCCGTGTTCCATCAGTCACGAGGAGGCCCGAGGTGCCGACGACGCGGGTGTGTTCCGCTCTGCAGGGAATCGTCACCACGCGTTCGAGCCCGGCTCTCCACGCGGGCACAAGGGCGTCGAGGGAGAGTCGCTCGGGAGACTCGGCGGCCGTATGCCGGGGCGGCCATATCTTCTCGAACTGTCGCTGGCTCCACTCCGAGAAGCCCGCCTCGAGGGCTTGCCCACCGAAGCGCCCGCGCCACGTAGGTCCCGTGAGCCGGGCGAGCAGCTCCGCGTGTTCCGAGGAACCTGCAGCGCTCGCCTGGAGGCTGTCCATCGCCGAGGCGTCGAGCGGCTGTGCCGCGACGGCCAGGGCGCCCTCCCACAGCGTTGACCAGGCTTCACTCCATTCAGCCACATCGGATGGTGTGTTTGCGCCCTCCGGGCCATCGATCAAGGGGCCGGGCTCGTCGCCGATCGGTTCGAGGCTCCAAGTCTCCCGCACCCAGAGCAGCTCGAGGAGTGCCTGTGAGTGGTCCTCGATGCTGATGGTCATGTCGTGTGGCCAGGGATCGCCTTCTATCGGAACGATTGAACGCACAGCGACCTCCCGAATCCGCGCGTTGACTTCATCTGTCGTGCAGTATCGCATGTAATCGGGGCGTCCGACGGGGTAGTCACGAAATGCGGCTCGGATGAGCTGGAGTGAACCGTAGGGTCAACATTTCGTGACGTTCGACCGGTAAGTCAACATTTCGTGACGTTAGAACAGGCGGCGTGTTGGTATGAAGAAACCCCGCGATGTAGAAGCTACGCGGGGTTCCAGTATCCGGGTGCGAGCACCCGTCTACTGACTCAATCGGCAAGACTGAAAGAGCAAGCTCTTTCGTCTGGCCTCAATCGTCAGTGGCTCCGACCGGCATCGATCCGGTGACCTTTCGATTTTCAGTCGAACGCTCTACCAACTGAGCTACAGAGCCTTACGGCGACATTGTACTGTCTGGGCAAAGGCCCTCTCCGAAGAGAGGGCCTTCACTTGCGACCCTGACGGGACTTGAACCCGCGACCTCCGCCGTGACAGGGCGGCACGCTAACCAACTGCGCCACAGGGCCTTGTGTATTGAATTGTAACGCCTACGTGACCCCAACGGGATTCGAACCCGTGTTACCGCCGTGAAAGGGCGACGTCCTAGGCCACTAGACGATGGGGCCATGCGCATAAACGCACAACTACCAAGGAACGAGAATAGAGCATCTGGGAGCTCGATTGCAAATCCTTGAAAATGTCAGCGTTGACGCACTTCCGAACTGTACCGTATTCGCAAGCCTCACGCCCAACCCGAGACGACCTGAAGTTGGCCCCGAAAGTCTTCTGACGAGCAGGAATGAGGCGCGTCGCGCCTTGAGGAACCGCACGTGGGCGCGTCGTATGATCCCGCATCCGGCCCGTCGTGCTGCGGATGTCGCTGCAATCTACGCATAGCGCACGCTCCGAATCGCAACCATCCTTTCAAGTTGCACTTGAACTTGATACGCTGGGCCAGCCCCTAGGCCCAAGCTACGGGTCCCCTACGTTAGGAACGTTTCAATCATGGCAAGTCGCAACGGCACAGCAGCCAGGCGCGCTCCGCGGTTCGCGGTAGCTGTTGCAGCGGCAGCCATCGTTGGCCTCTTCGGGTCTACTGCGGTGCCTGCTTCTGTTCAAGCGCAAGAGACAGACGAGTACGGCTACCCGACCTGGGCCGAGGTCGAGCGCGCACGGGAGAGCGAGAGTTCGAAGGAACAGCAGATCGTCGAAATCCGGCAGCTCATCAGCAACCTCGAAGATGAGGTAGCGGAGGCCGAGCGCATCGCCGAACAGCGGATGGCGGAGGCTCAAGAGGCCGAGCAGTTGTACATGGATGCGATGGCGAACGCAGACCTGCTGCAGAACCAGGCCGACGAAGCCCAGGAGCGTGCGGACGAGTCGCACGCCGCGGCATCGACGTTCGCGGGAGCCCTGGCTCGCTCCGGCGGCTCGGGCAACATGAGCATCGAACTGTTCTCGAACCCCGGTGAAGCAGACGACGTCCTGTATCGACTCGGTCTTATGGACAGTGTCACCGGTCGCCAATCCACGCTCTACGAGCAGGCGCAGCAGGATGCCAACACGGCACAGTCGCTGTCCGAGCAGGCGGAGATCGCTCGAGACGAGCGCGACCGCCTGAACCAAGAGGCTCAGGAGGCGATGGAGCTCGCCATTCAGGCGCAGGCCGCCGCCGAGGATGCTCTGCAGGAGGAGATCGATCACCGCGGAACCCTCGAGGCGCAGCTCGAAGTGCTTACCGAGGACCGCGCGGCGACGGAAGAGGATTACCGAGCCGGGCAGGAATACCGCGAGGAACTCGAACGCCAGCGACTCGAAGAGGAGCGCAAGCGTCAAGAGCAGGCTGAGCGCGAACGCCAGCAGAACGAGCAGAACAACAACGGCAATAACAACCCCGGCACCGGAACCAACAACCCGACGAACCCACCACCGGTCAGTGGAGGGTGGGCTCGGCCCAATAACGGCGGTGTTACCTCGAACTATGGCTACCGGCTCGACCCGCTGGGCCAGTTGGGTTGGAAGCTGCACGCCGGTACGGACTTCGCTGCCGGATGCGGTGCCCCGATTTTCGCTGCCGGCAACGGCACGGTCGCAGCCAAGGGGTACGACGTCTACGGCGCGAACTTCGTGTTCATCGATCACGGTAACGGTGTGCAGAGCCGGTACTACCACATGATGGCCCCTGCCAGTGTGAACGTGGGGCAGTCCGTGAGCGCGGGACAGGTGATCGCCTACGAGGGCGATACCGGCTGGGCGACCGGCTGCCACCTGCACTTCGAAGTGCGGGTCTACGGCGCGCCGACCGATCCGCTACCGTTCTTGAGACAGCGCGGCGTCTCGATCTAACCGATCCGCGTAGAAGAAGGGGAGAGCATCTACTCTCCCCTTCTTCCGTGTACCGGGCACTTGCAGGATGCGCTCGTTCGCGGCACGAGGCAACAGCCGAGAGCAGCCGCTCACGGTGTTGCGTCGGAGGCAGCAGGGGGAGGCGCGTCCAGCGCACGCAGCATCCGTGCGAGCGCCTCGCGCAGCTCGGCGCGCGCGGGTTCGGGGAAGTCGGTTGTGTATTCGACGCCTTCCGGCACGTAGAGCATTCCGTACATGGCCTCTCGCCAGTCGCCACCGCCGATCGGCCAGCGGGTGCGGCGCTCGTCCTCCTCTGTCGCGCCCTGTGACCACTGGCCGAAGAATCGCCGCATCTCATCGAAAGGCATGTCCATGACGATGTCCGCTTCCACTTTGTGGGGCGTCCATGAGCTGGCGATGAGGGCGAACACCTCGACCTGTTCGGGAGTGAGGGAACGGGGCGGAAACAGTGCGTGCGTATGCTCGAGCTCTGCAATGCGGTCGACACGGAAGGTGCGCCAGTCCTCGCGCTCGAGGTCCCAGCAGATCAGGTACCAGTGCCGGTCGGCCGGAGCGAGCGCTTCCGGCTCCACGCGCCGACGCGTGACGACGCCATCCCCGGAGGTGTAGGTGAACCGCAACCGCTCGTGATCGCGGCAGGCGAGCGCGATCTCACCCAGGATCTCCGACGAGACGGGAGCGCCCGAGGAGATGCCTGCGGGCTGTACCGTGTCTGCGAGTGCGTTGACGCGTCGCCGCAGCGGTGCGGGCAGCACCTGTTCGAGCTTTGCCAGCGCCGTGATGGTCGTCTCCGCCCCGGAAACGAGCCGCCGGGATGCCGCGACACGGAGCCCGATCGCCATCGCGACGGCCTCCTCGTCGGTGAGCAGCAGCGGGGGTATCGCGCTGCCCGCTTCCAGTCGGTAGCCGCCTGCGGCGCCGGGCGACGATTCGACGCGGTAGCCGAGCTCGCGAAGCCGCTCGACATCGCGACGTAGCGTGCGCTGCGTCACGCCCAGTCGTTCAGCCAGTTCGGAGCCCGGCCAGTGCCGGTGAGTCTGCAGCAGGTTGAGGAGAGCGAGTGCGCGAGAGGTTGTGTCCGACATGTTTCCAGCCTGTCGATTAATGAGGACTAGATCTGTCCGCATTGTTTTCTAGCTTCAGGGTATGGCAAACGAACCGATCATCCAAGCGCAAGGACTCACCAAGCGTTTCACCGTCAGCAAGAAGACCGTCGAGGCGGTCACCGACCTCACCTTTTCCGTCGCCCGCGGCGAACTCGTCGCCTTCCTGGGGCCGAACGGGGCCGGGAAATCCACAAGTCTCAGGATGCTGACCACGCTCCTGCCTCCCACTGCGGGAGGGGCAAGCGTCGTCGGCCGGGACATCCTTCGGGATCCGTCGGGCGTGCGTGCCCGAATCGGCTACGTCGGGCAGCTCACCAGCGGAAGTTTCGCTCAGCGGGTTCGCGACGAACTGATCAGTCAGGGAGCGTTCTACGGCCTCACGAAAGCCGCTTCGCGGTCTCGTGCCGATGAACTCATCGACTCGCTGGATCTGAGCGGCTTCGCGACACGCTCCGTCCAACAGCTCAGCGGTGGCCAGAAGCGGCGGCTCGACATCGCGCTCGGGCTCATGCACGCCCCTCCGCTCATCTTCCTGGACGAACCATCGACGGGGCTCGATCCGCAGAGCCGCGCGAATCTGTGGGAGCACATCCGCGACCTGCGCAAACAGCATGGAACAACCGTCTTCCTGACGACGCACTACCTCGAGGAAGCCGACCGCTACGCGGAACGCGTCATGGTCATGGATCGCGGGCGCGTCATCGCCGACGACACGGCAGCGCGGCTGAAGGCTGAGCTGGCGGGGGACGTCGTCACGCTGCGCTTCGATTCGGAA
>NZ_CAMEFJ010000012.1 GCF_945915485.1 uncultured Agrococcus sp.
ACCCAGTAGCAGCCGATCAGGAGCGAACCGACGCCGGCGAGCACCCAGCGGTTGACGTCACCGAAGGACTCGACGAGCGTTGCGGCGATGACGACGCTCATCCAGTACATCAGGTGACCGGTCAGGTACACATACCTCGCGGCGGGGAAGATGCGCACGAGAATCAGGTGGACGACGAAACCACCAGCGATGATGAGCGGCACGACCGTGCCCGGGCCCGCATTGAAGTCGGTCAGCGAGGATGCCGCGGCCGGCGGTTCGAGACCGAGCGCACTCGAGACGATCGCCTGGAAGGCGACGAGCCCGCCAACGAAGATCTCGACGCCGATGTTCAGGATGACGACGCCGATCGTGGCGCGCAGCGTTCCCGCGACGACCTGCTCGATGGGTTTGCGCTGCAGCAGCAGGCCGAACAGCGCGATGAGCCCGATCAGGATCGCGACCTGACTGAACAGGTTGTCGGTGATCAGTGTGACGATTTCTTCGAAGGTGCTCATGGCACTCCCGTCGTTGGAGGTGAGGAGACGTCTCCTCAAATGGTATAGCCCAATTTCCCCCGTGTCGAGAGTTCGCGCGCGATTGTCGCCGGAAGGTTTTTACGGGTATGGACGCCGTCCACACCCGTATTTTCCTTCCAGTACCGGTGGGAAACCTTCTAGCGTGGCCTAGCGCCGCTGATCGGACGCTCCTCCCTGCCGGTCGGATGCTCCGCCTTGAGCGGCGAACAAAGCGCCGAAAGACGGAAACGGCACGCCTAGCCGATGCTGAGCGTGCCGGTTCCGTCTAGGACAGGGGGGTCAGGCGCTGGACTTGCCCGTAATGCCCTTCGTCGACGCGATGACGTCGCGCATCTTCTTCTCGAACGCTTCGTAGAACATCGAGAGTGGGAACTCATCCTGGTGCACGAGATCGGTCATCTCGCGCGGCGTGCCGTCGAGCGGGAGTTCGCGCGTCTTCCACTTGGATGCCGGATTCGGTTCGAGCACGCTGGAAACGAGTTCGTACGCTGCCAGCCAGTGCGACTTCTTCGGGCGGTCGATCGACGCCCAGTAGAGGTGCTCGATCTCTTCGCCCAGCTGGTTCACGACGTCGGGCACTTCCTCCCAGTCGAACGAGAGCGCATTGTTCGTCCAGTGGAGAACGCGCTTCTGATGCATCCACGCGAACAGGAGCTGGCCTCCCAGCCCGTCGTAGTTCTTGACGCGGCCGCCCGTGATCGGGAAGCGGAAGATGCGATCGAAGATGATCGCGTACTGCGTCGCCTTCGCCATCTTCAGCATCTTCTCGTCGGCCTCGTCGCGGGTCTTCTGCTGTTCGAGGCGACGCTGGATGCGCACCGACTCGCGGAAGGCGGTCAGGTCGCAGCGCAGCTCCTCGAGCGAGTAGAGGAAGAACGGCATGCGCTGCTTGATCATGAACGGGTCGAACGGCAGGTCACCGCGCATGTGGGTGCGGTCGTGAATGAGATCCCACATCACGAACGTTTCTTCCGTGAGGCTCTGGCTCTCGAGCATCTCCTGCGCGAGCTCCGGCAGTTCGAGTTTCGTGACATCGAGCGCGGCATCCACGACGCGGCGGTAGCGGGCGGCCTCGCGGTCCTGGAAGATCGCGCCCCACGTGAACTGTGGAATCTCGCGAATCGCCACGGTCTCAGGGAAGAGCACTGCCGAGTTCGTGTCGTAGCCGGCCGTGAAGTCGATGAAGCGCAGCGGTACGAAGAGCTTGTTGCCGTAGTCGCCGTCCTCGAGCTCGGCGATGAACTCCGGCCAGATGACCTCCGCGAGCACTGCTTCGACCTTGCGCTCGCGTGACCCGTTCTGCGTCAGCATCGGGAAGACGACCAGGTGCGTCAGCCCGTCGATACGGTGCTGCTGCGGCTGGAACAGCACGAGCGAGTCGAGGAAGTCGGGTTCTGTTCCGACGCCATTCTCGATCCAGCGCTCGAAGTCCTTGGCGTTCTGCTCCATGTAGTCGGCATTGTGCGGGAAGAGCGGAGCCATCTCGCGAATGCCGGAGGCGATGTCGCGCATGAGCGCTTCTGCGCGCTCATGTTCACCGGCATCCTCGATGGCGCCCTTGGCATTCTGCAGTGGCTGCAGGTCCGAGGCGGCCTGCTTGATGCGCTGCCAAGCGGGGTGGACTGCGAGCTCAGCCGGTGCTGTCAGCGTGGTCTCCATCGACATCGGATGCTCCTTCTCTACCGGGTCTTTTGCGTGTTCCTTCAGCGTAGGCGGGAGTCTGCGCAAAAGGGTTGCGCGGTCGGGGAGTAGAGTTGCGAGTTTCCTGCGCTCACGGATCGGCGGCTCGTGAGTCGCAAAAGAGTTGCGGGGGAAGGAAATGCCCGACGGGATGGTGCAAAATCCATCGAGTTAGGTTAGCCTTACCTTGGTGACAGCCAAGGGGTGTCAACCAGGGTGAGCCGGCGACGCAGACGTCACCGGGACTCTCGACAGATGCACCGCCGGCTCACTCCACCATTATCCCGGACCCTCTCGTGGTGCCGGAAAACTCGGAAAACACCAAAGACTGACCGTTCGTCAGTCTTTGGTGCACCAAGCGCAATTCTTCAGTCTTTCGTGCATGCGCTGAGCCGGAGCCACTCGGCGCATATTCCCGTTATCGACCGGACGGCAGTCGCAGGTCGCGTTCCGTCTCGGCGGCCGCGCGTCGCAGTGCTTCGGGTCGTTCAGAAGATCATGGGCCGATCGTCGTCGAGTCCCGTCTCGAGGTCGAGGTCGACGACGACGGGAACGTGGTCGCTCGGGGCGTCGCCGGCACGCTCGTCTCGGTGGATGCTCGCATCCGTCACGAGGTCGGTGAGCGACTCGGTCGTGAGCACGAAGTCGATGCGCATGCCCTCGTTCTTCGGCCAGCGTCCGGCCTTGTAGTCCCAGTAGGTATAGCCCTCCGCGTAGTCGCGCACGACATCGTGGAGGCCCGTGGCGAGGAGCGCGTTGAACGCGTCTCTCTCCGGTTGCGAAACGTGTGTGGAGCCCTCGAACGCGGCCATGTCCCAGACGTCCCCGTCGAGAGGGGCGATATTGAAATCACCCAGGTAGGCGACGAGATCACCAGCGGTCTTCTCAGCCTCGGCGCGCAGAACGCGCAGCCAGTCGATCTTGTACTGCAGGTGCGGGTGATCGAGGTCGCGGCCGTTCGGTACGTAGAGGCTCCAGAGCCGCACCCCCTCGATATCGGCAGACATCGCGCGCGCTTCGACGACGGGATCGCCCGTGTTCGCGTATCCGGGCTGTTCCGGCAACTGCAGTCGCACATCCGTCATCGGCAGACGGGATGCGATGGCGACGCCGTTCCACTGGTTCAGTCCGTGCGCCTGCACCTCGTACCCGGCCGCCTCGAACCGCTCGTAGGGGAACTGCTCGGGCTTGCACTTGATCTCCTGCATGCAGAGCACATCCACGTCTGCACGTTCCATCCAGTCGACGACGCGGGAGACGCGGGTGCGGATCGAGTTGACGTTCCAGGAGGCAATGCGCATGCCACCAGCGTATTCTTCCAGGCGTCTCGTGACAGAATCGAACGCGTGGATACCGCTCGTCTGTTCTCTACGCTCGAACTGTTCAGTGCCGAAGTCGACCGTGCTGAGGAGCACCTCGCGCTGCAATCCGGCTGCTCGGATTGGACGATAGGGCAGGTCATCCGTCACGTCGTGCACGTGCAGCGGGAGATCACGCTGTCCCTGCTGCGCGACGAGGAGCCGGGGCGGATGCTCGGGATGCTCGACATCCCCGACGACGCGGCCCCGGAAGCCTGGCGGGCAGTCGCTGCGGGCATCCGCACGGTTGTCGGCGAGCGTCAGGAGCTCACCGACCGGTTCGTGCTGCCGACCTTCGATGCGACAGTGCACGCCTGGGACCTCCGTGCCGGGCTCGTTGCTGCCGATCTTGCGGAGCCGCTCGAGTTCGACAGCCGAACGCTCACGTGGCTCGAGGCATTCAAGAAGCACGCGCCGGAGGAGCTGATTCGGAGGCCGGGGATGTTCGGGCCGGAACAGCCGACGCTTTCCGCGGCCAGCCCGACCACCAAGTTCATGGCGTGGGCCGGCCGCACGTCTTCGAACTAGCTACCAGCACCCGTTAAGGCTTCGAGCCCAATCTGTGAACATGTACGATGCCACGCAGTTCGGTCCGCTGATCCAGCGGTATCGCACAACGGTATCGGTGTGGCATGTGCTCTGGCAGCTTTCGATTGGGCCCATCATCGCGGTCGCTGCAGGCGTAACAGGACTCGTGCGTGAAGAGACCGGGTCGTGGTGGTGGGTGACGGCGGCCGCTGCTGGGATCGCGCTCTTCATCTGTGCCGGGATCGTTGTGCTGTGGAGCACGTCCGCGTTTCTGGACGTGTACGCATACGGCATTGTCGTTGGAAGGCGGTTTCCGGGTAGTCCAGTGCGTCACGTGTGGTTCTCGGAGGTTCATCCTGCCTCCATCAGGGTGTTCGACGATATCGACTCGGTGCGCAGCCTGCCGTATCGGAGCCTTTCCTCGAGATGGCACTTCAGCGGAGGTGCCGACCTTGCCGTTACGTTCGTCGGACCCGACCGCGGAACGACTATCGGCACGTATGCTCGTCCGTTCGCTCCAGGTGAGGGATACGTGATCTTCGGTTCGCAACGTGCTGAGGAGATCGCTCACTTGATTCGAGCCGGATTGGAGCGCAGTGGCTACCCGCCCGAAGTGGCGTACCAGACGGCATCGTTCGGTGTGCAGCGGCTGCGCGGCGTAGGGGGGATGGCGCTCGGTTCCATACCGGGTGCTCGCGCGGGCTGGCAACCCGCGACGAATAGCAGTGCCCAGGGTTAGCGCGAACTGCCTGTCTTCTTCCAGTACGTGACGGCATACGTCGTTGTGGCAACCACTGCGAAGCCCACGCCAGCGATGGGGAACAGGATCCATGAGATGTGCCAGGCGCTCCAGATGAAGCTCCAGGCAAGGTAGATCGTGACCGCAAGCGTCCAGTACACACCCGCAATGAGTCCGATCCGATTGTCGACTTGCTCCTCTATCTCGTCACGTGGGTCCGGTGGTCCAGCGTTTATCAGTGCCGTGAGCCCGCTGCGGTTAACGCCATTGACGATGAGCGTAGTAACTCCGATGGCGGCCATCGCGAGGAATGCCGCCCCCGATGATTGAAATGTATCGAGTTGACGCAGAATCACGGTGGGGACGAGCCCGAGTATGATCACGCCGACGCCGACGGCGATCCCTATTGCGTACTTCCAGGTAGACCGCTCCGAGCGTGACTCGTATTCGGCCCGAGTGCGCTGGTCCAGCGCGATCTCTCTATTCGAGAACTTCGAGGCCGTTGGCGTTACGAATGCGCTGATGATGAACATGACGACCGCGATCGCGATCACCGTGAACATCAGAGCTGTTGGGAGCGCTGCGTCCTCACCCGGGTTTATCCAGGCGAACCCGGCCATTGCGAGCATAATCATGCCGACGCCACTGCCGATGAGAAGGCTCTGGATGCGAGTTTCGCGGAGGCTGCGCTCAGCTTCCTCACGGCCGACTTCGGGAAGGGTGTCGGCATCCCCGGCGCTGTCGAGCGCAGCGCGAATGCCCAGGTCGTCGGCAAGCTCGTCGAGATCGCCGAACTCGGTTATTACGCGGCCCGTCGCCTCGTGGGGGCTGACTCCGGCAGCGATGAGTTCCTCGTACTTGTCTTCGCTCATCTGCAGCAGTTCGTGGCGGGCGCGTTCGAGCTCGCCCGTCTTCGGCAGATTGGTGAAGAGCCCGTTGATGTAGGTTTCGACTGCGGTATTCATGGAGTGTTTCCCTCCCGTTCGAGGAATCGGGTGACGATGCTGTGAGCGGCTCGCCACTCGGAGGTTCTTGTCTGCAATTGGGTTTCGCCTTCCGGCGTGAGGCGGTAGTAGGTGCGTGCGCGGCCGCCCGATTCGGTTCCTGCGAACGAATCGAGAAGGCCGCGCTGCTCGAGTCGTCTGATCGCTGCGTAGAGCGTGGTCTCTTTCGTGACGTACTCGCCGTCGGAGATCTCGTCGACGCGCTTCGCGATCGCGTAGCCGTACGAAGGGCCCTCGGTAAGCACGCTGAGGATGACCAGGTCGATGGTGCTGCGAACAAGATCACTGCTGAGCACTGCGGTCTCCTCCCCTGGTACTGCACGTCATGCAGTTATTACTTCATGTCGTGTAGTAGTTACTGTATGTCATGCAGTAGTTGTGCGCAAGGGGATGGAGCGAGGCGCGGCGCAGCGAGGTGTGCCGAGAGTATGGAAAATCGGCAGCCGGGCCCGAATGTATGGACAACGGCCATGCATTCGGCACAATCCATACATTCGGCACGGCGGATGTCGCGCGGCCGGTTTGTGGGCGAGGAGCCGGAGACGGAGGCGGCGGGAGGCCCGTTAACTCCGTCCCGTCGCGCGCAGGACGAACGCCTTGAGATCTGCTGCCTGCTGCAGTCGGCTCGCCTCGTGGACGTACATCATGTGCCCGGCCTCGTAGTAGCGGCGTTCGATGTTGTCGTGCAGGTGAGCCGGGATGGGCAGATGTGCGAGGTCGTCCTCAGCGCGCGCCGGTGGCGTGGCCCCGTCGTAGTAGCCGAAGGCGACGTGCACGAGTAGGTGCTGGTTCTGCCGCATCGAACGGGCAAGCCGGTCGGTCACGGTCGCGTACTTGTCCTTGAACTCCTCGTAGCTCCACTCCTGTATGACTCCGGGCCCGAAGACGTGGAAGGGGCTCGGGTTCTCAACGCTCAGTTCGGTGCGCAGGTAGTGCTGGTAGGCGGCGGCGTACGGCCCGAGGAACGCATCCATGGAGGGGTCGGCATCCATGTGCTCTGCGATGCCGCTCGCAGCGGGCCCCGTGAACCGCGAGTCGAGGCGGCCGACCGTGAGCCCCTGATCGCGCAGCAGCTCACCGAAGAAGCGCCAGTGCTCGACGCGCAGGTCCGCGCGGTCGACGTAGTCTTCCGAGAGCCCCATGATGCCGGCGAGTTTCGTGACGGCGGATGCGCGCTCCGCATGCGCCAGCCGTGATCCGCGTGCGAGCACGTACGGGTAGTCGCGTGCCGCGTATTCGTCGGCTTCGGCGATGACCTCCTCGAGGGAGCGACCGGGATGCTTGCCGTGGAAGTGAGCGGTCGCTGCGTAGAACGAGAGGTAGCGGGGATAGGCGTTGTCGTTACCGTGCGAGAAGTCGTGCAGACCGTAGTTCAGCACCGTCGAGATGAGCATGAGCCCGTTGAGATACATGCCGGAGCCCTGCAGGTGCTGGGCGAGCGCCGCGGAGCGCAGCGTGCCGTACGATTCGCCCGCCAGGAACTTCGGCGAGAGCCAACGACCCTCGACCGTGACCCACTGGCGGATGATCTCGCCGACCGACTCGATGTCGGCCTTGAAGTCGTGGAAATCTTTCGGCTTGCCGCCGTCGACAACCCGCGAATGGCCGGTGGAGACGGGGTCGATGAACACGAGGTCGCTGACCGCTAGCAGTGATTCCGCGTTGTCGGCGATGGTATATGGAGGGGCGTGCAGGTCGCCCGCATCGCCCATGACGACGCGACGAGGGCCGAAGATGCCCATGTGCAGCCACACGCTTGCCGAGCCGGGCCCGCCGTTGAATGCGAACGTGACCGGCCGGGTCAGCGGATCGGCTCCGTCGAGCGTGTAGGCGGTCACGCCGACTCTCGCAGTTGCCGTGCGGCCACGGAAGACGCCGTCCTCCACCTTGTCTTCGTAGAGCGTCACGAGCCCGGCCTTGGCCGTGTACTCGATAGCGCCGTCGACGGTTTCGAGCGTGTGCTGCGTTACGGACAGCTCGTCCGGCACCACCTTCGGCTCTTCGCTCGTCCGCTCGGTCTCGATGGACGTCGTCTCGTCTGCCATAGTGCCTCCTCGCAACGGTAGATCCGCGGGTGTCGCACAGATCGGGCCGACAGATCTGTCAGCATGCTTACGCGACATTACCGGAGTACGCTGTGCATGTGACCGTGCGCGACGAACTCATCCAGCTCATCAAGGACGAAGCCGTGTTCCACGGCGACTTCACGCTCTCGTCGGGGCGGAAGGCGAGCTATTACATCGACCTGCGCAAGCTATCGCTCGACAGCAGGGCAGCGCCGCTGATCGGCGATGTGCTGCTCGACCTCGTCGACGACCTCGAGTTCGACGCGGCCGGAGGGCTCACCCTCGGCGCGGACCCGCTCGCGAACTCGATACTGCACAGGAGTATCCATCGTGGCAAGAGCGTTGACGCCTTCGTCGTGCGCAAAGAGCCGAAGGACCACGGCCGCGGCAAGCAGGTCGAAGGGCCCGACATTGCCGGCAAGCGGGTCGTTGTCGTCGAGGACACATCGACGACCGGCGGCAGCCCGCTCCAAGCGGTGCAGGCGCTGCGACGCGAAGGCGCAGAGGTGCTCGCCGTCGCGGTCATCGTCGATCGCGCAACGGGGGCGAAAGACGTCATCGAGGCCGAGGGCGTGCCGTACAGGGCTGCGATCACTCTTGACGACCTCGGCCTGAAGCCGCAGTAACCCGTGGCTGGAGTATTCACCGGCTTCGGCATCATCGCGTTCGTCATCTTCATCGGGTGGCTGCTCAGCGCACTCGGCATCGTCAGCCAGGAGGGACGGCTCGTCCTGAACAGGGTGGCGTTCTTCGCCGCGAGCCCCGCGCTGCTGTTCCTCGTGCTTTCGCGCGCCGACCTGCACGTCGTGTTCTCCGGCGTGCTGCTCGCATCCGCAGCGACAATTGCTATCGCCGCCGTCCTCTATTGGGCTATCGCACGCCTGCTGTTCACGAAGGACCCCGGCCGGCTCGTGATCGGTACGAGCGCCTCCGTGTACGCGAACATCAACAACATCGGCCTGCCGGTCGCGATCTACGTCATCGGCGATGCGCAGTACGTGGGGCCGATGCTGATTCTGCAACTGGTCGTGATGGCCCCGATCGTGCTCGGCGCCCTCGACCTGCTGCAGCCGGGCCGGAAATCCATCGCGCGCATCCTGTTGCAGCCGGTGAGAAATCCGATCGTGATCGCTTCTGCACTCGGTGTCGTCGTCGCCGCGACCGGACTGCAGCTGCCCGAATTCGTAGAGGCTCCCCTCGAGATTCTGGGCGGTGCCGCGATTCCACTCATGCTGCTGGCCTTCGGTGTTTCGCTGCGCGGCACTCGCCCGCTCGAGCGCGGCACGGGCCGGCGCGAAGTGCTCGCCGCATCCGCGCTGAAAGCCATCGTGATGCCGGCTATCGCCTGGGTGCTCGCCACCTTCGTCTTCGGGCTCGAACCCGTGCACGTCTACGCGGTCACGGTCATGGCCGCGCTGCCGACGGCGCAGAACATGTACCAGTACGCGTTGCGCTACAACACCGGGGAGATCATCGCGCGCGATGTGATCTTCGTGACGACGCTCGCGTCGATACCGGTCATGCTCGTCATCGCCTGGCTCGTGCACCCGTAGCCGGGATCGCTGGCACGATGGAGTAACCATGCTTCGTCTCTCGCACATGCTGTTCCGGAAGCCGCGCACGCACGTCCGCGGCAGTGTCGGCACGGGATGGCTGGGGCTGCTCGTGAGCTGGGTGTTCCTGGGAGGCGGGGTCACGCTCGCCGTCGTGTCGATCGCCGGGTTCTTCTCCGTCGATCACGGGGTCTGCGCAACCTACGACGCCGAGATCTGCAGGGTCGCGAACTTCGGGGGAGCCGCGACAGGTGTCGCAGCAGTAGCGGGAGCGGTGCTGTGGAGCATCACGATCGCTCGCGGGTTCGGGCCTCCCGCCGCATGGTGGGCGGCTCCCGGGACAGTCGGCGGCCTCGGCGTCGTCATCTTCCTGGATGCCGTCGCCGGCAGCGGGACCGTACCGTTGCCGCCGGTCTTAGTGTCGCTGGCTTTGATGGTCGTCGCCGTCGTGCTCGTCGCGCTCATCCTGCCGCAGCGGGAGCAAGCGCTCGCGGGCTGGACCCGACTCGACGGACTGGATGCCGGCGAAGTGCGGATGCGCGGCATCGATTCCGTCGTCCTGCCCGGCGCCGCAGCGGTCGCGGCAGGAGCGGGAGGGGCATTCGCGCTGCACGTGTTCCGTCTACTGACGAACACCTAACCCTGGGCCCCTCGTAGCGTCAGCCCGTCGGCGGTAACGCCCACATCGGCGAGTGATACCGTCAGGAGCGCGAGCGATGTCGGCGTGATCTCGCACACGATATCCGGGTCGTAGTCGACCTCTATTCGATTGCCGGGATCTCGCAGCGAGTCCGGGAGATCATCGAGTCACAGCATTCAGTCGTTGCCGGTGCACAGCGACGGGTTCGCATTCGAATCTGCAAAGGCATTGACCGCCTCACCGACACCTTCTCCTCGTGTGAACACCACGGTCAGACATCGAAGGGATGACCGATTTCGACGTTGCTCGGCTCGGCATCGTCCGGCACCGCTGTCTCGCCGCACGCGGCCAGCGCAATGGCAAGCGTGAGAGCGTGGCACGCCGATCGCGCTCGCCTCATGATTGCCGGACCCTATACGAGCCCGACGTCGTCGGCATCCACACCCAGCGCTGACAACGGAATCGACATGATGACGACGGTGCTCGGAGCCCATTCGCAATCGACGTGCTGCGCCTGCGTCGCCGTGAATCGCAGTTGCCCGTCTCCGACGTGGTCGACGCTCGGAACCATCATGCAGTCGTCGTAGCTGCCGATGAGCAGCGCTTCGTCTGCGAAGTCGGGCTGGATGGCTCGACCGTGTTCGATGAGCGGCTCGGGCAGCGCATCCACCCACACTTCCCATGCCTGAATGTTCGTGAACACCATGGCAGTCGGATGCGCGCGCATGAGGTCGCGGACGGCTTCGCTGTACCCTTCGCCGCGCGATGACGCCTGCGTCCAGATCTCCACGACTTCCCCGACGTCATAGTCGACGTTGCCGTCCGTTCCTTCCGAAGGCGCGGGAGATTGCGTGTCGGCTGGAGGAGGAGTCGAAGAAGGCTGCAGCTGGCACCCTGCCAGGGTCAGCGCGATGGCCAATGCGACGGCCGCGAAGCGCAGGGGGCCGCGGCGTCGAGCAGCGCGAGGTTCAGGCTCCATGTCTGCCACGGTAGGCCCTCTCGCTCGACGTTCGCTGCCTTCACGCTGATGGAAAGCTGCGAACGGTCACAGCGCTCTGCCCGGCCTGCGAGAAGCGCCGGTATCCCGTCTCGACCAGCGCAGCTGCGGCCAGCGCGAATACCACTGCCCTGCGGAGCGTTCTCGTGACGCGAGCATAAGCTCTTCCGCTGAACTAAGACCTGCGCGCGGCTGTGGGCGCCAGCAGGAGCGCCGTCGTTCCGTCAGCCGACGTCGCCGTTCACGAGCTCGTGCACTCCCTCGAGGATCTCGTTCGGCCGGAACGGATACTGGACGATCGAGCTACGCGATGAGATGCCGGTCATGACGAGCACGGTATGCAGGCCGGCTTCCATACCGGCGACGATATCGGTGTCCATGCGATCGCCGATCATGCCGGTGACTTCGGAATGCGCACCGATCTGATTCAGCGCCGATCGGAACATCATCGGATTCGGTTTGCCGACGATGTACGGCTCGCGCCCTGTCGCCTTGGTGATCAGTGCGTTGATGGCGCCGGTCGCGGGCATGATGCCGTCTCGGCTCGGCCCCGTCGCATCGGGGTTGGTGGAGATGAAGCGGGCGCCGGCCGCGATCAGGCGGATCGCTTGCGTTATCGCCTCGAACGAATAGGTGCGCGTCTCACCGACGACGACGAAATCGGGGTCGTGATCGGTCATGGTGAAGCCGGCTTCGTGCAGCGCCGTGATCGTGCCTGCCTCCCCTATGACGAATGCCGTGCCGTCGGGCTTCTGCTGCCGCAGGAACTCGGCCGTCGCGTTCGCGCTCGTCCAGATACGCTCTTCCGGAACATCCAGGCCGGATGCGCGCAATCTGGCCGCGAGATCGCGCGGAGTGTAGATGGAGTTGTTGGTCAGCACCAGGAACTCGGTGCCATTGGCGAGCCACTGTTGAATCAGCTCGGAGGCGCCGGGCAGTGCGTGGTTCTCATGGACGAGCACGCCGTCCATGTCGGTGAGCCAGCACTCGATATCGTCACGTGTACGCATGCCTCCAGCGTACTGAGCGAACGCTTCGGGCGGGAGCGTCGAGCGCGTTGGCTACTCTGGTTTCGTGACAGCACCAGTGATTAGGCAAGCAGTTGAAGCTGACGTTCCCGAGCTCATGGACATGATTCTCGCGCTCGCGGATCACCACGACGAAGCCGACAGCGTCAAGAACACCCCGGAACGGTTGCGGCAGAATCTGTTCTCTGAACGCCCGCACTTCTCCGTGCACGTCGTCGAAGCTCCTGCGGACAGCGATTTCCGTCTCAACGGTTTCTCGCTCTGGTTCCCGGCCTACTCGACATGGGAGGGCGGCCGGATGATCCACATGGAAGACCTCTACGTTCGCCCCGAATCGCGCGGCACGGGTGCGGGCAAGGCGTTGCTCAGCAATCTCGCTCGCATCGCCGTCAGCGACGGCTACCTGCGCATCGAATGGATGGTGGCGAAGACGAACGAGCCGGGCATCCGCTTCTACCTCGCACAGGGCGCGAGGGCGATGAGCGAGTGGGAGAGCTATCAGGTCGACGGCGACGCTCTGCGTGCTCTCGCGGCGCAGCAGTAGCGCGACTATCGTTGCCCCATGAACCGGATTCGCGAAGCAGTTCCCGAGGACGTCACCGAGATCGTCGAGCTCATCGTCGAGCTTGCGGTGTACGAGCGCGAGCCCGACGCCGTGAAGCTGACCCCCGAGCGTCTCTACGAGCAATTGTTCGGTGCATATCCCGCCATCTACGCCGACGTCGCGACAGCGCCGGAGGGCGGCGGTCGCCGGATCGACGGGTTCGCCCTCTGGTTCTTGAACTACTCGACCTGGGAGGGCGAGCACGGCATCTACCTCGAGGACCTCTACGTGCGGCAGGAAGCACGGGGCACGGGCCTCGGCAAACAGCTGCTGCTGCATCTGGCGCATATCGCGAACACGCGCGGATACAAGCGCGTCGAGTGGAGTGTGCTCAAGTGGAACACGCCGTCGATCGAGTTCTATCGCTCGCTCGGAGCGGTCGCGATGGACGACTGGGACACGATGCGTCTGGCGGGGGATGCGCTCATGCGTTTCGGGAGCGCTGCTCGGGAGTAGCCTCGACCAGTCGCTCGAGGGCCGCGAGATGTGCTCTGAAGGCTCGTCGTCCCGACGCGCTGAGAGCGATACGCACAGTGTTGCGCCCCATCCGCTTGAAACGCCACTGATCTATGTAATGTGCCGCTGCCAGAGTCTCAAGCTGGTGGTTGAGCGTGGAGTCGCTCGTGCCCAGAAGGTCGCGTAGCGCAACGAAGTCCTCCTCCCTCACGGGTTCGAGGAAGGCGCAGATGCGCAGTACCGGCGGCGGGTGGATCACGGGGTCGAATCCGTCAGTTGCCACGGCTGACCACCTTCGCCCAGTCTCGATCCATTCGGGAACCCAGCACGGCACTCGTGCCGAACATGGCGAACGCGAAGAGCACGGGAATCCACCAGTGTTCGAAGGCCCCGTATAGGCCTGGTCCGACACTCGTGAGCACGCAGAGGATGAGCAGGAACCTGACCAGTTGCACTGCCATCGGTCTGGTCATCCGGTACTGGCGTCCGGCGACGGGTTGCCCCCACATGCATGCGGCCGCGATCACGATCAGGAGCGCCGGTGGTGCCAGATAAGTCCACGGCTCGGTGAGGTAGTCACGGGATAACGGAATGAGTGCGAGGACGCCGAGAAAGCCACCGACCATGATCCAGTAGCGACCGGGTTTGCGCAACCGCTGCTCGTTGGTCTTGCGAACGCGCTGCACTTCGTCGAGAGCTTCCTGGGCTTCTTCTCTGCTGAGTGTCCTCTCAGCCTCCTGCATGTCGCTCACCCCTCGCTCCCGATATGTCTCCTCTGTCTAAGAAATTTTACGCGAGTCCTGTCGGAGACGGAAGCAGGATCGGGAGATCCGACCCGCGGTGTTCTCGACTGCGCCGCGAATGCTTCCCTCGCTGCCGGTCGGATACCGTAGGGGAGTGAACGAGCAGGAACCGCAGCACGAGGTGGGAGTCGGCCCCTGGGAGGGCCCGTGGCCGGAGGGCGACCACTTCGACCCCGAGCTCCTCGAGCACGGTGACCGCCGCAATGTCGCCGATCACTTTCGCTACTGGTCACTCGAGGCGATCAAGGCCGACCTCGATACCCGTCGCCACGGCTTCCACGTCGCGATCGAGAACTGGCAGCACGACATCAATATCGGGTCGATCGTCCGCACCGCGAACGCGTTCAACGCTGCCGGTGTGCACGTGGTGGGTCGCAAGCGCTGGAACCGTCGCGGCGCCATGGTCACCGACCGCTACCTGCACATCTTCCACCACGAAACCGTCGCTGAGTTCGTGGGCTGGGCATCCGAGCGCGCGTTACCGGTCGTGGCCGTGGACACGCTGCCGGATGCCGTGCCCGTGGAGTCGCGGCCGCTGCCGGCGTCCTGCATCCTGCTGTTCGGACAAGAGGGGCCAGGTCTCAGTGCCGAAGCTGTCGCGGCAGCAGACTCGGCGGTGGTGATCCGGCAGTTCGGCTCGACGAGGTCGCTCAACGCGGCAGCGGCTGCATCGATCGTGATGCACGAGTGGGTGCGCGTGCACGCCCCTAGTGTGTAACCGGTGATCCGCAACGTGTATTGGATTATCGGTGTCCGTGTCACGAAATGTTGATCCGAAGGGCAGAGGCGGACCGTACGGTCAACTTTTCGTGACGATCGACCGTACGATCAACATTTCATGACAGCCGATCCGTGACTTCGAGGATCGGAGTCGCCGCTACTTCCGGTGCTCCTCGCGAAACCGCCGCTGCGCATCCCGGTTGTTGCAGCGCGTCGAGCAGAATCGCTGCCGCCCGTTGCGCGTCGTGTCGGCGAAGACGTTCGTACATGAGACGCTTGCGCACCGTCCGAGCCTGTCCATGCCCCGCGATGTCAGGTGGAGTGCCGTGCCGACGATGATGACCGTCTGCACCATACGCGCGAACGTCACGTCGTCATCGCGGTAGTGCAGGTGCCAGCCGTCGTGACTCGACAGCCTGGGATGCCCGGAGTATTCCGAGAGCAGCGCGTTGGTGAGCGCCGCCCTGGTCTCCTCTCCTTCCGGATGGGAGGCATCCGCATCCGCGATCGCGCACCAGAGCTCGAGAAATCGGGCGATCTCTTCGTAGTCTGCCTCGACAACGGGTCGGTCGACGATCAGCCCCTCCTCGTTGCAGATCGCGGCGATCTCCTCCGCGCTGCACGGTGCGAGGTTCGCGAGCCGAGTCGCGAGTTTCACCGGTTCCGCCCCATAAGGGTTGAGATGCATAAACCCATTACATCATGATGTTCAAGTGTTCGACGGACCCGTGATCGCCGACTGGCTGCCCCTCAGCGTCGCCGCTCTCGTGATGCTGGTCTTGGCGGCGGCGCTCGCGGGCTGGATCGACGCCGTCGTCGGTGGCGGGGGGCTCGTGCAGCTGCCGGCGCTCGTCATCGGACTGCCGAAGGAGATCGCGACGCCCTTCGTGCTCGGCACCAATAAACTCTCATCGTTTGCGGGCACGCTTTCGGCGAGCTGGGTGTATCTGCGCCGGATCCGGGTGCACGCGATCATGCTAGTTCCGCTGATCGCCGGCGCCTACGGCGGGTCGACGGGAGGAGCCGCGATCTCCAGATTTCTGCCGCGAGAAGTGCTTGCCCCGATCGTTCTGGTCGCGGTTATCGGCGTTGGCATCTACACGCTTTGCAAGCCGAAGCTCGGGCTGCATCACGAGCCCAAACACGAGAGCGCGTTCTCGGTGGCGTGGCGATCGGCGCTGATCGGTCTCGTCGTGGGGTTCTACGACGGCATACTCGGGCCGGGCACCGGCTCGTTCTTCGTGATCTTCATCGTGGCGCTGCTCGGCTACGGCTTCCTGCAGGCGAGCGTCAACGCGAAGGTCGCCAACCTCACCACGAACCTGGCAGCGATCGTCGTGTACGGCGTGCACGGCGAGGTACTGCTCGTGCTGGGGCTCGCGATGGCCGCAGCGAACATCATCGGCGGGCTCGTCGGGGCGCGCATGGCGGTCAAGAACGGCAACGCGTTCGTCCGCAGGGTGTTCCTGGTCGTGATGGGAATCCTGGTCGTGAAGCTCGCCTGGGATGTCGCGGTCGAGTTCTGGGCGTCGTGATGCGCGGCTACCGTTTCGATCGCATCGCCCGGAGCACTTTCACGTCGGTTCCGTCGGGTGCCGTACCGCCCGCGAGCATCGCATACTCCTCCGAGTCGACAGGGTAGAGCGCGAGCTTACCGTCCTCATCCGCATGAATCCCCCAACCGAACTTCTTGCCGAGGTCGCTCGCCCGCAGGCAAGGTCTGCCTTTCGCGAAATACTCGCGCCTGGCGGTATCGCGCTCGTTCTCCGGAATGCCCTGGCGATCAGCCCAAACGGTGAAGATCACGTCACCGGAGGTCAGTTCGTACTCGTGCTCGTGGAGGAGCTCCCAGGTCGCCGAGGCGATCGTGGCCCTGCCGGCCCGCAGCCGGGGCTGCGTTGCCGATGCCTCCGAATCCGGGGCCACGGTGACGAACGTCCGGAAGTAGTCGACGCTCTCCATCCTCAGCCCCACGCTTTCGCATCGGTCAGGCAGAAGGGATGCCCGGCAGGGTCGAGCAGGACGACCCAAGTGTCGCCGGGCTGGTCTGCCGGCCGTGTGGCTCCGAGTTCGACGAGGTGGTCGGCCGTGGCTTCTATGTTGTCAGCGCTCAGGTCGAAGTGGAATTGTTTGTGCCCGTCATCGGGCCACCGGGGAGGCTGATAATCGGGTGTTCGACTGATACCGAGTGCGTGCGTCGGCCCCTGCAGCATCGCGTACTCCTCGGTCGCGGCGAGAATCGGCCAGCCGAGCGCTTTCGACCAGAAGTCCGCGACGGGGGCCACGTCAGCGGCATCGAGGGTGACCATCGCAAGTGTGGCGGGTTGTGCATTCATGTGTGCGATTCTTGCTGCATGCCGAAGGCGCCGAATAGTACGAATGCGACACCGTCGCACATGCTCGGCCACGTGCTGCGCCCGGAAGAGCTGCTCACGCGAACTCGATATCGATTCGCCGAACCCGCGGAAGATCTTCGCCTCTGGGTCGAACGGTACTGGTCGGTCGAGTGGAGCTTCGAAGAAGGGGAGGAGCACAGGACGGCCACGCTCGATGATCCAGCGACCAACCTCACGGTAGAGCGCGGCACGTTCAGTCGACGTGGCGCGGCCTCAGAAGGAGTCTGGTTTACGGGCCCGGGTGCCGAAGAGCGTATGGATGTGCGCCTCTTCGGCAGTGGATCCGTCGTCGGGATTCGCTTCCGCCCCGGCGCATGCTTCGAGTTCGCCGACGATCGTTTTCGGCTCGAAGCCGATGTTACGCACCCGGCCGAGCCGCTGTTCTCAGGTGCAGAAGCGCTGTTGACTGTGCCGAGCAATGCATCCGATGCGGCCGGTGTGCTGGATGATTGGCTGCTGCAGCGCGGGCCGAGCGATACCGCAGAGTTCCGGCAACTGCGAGCGATGCTCGCGACGCTCGAGGCGCATCCGCTCGAATCCATGGAATCGATAGCGGCTCGTATCGGTTGCAGCCAGCGGACGATGCAGCGGCAGTTCAGCAGGCTCGTCGGAGTCACGCCGAAACGCATACGGATGCGCGCGAGGGTGTTCCGGGCCGCCGCGCTTCTTGAGCGAGGCTGGAGCGACTCGATGGCAGACCTCGCCGCCGCGCTCGGTTGGTTCGACCAGGCGCACTTCGCGAGAGACTTCAGGCAGGTCACCGGAACAACGCCGGCGGCCTTCGCTGCAAGCCCGACCGCTAGCCGATGAGGCTCGGCCTGAGGTCGCGCAGAGTGCGATGGTTCATCATGCGCGCTACCCCCACGGCAGTCAACGCGAGTGCCGCGACCAAGAAGCCCAGCAGTACGAGCGCACCGGTTGTGGCCGACTCGATATTGCCGCCGTACATCACCTGCCTCATCGCATCCACGGCGTACGACATCGGCAGCAGGTGATGCAGGGTCCCCAGCGGTTCCGGCAGCGTTTGCCACGGGAAGGTTCCTCCCGCCGTGATCAGTTGCAGCACGAGCAGCACGAGCCCCATGAACTGGCCGACGCTGCCCAGCCAGACGTTCAGCGCGACGATAATCGCGGCGAATGTCGCGGAGGCCAGCACCATGATCCCGTAGGTCGGCAGCGGATGCGCGATGTCGAACTGCAGCCACGCTGCGATCACGCCGAACAGTGCAGTCATCTGCAGCAGGCCGAACAGTGCGGGCGTCAACCAGGCCGCGAGCCCGACCCGAACGGGCTGGTGCAATGCTGTGACCGCGCGTCGAGAGACCGGCTTGATGATCAGCAGTAGTGCGTAGATGCCGATCCATGCGGCGAGTGCGACGAAGAACGGCGCTAGTCCGGCACCGTAGGTTCCCGCTCGTGTTACCGCTTCGCTGTCGACCTCGACCGGATCGGCGATCGCCGCGGCCTGTTCACGGATGAGTTCATCGCTCGACTCGGGTATCTGTTCGACGCCGTCGTCCAGGCCCGATCGCAGCTCTTGCGCACCGTTTTGCAGCTCGGTCATCCCGTCGCTCAGCTGCGAGGCACCGTTCTGCAGTTCCCCGGCTCCCTCGTGGAGTTCCGTGCTGCCGTCGGCGAGCGCGGACGAACCCTCATCGGCGCGCACGATGGCCTGCGCGAGCTGGTCGGTGCCGGACGCCAGGGCATCCGCCCCGTTCGCAACCTGACGCGAACCGTCGGAGAGCTGCTGCAGCTGCGAGTTCAGCCCCTGCACGCGGTCGTTGCCGTCGTGCACGAGCCCTCCCAGCTCGTCGAGGGGCACCATGACCTCGGCGATCTGCTGCTCGGTGAGGCCCTGCTCGCGCAGGCGCTCCACGATTTCGTCGCGCGTGGATCCGACACCGTTGGCGACGGTCTGCGAAATCTCGGCGGCGTGACCGCCCGCGTCGGCGAGTTGCCGGTTGCCGTCAGCGACCCGCTCGGCGCCGTCGGCAAGCTCGCGCGTCTGTCCGGGCAGGGATGCCGTGCTCGCGCGCATCTCGCCGAGCCCGTCGCTGAGTTCCCCGGCTCCCGAGGCAAGCGTCCCGGCGCCTTCGGTCAGCGTTGCCGCACCGTCTTCGAGCTCGCCGATACCGTCACTGGCTGCACCGATGCCGTCTTCCAGTTGCGCGGCGCCGTCGGCCGCAGTGACCATCCCGTCACGGATCTGCTGAATCGACGTGAGAAGCCGAACCGCTGCCTCCTGGCCGACCTGTTCGCGCACCTGCTCTTGGATGCGCTGCACGGCCTGTTCGCCGATCGTCGTGGCCAGGTAGCTGTTCGCGTCGTTCGTCGTGAGCACGAGGGATGCGGGTCGAGGGTTCTCCGTCGCGGCCGACAGAAGGTCGTCGCTGAAACTTGCCGGGAAGGTGAGGGAGAAGTCGTACGTGCCGTCTTCGACGCCGGCCTGCGCCTGGTGTTCGTTGACGACGTGCCAGTCGAAGCTGCCGTCGTCGACCACTTCGTCGGCGACATCCTGGCCGAGATTTTGGCGCTCGCCGTCGGATTCGGCGCCTTCGTCGAGCACGACGAGGGCGACCGGTACTTGATCGAGTCGCTCGTACGGGTCCTGGTTCGCCCAGAGATAGACGCCACCGTAGAGCAGTGGCACGGTGCACAGCGCGATCAGCGCGATGCGTGCCATGGGTGTCGCGGTCAACCGGCGCAGTTCGGCCAGGATCATCTGCGGAATTTTCACTGCTCTGTCTCCGTAGCTGCTTGCGATTCGGTGTTGCGCACGCCCTCGTCGACTTGGGGCTCAACAGACGCCCCTCCCGCATCCTTGTGGCGAGAAACTTGCGTTGTGTCGTGCACACCTTGCAAGTTTTTCGACACAGATGCATCGAGTTCGTGCAGCAGTCTGTCGGCGGCGCGTCCGGTGATCACGAGGATCGCGAGGCCCCGTCTGGCCATGAGTTTCGCGATGCGCCACCACTTCTCGGGGTCGCCTCCGTGGCGATCGGGGCTGACGAGCACGAGGCCGGAGACTTTCTTCCCCCGGCGCTGCTCGCGCATTGCCGCAAGCTCCAGGAGTACCCGCACGCGCTCCTCCGGCGCCAGGGCGGCCAGAGGCGTGTTCGTGTCTTCTCGCACATGCATGTTGCGTGCCCACATGCGCGCGGCGACGTGAGTGCTGTTGCCGCCGGCGAACATGAGTTCCTCGCTGATGAGACCGCCGAGCGTGACGTCGGGGTCGGGGTCGCTCACGCCGGGCGCGTCGACGAGTGCCACGGCATTGCGGAGGAGGCGCCGGTCGGATGCTCCGTCGATGGTCACACTGCCGCTGTCGGGCAGCATGCGGCCCGTTGCGATGAGGCCGAGCAGGGTCGGGCGCTGCTCCGTCTCCACGGCGACTCTCGTGGCGGTGCCGGAGGAGAATGCCGCGCTGATGGAGGGCAGGCTTTCGCCCTTCGAGACTTCGCTGAGTTCGATTCGCATGGCTGCTCCCGATGATCTTGCAAGTATTGTGCTCCTCTAGGCTAAACTAAACTGACTGGTCAGTACAAATAGTTTTCGGAGGTCCCATGGCGAAGCGGGGCGAGACGCGAGAGAAGATCCTGTCGGCTGCTGCGCAGATGGCGGCCGAACGCGGCATCTCGGCAACGGCGGTCGATGACATCGCCGCAGCTGCGGGCGTTGCGAAGGGCAGTGTCTACTACAACTTCGGCTCCAAAGAGGGGCTCTACGCGGAGCTGTTGGGCGAGACGCTGCAGCGCGCGGGGCAGCGTTTGCGGGAGTCGCTCGATACCGCGGTGGCGGGCGATGCCGTGCGCTCTGTTGCGGAGGCCTTCCTGCGGGGCCTGCAAGAGCATCCCGCCTCCAGCAAAGTGGTCGCAGCGGAACTGTTCCGGCTCGACCGGCCCTGGCGAGAGTCGCTGGCCGAATACCGTTCGCTCTTCTTCTCGATGTTCGCGGAAGCGCTCGAGAAAGATGACCGGCCGGCGGGGCCCGCGAACGCTGCTGCGATCTTCGGGTCGACGATCATGGTGGGCTTCGAGCGCATGCTGTTCGCCGATCGGCTCAGTCTTGCCGAAGCCGTCGCAGCGATCGAAGGGGCTTCCTGACGTACGTCAGTGCTCGCCCCTAGAATGGAGTTTGGCCTACACCGAAAGGGATGAGCATGCCCGGAATTGCGATAGTTGGCGTCCAGTGGGGCGACGAGGGAAAAGGCAAGGCTACCGATCTGCTGGCGAGCCGTACCGATTACGTCGTGAAGTTCAACGGCGGAAACAACGCCGGTCACACGGTCGTGATCGGCGATAAGAAGTACGCACTGCACTTACTGCCGTCCGGCATTCTGACGCCCGGCGTCACCCCGGTTATCGGCAACGGCGTGGTCGTCGACCTTGAGGTCCTCTTCGACGAGCTGACGGCTCTGCAGTCGCGCGGCGTCGACACTTCGAAGCTCCGCATCTCCTCGAACGCGCACATCATCACGAACTATCACCGCATCCTCGACAAGGTGACGGAACGCTTCCTCGGCAAGCGATCGATCGGCACGACCGGCCGCGGTATCGGGCCCGCGTACGCCGACAAGGTGAACCGGCTCGGCATCCGCGTGCAGGATCTCTTCGACGAGTCGATTTTGCGCCAGAAGATCGAGGGTGCGCTCGAAACCAAAAATCACATGCTGACGAAGGTGTACAACCGCCGCGCCATCACGTGCGACGAGATCTTCGACGACCTGCAGCAGTACGTCGAGCGGCTCCGGCCGATGGTCGGCGACACTTCGCTCGAACTGCACAACGCGCTCGAAGCGGGCAAGAACGTCGTGTTCGAGGCCGGGCAGGCCATGATGCTCGACATCGACTACGGTACGTATCCGTTCGTGACCTCTTCGACGACGACGTCGGCGGGAGCCGCGGCCGGCGCAGGCATCGCTCCCTCGAAGATCGACAGGGTCGTAGGCATCGTCAAGGCGTACACGACGCGAGTCGGATCCGGCCCGTTCCCCACGGAGCTGCACGACGAGTGGGGTGATCTGCTGCGCTCCAACGGATTCGAGTTCGGAACGACAACCGGCAGGCCGCGTCGCACCGGCTGGAACGACACCGTCATCACCAGATATGCGAGCCGAGTCAACGGGCTCACCGATATCGTGCTCACGAAGCTGGACGTCCTGACCGGCATCGAGCGCATCCCCGTCTGCGTCGCCTACGACGTCGACGGCGAGCGCTTCGATGAGATGCCGTTGTCGCAGAGCGACTATCACCACGCGAAGCCCATATACGAGGAGTTGCCGGGGTGGAGTGAGGATATTACTGGAGCCCGCGAGTTCTCGGATCTACCCGCTAATGCGCAAGCGTACGTGCGCTTCTTGGAGGAGCACTCCGGTTCGCGGATCTCGGCGATCGGCGTCGGGGCTGCGCGCGACGCGATCATCCAGATCCACGATCTGATCTAGGGGTACTGCTAGGGCGGCGGAAGCTTCCGCCGTTCAGTTGCGGTTATCAGCGACCGGGGGCCGTACTACGGGGCATCGTGCCGATTCTGCTGGGGGTGCTGCGGCTGGGCATAGCCTGCCGGGGGCAGATCCGGCTTCCTGTTCGAGCGAACGATCAACACGATGATCAGTGTGGCTACGCCACCCACAATCACGAAGGCTCCGAGTCCCAGGAGGAGGAGCGCGAGTAGTCCGAATGAAGTGCTCATGTGAGTTGCCTCCCGTTTCGACGGTGATGACCGGTGCTGCACGAGCCTACGCGCGCCCCCTGTGATGTCGCTGAAGAGCAGACGGTCGGTCAACCGTCGTTCTCCTGTCGTTCACATCCGAGAGGGCAGCGCGTCATCATGCACTCATAGGGTTGCCTCCGTACTCGAGGAGGCCCCCTTTGCCCAGATCCAGAATCGCCGCGATGCTCGCGGCGGCAGTCGTCGGAAGTGCTGCAGTCATCGCAATGCCGACGATCGACGAAGCAACAGCGCAGGAGCAGGATGCCCGTTCTGCGTTCACCCTGGCGGTGCTGCCGGACACGCAGTTCTACTCGCGCTACGCGGGGTCGAACTTCGAGCCGGACTACGGCACGAACCCGTTCGCGGTGCAGACCGAATGGCTCGCGGAGCACGCCGAAGCGCTGAACATCCCGTTCGCCACCCACGTCGGCGATGTCGTGGACGTCGTCGGCCAGGAAGACGGTTGGAGAGTGGCTGACGAAGCCATGACCACACTTGAAGATGCCGGCGTTCCCTACGCGGTCGTCCCCGGCAATCACGATGTACGGAACTCCAGCAACTCCGTCGTCGACACCGACTACGACCTGGAAGACGAGCCATACCTCGCGACCTTCCCCGCCGAGCGCTCCGCTGCCGACGCCACGTTCCGAGGGGCGGATCCTACGGGGCTCAACCGATTCCACATCTTCGAAGCTGAAGGCCAGGAGTATCTGGTGCTGTCGCTCAGCTGGCGGGTGTCTGACGCGACCATCGACTGGGCGAACGACGTGCTCGATTCGAATCCCGGCATCCCGACCATCGTGCTGTCGCACGACATCATCGGTGTGCAGAACGATGGCGTCACCGGCGTTACGAGTGACAACGGCGAACGGCTGTGGAACGGGCTCATCGACCAGAACGATCAGATCTTCCTGACGTTGAACGGCCACTTCCACGGCTCGACGCACATCACGCGTGAAAACGCGGCCGGCAGCACCGTCACACAGGTGCTCATGGACCACCAGATGGCGTACGAAGGTGGCAACGGGTATCTCGGCCTGCTGGAGTTCGACCTCACGAACGATCGTATCAACGTGAATACGGTGTCGCCGTGGGTCGTGTCGAAGTCGCACGACCGGCTGACGAGCTACGACGTCCCCGTTCTCACGGGCGCCAACGAGCAGTACTCAATCGAAATCGATTTCGAGTCCCGATTCGACGACTTCGCAACTGTTGCGCCGAGCCATTCCGACCTCTCAACGCGAGCGCTCGAGATCATCACCGGGGGCTTCCCCGGTGTGCCCGAGAGCCCGCTGGCCGAGGCTGGGAACTCCGAAGACTATGTACGTGCTCCCGGCACGCTGGCGCACTGGCAGCTCGGAGGTGAGTCCGGTGTCGTTGAAGAAGGCGCGGTGTTCGCCGACCTCGCAGGAGACAGCGATCTGCATCGCGTCTCGATTGCCGATTCGGGCTCATCGACAGCCGAGGTCGAGGATGTCACCGTTGCCGAGGGCAGTCAGCTGTACGCGCCGTCGCAGCAGGCTGTCTGCTTCGCGAACTCCGATCGGGAGGCGGATCGTTTCTCGTATCTCACAACAGCGGCGGATGCAGCCGTGAACGACGCCGACCTGTCGAACGGCTACACGATCGAGACGATGGTCTACATCGACGAGTCGTGGAGTGCGGACGCGAACCAGTGGAGCAAGATCCTGGTGCGAACCGGCAACCGCTCGGAGATCCCCGGGATGCCCTGGTCGCAGTGGGACTACACGGCCTCTCCCGCGTCGCTCGGCATCTCGAACCTGCGCGAGTTCCAATGGACCGAGGTCGGAGCAGACGCCACACGAGGCGACAAGACGAACTGGTCGGGCGAGATACTGCCGGGCACGTGGAGTCACGTGGTGCTCGTCAACGATCCCGTTGCCGAAGAAACGGTGATGTACGTGAACGGCGCTCCTGTGCTGCGCACGGCGCAGGACACCTACGGTATGTCGTTCAACGAGGGGATGCCCTGGATTCTCGGAGCCGACTGGGTCGACGACGCAGCGGGCAACGGGTGGAACGGCTGCATCGGCGAGACCCGCATCATCGACCGTCCGACGGCGCAGGATCAGTGGTTGACCGCCCGCCCCGATCTCTCCGTCCTGACCGCGTCTGTAGTAGTTGAGGACGAGACGGTCATCGTCAGTGGCGAGGGCGTCATTGCGGCGGATGTGCGGGTGCTGCCGGACGAGGAAGCTGCTGTCGCGCCCTCGGGCGCTGTCTCGGACGACGGCGTGTGGCGACTTGAAATCGACATCGCGAGTTTGCGTCGGTATGCGGCTGCGGACGGTTCCGTCACGCTCTATGCGGAACAGGGGTTCGGGGACCGCGTCTCCGATGTGCTGCCCGTCGAGGTCATGTTGCCGACAGATGATGGCGGGACGGATCCGACTGAGCCCGACCCGAGTGAGCCGGGCACGACTGATCCATCGGAGACGGATCCATCGGACCCTGCGCAGACCGACCGAGATGCTTCGAACGATGATGGGACCGACGGACTCCCGCGCACAGGTACGACTCTCTCGTTGCTCCTGATCGCAGCAGCCCTTGTTCTGCTGGTCGCGGGCTTCGTGATGATTCGTCGACGTACCGCGCGAGTTTAACCGCCGGCGCGTTACGGCCCAGTGTTACCGACGGATTGCCGACTCGACTGCGGGTCGGCAATCCGCTCGGAATAGATACTCAGCCGGCCAGCGCGAACGTGATGGCCATTGCAGCCAACGCCGCTGCCGCCGCAGCCAGCTCCCACAACAGCTGCGTCCACGCACTCGGTAGTGCAGACCGGTCGGCGATCATCCCCGGTCGCTCCCTGTTCGCAGGACCGTCTTGCTGTCCTTCGAGAATCCTGAGTCGGGCTGTGAGCGCAGCGTGCCCGGATGCAGCGGCGCGGTAGTGCGCGAAGCTTGCGAACGCCAGGAGCACGGCGCAAGCACCGAACCAGGGTGATACGCCGACGGCCAGCACATGGAGTAGTAGGACGATGACGCTCACCGTGACCGCAGACAGCAGGGCGAACTTGGCGCGCCGTGGCATCCCTTCGCGTTCGAGGCCGCTCTCTTCGGTCACGTTCCCAGTATGCACGCCGCAACAGAAAGCCGCGGTGCCCCGCGGTAGACCCTAGATGACACCAAGGGCGAGCATCGCATCCGCGACGCGGTTGAAGCCTGCGATGTTGGCTCCTGTCACGTAGTCGCCCGGGCGACCGTACTCCTCCGCGGTCTCTGCGCAGCGGCTGTGGATGCCCCGCATGATTTCGTTCAGGCGAGCATCCGTGTGCTCGAACGTCCAGGAGTCACGCGACGCATTCTGCTGCATTTCGAGCGCGCTGGTTGCGACGCCGCCCGCATTGACGGCTTTGCCGGGCGCGAAGGTTATCTCCGACTCGGCCAGCACGCGGAGCGCAGCCTGTGTGACGGGCATGTTCGCCCCTTCGCCGATCAGGGTGCATCCATTACGGATGAGCGTCACGGCATCGTCCTCGCCGAGCTCGTTCTGTGTGGCACAGGGCACCGCGATATCGCAGGGCACCGACCAGATCGTGGTGCCGTTCGAAGCGTAGGACGCGCCCGCTCTGCGGTCGACGTACTCGGAGATGCGCGATCGACGGACCTCCTTGATGTCCTTCAGCAGCTCGAGGTCGATGCCGTCCTCATCGACGACGTAACCTGCGGAATCGCTTGCGGCGATGACCGTACCGCCGAGCTGGTTGACCTTCTCGATTGCGTAAATCGCGACGTTGCCCGATCCGGACACCACGACCTTCTTGCCCTCGAACGACTCGCCGCGGGCCTTCAGCACCTCGTCGAGGAAGTACACCGTGCCGTAACCGGTCGCTTCTTTCCTCACCTGGGAACCACCCCACGTGAGGCCCTTCCCAGTCAGCACACCCGATTCGTAGTTATTGGTGAGACGCTTCCACTGCCCGAACATGTAGCCGAGTTCGCGGCCGCCGACGCCGACATCCCCTGCGGGGACATCCGTGTACTGGCCGATGTGCCTCGAGAGCTCAGTCATGAACGACTGGCAGAAGCGCATGATCTCGCCATCCGACCTGCCCTTCGGGTCGAAGTCGCTGCCACCCTTGCCGCCCCCGATGGGGAGGCCGGTCAGTGAGTTCTTGAAGATCTGCTCGAACCCGAGGAACTTCACGATGCCGAGGTACACGCTCGGGTGGAACCGGACACCGCCCTTGAACGGACCGAGCGCCGAGTTGAACTGCACGCGGAAACCGCGGTTGATCTGCACCCGGCTGGAGTCATCGACCCAGGGCACGCGGAAGATAATCTGTCGTTCGGGCTCCACGATGCGGCTCAGGATCTGTGCGTCGACATAGTCCGGGCGCTTCGCGACGACGGGGCCGAGGCTTTCAAGTACCTCGTACGTCGCTTGGTGGAACTCGGATTCACCCGGGTTGCGGTGCAGGACATCGTCGAAAACAGGCTGAAGCTTTTCGTGCAGCAAAGGTGGGCCTTCCGTTGGTCAAGGCAAAAAAGCTGCGCCAACCGAGAAATCAGCACAGCAGATTTCCATGCTACGCCCAAATCACGCGTTTTGCGCAGACTCTGTTGACGCATCCGCAGTCTCTGGCGTCTGTTCGTCGTTGACCGAGGCATCCACCGCGGCAGGAGGCACGGTCTTGAATCTGATGAGCCTTGCGGTCGCCAGCACGAAAATCACCGCGAGAATGATGTTGCGGAACGTGAGGATGAGAAGCGGGAAGATGTGGTGTTGTTCGAGCGCAGCGTACATGAACGGGAACACCACGGTCGTGAGCGCGCAGGCGACGAGGAGGAGCCACGCGATGCGGTGCCACCATGCGTCGCGGGAGACGAGCCCCACGACCGCGACAGGCAGCAGCCAGAGCACGAACTGAGGCTCGCCGACCTTGTTGAAGACGACGAGCGTGCTGACGAGCGCGAGCGCCCCCGTGAGCATGAGCTGAGTTCCGTCGATGCCGCGTTGCCCCTGCACCACGACCGCAACGGCCAGCGCGAGCACGATTGCAACCAGCACGTACGTGGAGGCTGCCGCGACGTACGACGGAATCGCTCCTCCCATCTCCGGCGTATGCAGAACGCGGTTGTGATACGTGTAGTAGCCGGATTCGTCGAACAGGTCGAGCCACATCGGCAACGTGGCGAGCGGCGACTCGATTTGCAGCGCGCGCCCCACCTGGATGGTCAGGAAGCTCATCAGGTGGTGCAGCCCACCCGTCAGTGACGCGACAACCGTGACAGCGGCTGTCACCAGGATGCCGGCGGGCAGGATGCGGCCGCCACCCTGTCGCGCGGCCATGACAGCGGCGATGATGGCGGCCGGCCACACCTTGATCCAGGCACCGACTGCGAGGATCAACCCGGCGACGAAGGGAAACCGCGAGATCCACATGAGAGCTACAACGACGAGCGGCGCAACGAATCCCTCAATTCGCAGCATGGACACCGGTGCAAGGAGCAGGATGCCCGCAAGCCATACGAGGGCGGCATAGGGTCGCCGCTCGTCGCGGAGACTGCCGAGCACCACCAGGGTCGCCAGGAGATTCAGTACCGTGACTATCCCGAACCACACGGCCTGGTAGGCGTCCGGGCCGAACAGATTGGCAATGCCGATCGGCAGCCAGGCAAGCAGCGGGTACACCCAGTCTTGCCGCAGCCCCGGCACTTCCTCGCCGCTGAAGGCGTTGACCGCCCAGCTTCTGTAGATCTCGAGGTCACCGAGCGCGTCGCCACGGGCGATGGTCGGCCAGAGCCACACGAGGCAGAGGATGTGCACGATGGCGAAGGCGATCAAACCTTGACGGACGGCAGGCTGCCGCATCCAAGCCCACTGTGACGCAGCCGGCGGCTGGGGGCTCGCGTCGATCGTCGTCATAATCCTCTCAGCGTACTTTCTTCCGGAGTCGAATGCCTGACACCGAGCCCGGAATCGTTCTCGAGGACCATGCGATGACGCGTGCGTGATCGACGATCGAACGGTACTTCCGGGCGGCGTCGGCTGAGTTCTTGATTCGGTGTGGCGGAAGTAGACTTCTGCCATGAGTGATGACCCCCGCGACGAACTCCTGCGTTTCCGCGACAGCATCGACAACCTCGACGCGATCCTCATCCATACGCTGGCCGAACGGTTCAAGCTGACGCAGGCAGTTGGCCGCCTCAAGGCGGGGCATTCGTTCCCCGCTTCCGACCCCGCCCGTGAGGAGCGGCAGATCGAACGGTTGCGGCACCTCGCACAGGAGGCGGGCCTCGATCCGCAGTTCGCCGAGACCTTCATCACGTTCGTGATCGCCGAGGTGATCCGGCACCACGAGCACATCGCCGGTCGCGAGTAGAACAGCCACCTTCTCGACGGTTTCGGCACGCCTGGCGTCATGCTGAGCGCGCCGTTTCCGTCTTGCGCAAGGTGTTGTGCGCGGTCCGTCGTGGTTCTGTGTCGCTACGCCCCGAAGCGCTCGCGGATCGTGCCGCGGTTCGCACGCTGCAGCTCGTCCAGCGGCACCGTGAAGAGGTCCTGGAATTCGATCGCGTCACTCTCGGCGTCCGTCACGCCGATGCGCATCACAGGGACGCCGCGGGCGTCGCACATGCCGACGAACTTGACGTCCTCTTCTCGCGGAACCGATACGAGCATCCGGCCGCCCGTTTCCGAGAAGAGCGCAGCCGTTGCGTCAACCCCGTCGCGTTCCATGAGTTCACTCAGCACGACTCTGGCGCCGATACCGAATCGGAGCGAACCTTCTGCGACAGCGGCTGCAAGCCCACCCTCCGAGAGGTCGTGCGCTGCCGATACGAGGCCCTCGAGGGCGGCATTCGACATCAGGTTCGCGAGGCGCTTCTCGGCCGCCAGGTCGACCTCCGGCGGAACCCCGCCGAGGTGGTCGTGTACGACGTCGGCCCACGCCGAACCGTCGAGTTCATCGCGGGTCGTGCCCAGCAGATAGAGCAGCTGTCCTTCGTCCTGCCATCCGCTCGGGATGCGGCGGTCGACATCGTCGATCACACCCAGGACACCGACGACGGGTGTCGGGTGGATCTGGTCCTCACCGCTCTGGTTGTAGAACGAGACGTTGCCGCCCGTGACCGGGATGCCGAGCTCGACGCAGGCGTCTGCGAGACCGTCGACGGCCTCCGCGAACTGCCACATCACGAACGGCACCTCCGGGTTGCCGAAGTTCAGGCAGTCGCTGACCCCCATCGGAGTCGCTCCTGTGGCAGCCACATTGCGGTACGCCTCGGCGAGCGCGTTGGCTGCGCCGACTCGTGGGTCGAGCATGCTGAAGCGGCCGTTGCAGTCGAGCGAGACCGCGAAGCCGAGCCCCGACTGCTCGTCGATGCGCACCATGCCTGCGTCGTCGGGTGTCGCGAGGGCTGTGTTGCCGCCCACGTAGTGGTCGTACTGCTCGGTGATCCAGGACGCGTCGGCGAGGTTCGGGCTCGACAGCAGTGAGAAGAACTGCTCGCGAAGCTCTTCGTACGAGGATGCCCTGCGCAGTTTCGAGGAGGTGTCGGCCTGCAGATCGTCCTGCCACTCCGGGCGCTCGGCGGGGCGGTCGTACACGGGGCCGTCGACCGCGACGGTCGAGGGATCGACGTCGACGATCGTGACGCCGCCGTGGGTGATCGTGAGACGTCCGTCACCCGTGACCTCGCCGAGCACCGAGTACTCGACCTCCCACTTGTCGCACACCGCCTGGAACGCCTCCAGCTTCGACGGCTCGACAACGGCCATCATGCGCTCCTGCGACTCGGACATCAGGATCTCCTCCGCAGTGAGCGTCGGGTCGCGAAGCAGAACGTTATCGAGCTCGATGTTCATGCCGGAACCGCCGTTAGCGGCGAGCTCGCTGGTCGCGCAGGAGATGCCGGCGGCACCGAGGTCCTGGATGCCGTTGACGAGTTCTCCCGCATACAGCTCGAGGCAGCACTCGATCAGCACCTTCTCTGCGAACGGGTCGCCAACCTGGACCGCCGGTCGTTTCGTCGGGCCGCCTTCCGTGAACGTGTCGGAGGCCAGGATGGATGCACCGCCGATGCCGTCGCCGCCGGTGCGGGCTCCGAAGAGCACGACCTTGTTGCCGGCTCCTGTTGCGCTCGCGAGATGCAGGTCCTCGTGGCGAAGCACGCCGACAGCGAGTGCGTTGACGAGCGGGTTGCCCTGATAGGCCTTGTCGAAGACGGTCTCGCCGCCGATGTTCGGCAGGCCGAGGCAGTTGCCGTAGAACGAGATGCCGCCGGTGACGCCGTGGACGATGCGGTCGGTGTCCGGGTGGTCGATCGAGCCGAATCGCAGCGCATCCATGACGGCCACGGGCCGGGCGCCCATCGAGATGATGTCGCGGACGATGCCGCCGACACCCGTAGCAGCGCCTTGGAAGGGTTCGACAAACGAGGGGCTGTTGTGGCTCTCGACCTTGAACGTGACCGCCCAGCCCTCGCCGACATCGATGACGCCCGCGTTCTCGCCCATCCCGACCATGAGGTGTCGCTGCATCTCGGGTGTGACCTTCTGTCCGAACGCGCGCAGATACTTCTTCGACGACTTGTAGGAGCAGTGTTCGCTCCACATCACCGAGTACATGGCGAGCTCACCGCTGGTGGGTCGGCGCCCCAGGATCTCGCGGATGCGTTCGTACTCGTCGGGCTTGAGCCCGAGCTCTGCGTACGGCTGGTCGCGCTCCGGGGTGCGGGCGGCGTCGTCGACGGAATCGGGTGCGGGGCGCTGGTCGGTCACGGCTCTCCTCGTGCGATGGACTACCGAATCAATCCTACGGCGTTGCGGGCGGTTCCAGATCCCGCTCGTCCGTCGATTCCGACCCGCGTTGCGCGCTGACGATTTGACGCGTCACGCCCCGCATTCGAACCCTTCGCAGGGCCGGGTCAGGAGAACCACTGCGTCGGCGGGCCGAGCTGCAGCAGCACCACGACGACGATCACGACGGCAGCCGCGAGCGTCAGGAACAGTGCGATGGGGTGCCGCAGCCAGAACCGCAGTGTGCGGTCGATGATCGACCTGTCGCGGGGGTCATCGCTTGCTTCCTTGCGCCATGGGCCGTCCAGCATCCCGCGGCGGTTCAGCCAGCGATCGAACGGCAAAGTTGCGAAGGGCACGACGGCGAGCGCAACTGCGCCCACGACGTGTCCGAACTTCCAGCGCTGGTTCAACCCGACGACACCGGAGACCACGGCATAGGAGACGAATGCCGTGCCGTGCGCGAGGCCGACCGGAAACATGAGCGCGTGGAAGTCGAACCCGTAGCGCCCGACCATGCCGACGATAAGCAGCGCCCAGGTGATCATCTCCGCCATTGCGACGATGCCGTAGAGTCGCTTCGGCGTCATGCCCTTCGTCGTATCCGCGTCAGGGAGAGGCTGCTGTCGTGTGCCGGTACCCGCGCCTGCATCGGGGTCGAAATCGGTGTCAGACGGGTCAGAGGCCATGTCTCTAGGCTATCGCGAACGGGTCGCTCGCTAGGCTGTGCATCGGCTATCACCGTCGATGGAAAGGACCCAGTCATGAACTCCCGACCCGCTCTTCGCAGATGGTGGGGGCTGGCCGCCGCGGCATCCCTGCTGGTGCTCACCGCGTGTTCGTCAACAGCGCCCGAACCGGATGGCGAGGGAGCACAGGAAACGCGGCTCGACGCAGTGCTCAGCGCGGGAGAGATCGCCGTGTGCACGACAGGCGATTATCCGCCGTTCACGGAGCTCTCGGATGACGCAGCCGAACCGGACGGCATCGATGTCGACATGGCACGCGACCTCGCGGAGACGCTCGAGGTGGACGTGCGATGGGTGCTGACCAGCTGGGGCGATCTCATGGACGACTTCCTGGCCGACTGCGACATCGCGGTCGGCGGTATCTCGATGAATCCGGCGCGCGCAGAGCAGGTGTTCTTCACCGAACCGATCCTGGAAGACGGCAAGACACCGATCGCGCGCTGCGACGAAGCCGATCAGTACCGCACGATCGACGACATCAATCGGCCGGGGGTCGTGTCGATCTTCCCGGAAGGCGGCACGAACGAAGACTTCGCGAGGGCCAACTATCCGGACGGCGAACTGATCACGCACGACAATCTGACGATCTTCGACGAACTCGTCGCAGGTAACGCCGACGTCATGACGACCGACCGCGCCGAAGTGCTCTTCATCGCGAACGAGTACGAAGAGCTGTGCGCGACGAATCCCGACGAGACATTCGACTACTCCGTCATGGGCTACATGCTGCCGCAGGGCGACACGGTGTTCAAGCACTACGTCGACCAGTGGCTGACGATAGCCCTCAATGACGGCACGTATGACGACATCGCGGAACCGTGGGTCGGCGATGTCGACCTGCGCGGGGAGGGCTGACCCCTGAACAACGAAAAGTCTCGATTCTCGTCGTGCCCGCGTACTCCTGCGGATTATCGGCTGCTGTGAAGCTTTCGTTCCTTCAGCGTGCCACTGTGGAATGGGCTTCGCGCTTGTGCTGGGCTCCACTATCGCGTCTGCTCGGAGCCTTCGACCCACGTGCGGATCACCTCATCAACACCCAAGCGACCCTTCAGGGCCGACTCGTGAACCTGCACCCGGGGCAACAGCGCCTTCTAGCTGATGACGCACACGTTACTGTCATGGTTTCGTGTCGGGACTCTGCCAATCGAACGCAATGCGACTCACGAGACTGCGAGGTCAGTCGAGCGAGATGACCCCGAGCTTGGTAGCGCGAATGAGTACCTGTACTCGATCGCGGGCTTCCATCTTGCTCATGATTCTTCCGAAATTCGCTTTGATCGTGCCCTCTGCAAGATTCAGCGCTTCGGCCATCTCGGCGTTGGACATCCCCTTGGCCAAAAGCTGGAGAATCGAAAGTTCGCGTTCCGTGACGTCCACGTCCAGATGCTGGTTGGCTTCTTCGAGTCTCTGCGCGGCGTTTCCGTGGGGCTGGGAGCGGACTGCGGAAATCAGTTGGCTCGAGATTTCAGCAGACAGTACGGCTTTGCCGTCGTGGATGTCGACGATGGATTGTACGAGCTGCTCCGGCGTTGTGTCCTTGACGAGGAATCCGGACGCCCCTGCCTGCAGAATCGACACGACATGCGGTTCGGAAGTGAACACCGTGAGCGCGAGTACCTTGGATTCTTCCTGGCTCTTGGTGATTTCAGCGGTTGCCTCTATGCCGTTCATTTTCGGCATCTGAATGTCCATGAGAACAACGTCCGGCTTCAGCTCCTCGCAGAGTTCGACTGCCTGCAAGCCGTCTGTCGCCTCCCCGACAGTGGTTGTGCGCGGGTCGGAATTCACGAACATTCGAAGACCCTGGCGCATCAGGGCTTCGTCGTCTGCAATCAACACTCGGATAGTCACAACCGCCAGTGTAGACCGCAACCGCACGCACAAAAATTCACTAAAGTGCTGTCATAATATAGACGAAAGTGTCGGTTCTGCGCCCAGTTGAGGCGGTACGATTTATATACATAGTACTTCCCAAACAGAGACGAGGGTTCATGTTTTCTTTCATCGTATTGAAGCCGGTAATGCAGCCCAACGGGTTTTTCAATTGGTTCTGCAAGACCATCGGCATCTGCAAGTAGGCTCTGGGGCACGACTGCAATAATTCAAGAATGAGTGTTGCCGATTCGAGTTCTTCAGGAACTGCAGACGGGCGGCGACACCGTCACGTTTGGTGGCGGGCGATGTGGGATTTCACTGCGTTGCCCGCCGCTGCTCGTTTCTCCCTCCTTGCCGTTGCCGTAGTAGCGTTAGTAGCAACCGCCCTCATCGAATTCTTCACAGAGGAGGGTTCGCCGACGGCCCTTCTGGAAGTTGCGACGCTTGCAGCCGCCGCCCTGTTCGCGTGGCGGCCCCCGATAGCATCGCTCGTTCTTCTTGTCGTCGCCACGACTGCACTTGCTGTGCGAGAGGGTGCCACATTCGTCCTCGCACTGGCATTGATCAGTGGACTGGTCGTCTATACTTGCCGCGCTTGGCTGATTGCGCTGTATGGAGCGACCACGCTGATGTTTGCGGTCGTCGTAGAAACCTTTGGGCAGCAGATGGCTGCAGGCGGGACCGTGGGTACTATCGCCATTGCGCTGGCATCGTCCACGGTCGGATTCGCTTTTCGCCGCAACCGAAAGCGGGTCATCGGGCTCAAAGCCGACCTCGAGCGCGTCGCGCACGAGGCCGATCAGGTCGTGAAGGGCGAACGCGATCGCATTGCCGACGAACTCCACAACATCATCGCGCACGACTTGACGATCGTCGTTATGCACACCCGAGCGCTGCGTCTGACGCAAGAGACGGATGAGCGAAAGCAGTCGGAGCAGGCCATCATGACCTCGGCGACCCAGGCGATGACGGATATTCGCCGAATGCTGCGCATCGTCAATGACGACTGGGATTCCGACAGCGCGGTTCCGACCGAAACCCTGCCGCTACTGGATCGCCTCCCGATTCTCAGACAAGAACTAGAGACATCAGGTATCGCCGTCCAAATGAGCATTCCGGATGAACTACCCATTTCGAGCAGCGTAGAAGCGACGCTGCGGCATATCGCGAGCGAGAGCGTGACGAACATCCTGAAGCACACGCCCGGTAGCACCGAGGTTCGCATTGACCTGTTCGTCACGGATACCTCGGTAACACTGCGGGTCTGGAACGCTCTCGGATCAGACAAGAACGTACCCGAACTCAACTCCGGATTCGGCCTTCGCCGCATGAATCAGCGCGTGGAACTCCTCGGCGGAACCTTCGCAACCGGCCCTCGAGAAGGTGGCTGGGAACTCGAGGCAGTGCTTCCGCGCATCTAGCCCCTCCGGTGGCCGGCGTCATCCGCGATCCCTGCGCGCCGCCAGAATCTGCTTCGCGGCTATGTCAGCCCCGGCGAGGAGCGGCGAGGACTTGCCGGGCGTTGCGCCAATCGCGCTGCCGGGCTGTGTGCTGCCGGCGGGTATGCCTAGCACGATGACTCGCCTATCCGGATTGCCGTCGGCATCGACGAGGTTGAAACCGTGCGAAACGGCCTCGTCGATGTCGGCGAGCGTCGTGTCGAGGCTTGCCGTCGGAACACCCTCTATCGTGTGGATGCGCGCACGGCCGGTCTCCAGCAGCGAGCGCAGCAGCGGGTCGCTGGTGCCCGGCACTTTGCCTTTCGACATGCGCGTTTCGACCAGCGTTCTCGCTAGCTCTCTGCGCCCCGAGACGGGTGATGAGAGCCGGAACAGCCGCTCCTCTTCGTCGAACTCGACCTTCGTCTCCGGTCCTATTAGTTCGATGACGCCGGCTTCGATCAGGGCCAGTACCTCGCGTGTGCGCGACGACGGAGGGCCGGAGGCCATGAACAGCGCATCGCCGTCGAACCAGCCGTGCAGATCGTGCACTGCGGAATCCCCGCTGAGCGCGCCGACGACGGCGAGCTTCGAGACGCTGCCGCGCACCATGCTCATAACCCGATTCACTGCTGCGCGCGGATGACGGGAGGGCTGCGTCATCGAACCGAGCTCGTCCTCGACGTGTCGGCGCACGAGTTCCCGCCACCGTTCCTGCCCGACGTGTTCGCCGCGGGTCGGCCTGCGCAGCTCGTCAACGAGCCATCGGTAGCGCTCGTCGAGCACGTGCTTCTCGAGCACCGACTCGACCTCGAGCAGGCCGGATGCCGCATCCAGCCGCTCCGACCAGCCCGGTTCGAGAGCGTCCGGGGCCCAACGTTCGAGCGCCGAGAGATGTGCGTACGCGAACTCGGCGGCGAGTGTGGGAAAGACATCGTGCTGCAGCGAGAGCCCCTCGCGTTCGCCCAGCTCGTCGAACCACTCGCGTGTCGTATAGCGGGGTTCGAACGGCGCCGGGACGGCATCGCCGTCCGGTTTGCTGCGGTAGGGGAATCCGCGTCGCGATCCCGCCACGAGCTTGGGTTCCCTGCCGCTGGCCACGTAACGCAGCCGACCGAAGGCGTCGCCGTCGACGCGTTCGAATCGACCGCCCCACTGTCTGCTCAGATGACCGACGACGTCGAAGAAGTTCGCGCCGAGCCCGCGGACGAGCACGGTGTCACCCCGACCGACGTCGGCATTCGGAAAGACGAGATCCCACGGTTGCTCGGCGGGCATCCCGGGTGCGATGTAGGTGAGCCCGTGATCGGATGCCGCGCGCTGCAGCGCCTGCTCTTCGAGCGTCGGCAGCGCCTGCACCATGCCCTGCGCCAGCACGAGTGACGGAGCCGAATAGACGCTTCCGTCCGCCAGCAGCACGCGCCTGAGGTCGCCGGCAGTCACCAGATCGACGACGCTCCCGAGCACTTCCGTAACCTCGGCCAGCCCGCTCGCGATGGCCGCGTCGAGCCGGTCGCGATAGTAGACGCCTTGCAGACGTCTGGTCGGGAAGTCCGCTGGCCGCAGCCCTTGCGCCTCCTCGGCGACCCAGCTGGCAAAGGGATGCGCACCTGCGGCTTCGATCTCCGAGATCCAGTCGGCGAGACTCGGCCCCGGCGCGGCCGGCCCGGTCATCCTGGTCGAGTCGTCGGGGTGGATCGTCGTGGCGGCGACCGTCGTGTTGTTCAGATACTCCGCGGGCTGGTCAGTGCGCCACGTGGCACCCGCGGCGATCTCGACGGCGTCGATGATCGCGACCCGAACTGGCTGTGATTCTCCCGCATCCCGCAGCCTGTCGACGAGCCGCACTACGGTCGCAACCGCACGTGGCCCGCCACCGACGAAGACCGCGTCGAAACGGGCGTCGTCAGGCGTCAAATCCGATACTCGATTCCATCGTCGACGAGCGGACGGACCTCGACGTACCCGTCGATGTTCTGCACCTTGACCGGCAATCCGTACACGTCACCGAGCGTATCCGACTGCAGCGCCTCCTCGGGGGTTCCGTCCGAGACGATCTTGCCGCCGTGCAGCAGCACGATCTGGTCGCAGAATCTGGCCGCGTGGTTCAGGTCGTGAATCGCGATGAGCGCCGTGATCCCGTGTTCGCGCGTGACGCGACGAACCAGCTGCAGTGTCTCGATCTGGTAGCGAAGATCGAGCGCGCTCGTGGGCTCGTCGAGCACCAGGATGCGCGTATCCTGTGCGATCGCTCTTGCGATCAACGCGCGCTGCTGTTGGCCGCCGGAGAGCTCCGACATGTTGCGGTCGACCAGCTCGGCAAGGCCCAGCAGCTCGATCGCCTCGTCGACCTTGCGCCAGTCGACCGTCCGCGGCGCCATCCCGAAGTGCGGCGTACGGCCCAGCAGCACGGCTTCCCTCACGGTCAGGTCAAAGGGCGCCTCACCCGACTGCGGAACGTAGCCGACTTCGCGTGCGTGCTCACGGCGGGTCAGCGTCGAGGCTTCTCGGCCGTTCAGCAGCACCTCTCCTCCCGCCGACTTGTGCACCTGTGCGATCACCTTGACGAGCGTCGATTTACCGGAGCCATTGGGTCCCAGCAGCGCGGCGAACTTTCCGTCCGGTACTGAGAACGAGACGTCCTGCAGCACTTCGCGCTTCCCGTAGCTGAAGCGGATGCCCTTGATGTCGATGGTCACTTCATGGCCGTTCTGCGAGTGAGGATCAGGTTGATGAAGATCGGTGCGCCGATGAATGCGACCACGATGCCGACGGGAACAACCGCCGGCGCGATGATCGTGCGGCCGACGGTGTCGGCGACCAGCAGGAGCAATCCTCCCGTGATGATGGAGAACGGCAGCAGATAGCGGTGGTCGGAGCCGATCACGAGGCGTGCGATATGGGGGCCGACGAGGCCCACGAACCCAATGATGCCGCAGAAACTCACCACGACGGCCGCGAGCACGACCGACAGTACGATGAGCCCGAGTCGTAGCATCCCGACGTTCACGCCGAACGAGCGAGCCGCGTCGTCGCCGCCGAACGCGACCGCGTTGAGATCTTTGGCGAACCAGAGCGTCACCGGGATCGAGATCGCCACGATGATGCCGACGACCCAGACGTCGTTCCAGTTCGCGTCGTTCACCGAACCGAAGGTCCAGCGCACGATCGCCTGCAGGGTGTTCTCGCTCGCGACGAACTGCAGCGCGGCCGTGAGCGCCTCGAACAGCTGCGTCATCGCGATGCCGAGCAGCAGCAGGGTGGCGACGGCGAGCTTGCGTGCGGATGCCAGCGACAGCACCAGGCCGGACACGAGCAGCGCGACAACGAGGGCGCTGCCGATCGTGATCCACGGCGGCAGCGAATTCGTGCCCGCGAGCGTGATTGCCAGCGCTGCCCCGAACGCGGCCGCCGGAGAGACACCGAGCGTGAACGGGCTCACCAGCGGATTGCGCAGCAGGCCCTGCATGAGGGCGCCGGCCAGGGAGAGACCGGCGCCTGCCGCGAACGCCAGGAGCACGCGCGGCATGCGCAGCTCGATGATGACGGGGTACTTGTCGATCAGATCGCCAGAGAGCGTACCGCCGACGATCGACAGCCACACGGACTGCGCGACATCGGCGAGCGTGATGCCGGAGGTGCCGATCACGACGGCGAGGCCGATGCCGAGGACGCTGGCGACCACGCCGATCGCGATGGCGACGGACTTCCAGGCGCCCTGCTTTCGGCTGCGCCCGGCGTCGTCTTCCGGTTCTGCGGTTTCGGGAACGGTAGCGGTCATCCCTCGAACGGCCCCTGCACGTAGTCGCCGGAACCCGTGAACTCCGCCTGCTGGAACTCGGTCACCCAGCGCTCGAGGAAGGCATCCGGGTCGACGCCTTCGAACTGCTCCGGGTGCAGCCAGGTCGCCAGGTAGAGTGCGCCTATCGCTTTCGCGCTCGCGCTCGTCGCCCAGCCGTTGGCGACGTAGATCTCGCCCTTCTGCACGGCGGGGATGCTCGCGAACCCGGGCCGTGCGTGCACGTCGGAGGCGAGAGTCTCGAACTGGTCGACGGGGGTGAAGCTCGGGTTGAACTCGTGGAAGATCACGTCGGGAGCACGTGTCACGACTTCGGCGGGATCGACCGTGATCTCCTCCTGCGCATCGCCGCCGGAGACGTCGGCGAAGACGTTATCGCCGCCTGCGGCCTCGATCATCGCGTGGAAACCCGAGCCCGGCAGCACGGTCAGGTAGGGCTCGGCCGTCTCGAAGTAGACCGAGACGGGCTCGACACCTTCGAGTCGCTCGTCGAGCAACCCGTGGATCTCCTCGTTGAAACCCAGCAGCTGCTCGGCGCCCTCTTGCGCGTCGAAGACTTCTCCGAGCAGGTGCACGGTGTCTTCGAACGCCGCGTAGTCCCACGCGGTCGCGACCACGACGGGGATGCCGAAGGCTTCGAGTTGCGTCGATGCTTCCTGCCAGACTGCATTGCGGGGCAGCACGACGACGTCGGGGCTCAGCTCGGCGATGGCTTCGTAGTTCAGCTGGTCGAGGCCCTCGGCGATGAGGTCGCTCTCGTCGATATCGAGGTAGGGCAGGCGGTCGAGAGATGTCCGGTCGACACCGACGACCGTGTCACCGGCCCCGATCGCCCGGACGAACTCGTTGCCGTAGCTGTTGAGCACGACAGCGCGCTCGACGGGGCCCTCGATCTCGACTTCGCGCCCCTGGTCATCGGTGACGGTGATGATCTCGTTCGCTTCGTCGGTGTCGACGGTGACAGCACCGCAGCCGGTGAGCGCGACGGCGGATGCCGCGAGCAGCGCGATCGAGCCTCGTACGCGGTGACGGGTCTCGAGCGGAGTACGCCCCGATCTACGATCGCTGGTGAAGGGGAGGGGGAGTGTCATGGCGGGGTCCTTTCGGGCGGTGCGCGGGGTGGGTTGGATCGCGAGGAGTCTCTCGCGTGCTGAGCTGTGCCTGCGGTGCGACCGCGGCTGCTCTGCCAGGAGAGCGGTCTGCTCAGCGGTCAGTCGGTGCCGGGAACAGTCGGTTCGCCGAGCGTCAGCATGAGCCTGTTGGCCCACGCGAAGAACGCCGTTGCGGCGATGAGGTCCGCGAGCTCGCCGGTTTGGAGGCCGAGATCGCGCAGACGTTGCAGGACGTCGGGCCGCAGCTGCGGACGGAGGAGGGAGAGCCCCGCGGCAGCGTCCACGATGGCACTCCAGCGCGCATCCTGGCCATCGGAGAGCGGTGCTACCGACGCCGGCTGCCAGTCCGCATCCCGTTCGAGTTCGATCGTGAGCAGGCGATCGACATCGTCGGGGCGCTTGCTGAACGTGGCCGACTTCCTCGCGTGCACGGATGCGCAGTAGATGCAGTCGTTGACTTTGCTCGCGACGGCCGCGCTCAGCTCGCGCTCGGCCTTCGGTAGGCCCTCGCGGGGCAGGAAGACCGCGTTGTCGAGGGCGCTGCGGGCCTTGAGCACGGCCGGTACTCGCGCGAGCAGCCGGAAGTACGGGCTGTTCGTCGTGGTCTTCGCGGCGAACGAATCGGCCTGTTCCGCTGTCAGGTCCTCGGTATCGATCGGCGCGACCCACGGCTGCCACTGGAGGACGTCGCGCGTGAACTCGACGGGTTTCGGGTCACCGGAACTCGTGACTCCGCTGAGGTCCTTTTCGCGGCCGTTCGGGCGGACCGTGGATGCCGGAGTCGGCTGGTCACCGAGCGTGCGGTCGTCGAGCGCCGCGAAGCCGTAGACGGCACGCGCCAGGTAACTCTCGAAGGCGACGAGCTGGCTGACGAGCACGATGTCGTCGGCCGAGATGCCGGCACCGGTGAGGAGCTCGATGTCGTCCCGTGCGGCCAGCGCCGGCGAGACCGCGAGGATGTCGAGGTGATCGCGCAGCAGCTGCGTTTCGGAGTCGGTGACCTCGCCCTCGATAACAGTCGTGTCTGCTCCCGCTGCGACGTGCAGGTCGAAGAGCGGAGCAACACCGTGCCACGCAGCGACACGAGCGGCGAAACCGCGCAGTGTGGCCGCGCCGATCGCGTGTTGGTCGCGATAGAGCGCATCGTATGCCGATTGTGTCTGTTCGAAGACCTCCGGCTTGGCTGCGCGCAGTTCGGCAAGGTAGGCGGAATCGCCGACGAGGGCGTCGAGGATAGCTGTCGCTGGCTGTGTCATGGTCGTGCTCCTGGGTGCTGGTGCCACGCACAGCCGCGCTGCCGAACGTATGAGACTCACTTATTGTACCCATAATCAGCGCTATGGCGTGACCCCATAATCCTGACCCAATTCGACCCGTAGGTCGAACGACGTTACGAACCGTGACGGCCGGAGCGTACCCGGGCCCCGACCACGTAAACCGCCGCCGTAGCCTTCGGGCCCACCATCAGCTCGGGCGATACTGCGCCGTGATGGGGCACTCCATGGGGTCGGCGTGACCGAGTCCGACGCGGTTGAGATAGCGGATCACGATGACATAGGCCCCGACGATGCCCGTCTCGGTGTACGGGATGTCGCGTTCGGAGCAGAACTCGCGCACGATCGGCCGCACCTTCCGCAGGTTCATGCTCGGCATGCGGGGGAAGAGGTGGTGCTCGATCTGGTAGTTCAGCCCGCCCATGGCCCATTCGACGAGCAGTCCGCCGCGGATGTTCCGAGATGTGAGCACCTGCCTGCGCAAGAAGTCGACCTTCTCGTCCTTCGGAATCAGCGGCATGCCCTTGTGGTTCGGTGCGAAGCTGCCGCCCATGTAGATGCCGAACACGGCGAGCTGAACAGCGAGGAAGCCGAGCCCCAGCCAAGGTCCGAGAGCGAGGAAGACGAGCGCAGGGAATCCGATCAGCCTGACCGCCACGAGCACGGCTTCGAGGACTCGGTGCTTCACCTTGGGTGCGAGCAGCACGGTGCGAACGGCGTTGTAGTGCAGCGAGAACGCGAACAGGCTCAGCAGCGGGAAGAAGAGCCAGCCCTGCCTGCGTGTAATCCAGCCCATGAAGCCCTTGCGACCCTCTGCTTCTCCGGGAACGAAGACCAGTGCCCCCGTTGCGATATCGCCGTCGCGGCCGATCGTATTGGGGAGGGCATGATGACGGTTGTGCTTCTTCACCCACCAGCCGTAGCTGAGCCCCACGCCGAGGTTGCCGACGATGCGCGAGAACCATTCGTTGCGGCGGCCGGTGCTGAAGACCTGCTGGTGCGCACTGTCATGCGAGAGGAACGCGAGCTGCGTGAACAGGATGCCGAACAGGGCTGCGACCGCGAGCTGCCAGGCCGTGTTTCCGAGCGTCACGAGCAGCGTTACGGCCCCCGCGAAGGCGACGGAGAGTATGACGAGGCGGAGCACATAGCTGCCCGCCTTGCGATCCATCAGTCCGGCATCCTTGACCTTGCGGCTCAGCTCGATGAAGTCGTTCGGCTGGTCGGTGATGCGATCGGGATCGGAATTCGTCGCTTGGTTGCGCACGGGGCGGCGTCTGCCTGCAGAGGTGATCCCGGTCGCTTCGCGCTCGATCGTGTCCGTCTCTGATGCTGAGGTCTCTCCTGTGGGTCCCATGTATATACCCTAAACAGTGACGTATGCCGTTGTCGTCACTCTTGAGAGCCAAAGGCGAACTCATACTTCGGGTATAGGAAGAAACCGGGGCGGTGTGCGCTCCGCAGAGGCAGCAGCGTTAGGCCGCGATGGTCTCCAGGATGTTCGTGAACATCGGCAAACCGTCGAGGCCGGAGCGCATGCGCTCGTCGGTGTCGGGGCCGAAGCCCAGTTCGACGGCGTGCTCAGGATGCGGCATCAGCCCGACGACGTTGCCTCGCTCGTTCGTCAGCCCGGCGATGTCGTTCAACGCACCGTTCGGGTTGCCGTCGACGTACCGGAACGTGACGAGCCCTTCCCCCTCGATGTGCGCGAGCTGCTCTTCGGTCGCGACGAACCTGCCCTCGCCGTTCTTCAGCGGAATCGTGATGGTGCTGCCCTGCTCGTAGCCGTTCGTCCAGGCGGTATCCGCCCGTTCCACGCGCAGCTTCTGGTCGCGGCGAATGAACAGGCCCTTCTCGTTGCGGACGAGTGCGCCGGGCAGCAGCCTCGCCTCGGTGAGCATCTGGAAGCCATTGCAGATGCCGAGCACGGGCATCCCGCTCTCGGCTGCCCCGATCACCTCCCGCATGACGGGGGAGTGCGCGGCGATCGCCCCCGAACGAAGGTAGTCGCCGTACGAGAATCCGCCGGGCAGCACGAGCGCATCGACGCCCTGCAGATCGTGGTCGCCGTGCCAGAGCGCTACCGGCTCGTGGCCGCCGAAGCGAATCGCCCGCTGGGCATCCCGGTTGTCGAGTGTGCCGGGGAAGGTGACGACCCCGACCCTCACGACTGGTCCATCACGTGGATGCCGACGACGTCTTCTATGACGGAGTTCGCGAGGGTCTCCTCCGCGATCTCCTGCAGCTGCTCGAGACGTGCCGCATCGATTTCGCCTTCGACGGTGAGTTCGAAGCGCTTGCCCATGCGCACTTCGGCGATGCCCTCGTAGCCGCTGCGGGCCAGTGACGAGGTGATCGCCTTGCCCTGGGGGTCCAGGATCTCGGCCTTGGGCATGACTTCGATGACGACGAGCGGCATAGTGGATCTCCTCGGGGACGACTGCTGTAATCCTATCGCGCCGCCGGGCAGTTTCGTGGCCGCTCGTCACCTTCGGGAGAACGTACGCTCATGCCGCGGAAACCGTGTCTTGAGAAGGTTTTTACGGGTCGAGACGGCGTCTGAACCCGTAAAAACCTTCTCGCGACGCACGAATCAGTCCTGCTGCAGGCGCTCGAGCAGTTCAGCGTATCGGTCGGAGGTGCGGCGCACGATCGTCTCGGGCAGCTCGGGAGGGGTGCCCTCGCCGCTCCAGGTCTCGCTCAACCAGTTGCGGACGATCTGCTTGTCGAACGACTCGATGCGACCCTGCTGCAGAGCTTCGGCATCCCAGTAACGCGAAGAGTCGGAGGTCAGGATCTCGTCGGCCAGCACGATCTCGCCGGTTTCACGGTCTCGCCCGAATTCGAACTTGGTGTCGGCGAGCACGAGGCCCTTCGATGCCGCGATCTTCACCGCCCGAGAGAACACGGTGAGCGAGCGCTCACGAATCTCCTCGGCAGCTTCTTCGCCGACGAGTTCGACAACGCGCTGGAAGGGGATGTTCTCGTCGTGCTCTCCCTGCGGTGCCTTCCATGCAGGAGTGAAGATGGGCGGCACGAGTTCGTCACCGTCGACGAGACCGGAGGGAAGTTCGACACCGGATATTGCACCCGTCGCCAGGTACTCCTGCAGGCCAGACCCCGTGACCCGGCCGCGCACGACGCATTCGACGGGCAGCATATCGAGCGACTTCACGAGCACCGCGCGGCCAGCGACCTCCTCGGGCACCGCGGCATCCAGGAACTGGCCGCCGAGATCGAGCCGCTTCGACCACCAGTGCGTCATCGACGTCAACGCGGCGCCCTTGCCGGGGATCGCCGGCTCGAGCACGTGATCGAACGCGCTCACCCTGTCGCTGGCGATCATCAGCAGTCGGTCGGCCGAGGCGAGTGTCTCGCCGATGGGTACGAAGAGGTCCCGGACCTTCCCGCTGTAGGCGAGCTCGAATCCGGCGAGGTTCACTGCCCGGCTCGCTCGGCGATGTCGGTGCGGTACTGGCCACCCTGCAGGTCGATGTGGCCGAGTGCTTCGTAGGCGCGGGCTCGGGCGACCGCGATGGTCGCCCCTTGCCCGACGACGTTCAGGACGCGACCGCCCGTGGCGAACCACTGGTAGCCCTCCTTCTTCGTCGCGGCGTGAATCAGCGTGATGTTCTCGACGCCGGATGCCCCGTCGAAGCCGGCCATGTAGCGGCCGGTTATGGGGGCCTCCGGGTAGCCCTCGCTCGCGAGCACGACCGTCACGGCGGCCCCCGCATCGAACTCGAGCGGCGGCAGGCTGTCCAGCGAGCCGGTCGCGGCCGCGAACATGGCTTCGCTGAGTGGCGAGAGCAGCCGCGGCAGCACCACCTGCGTCTCCGGGTCGCCGAACCGGGCATTGAATTCGATGACGCGGATGCCCGCGTCCGTCAGGATGAGTCCGCAGTACAGGAGCCCCGAGAAGGGGGTGCCCTCCTTCGCCATCTGCCGGACGGTGGGTTCAGCGATCGTGCTGCGCACCTCATCGACGAACGCCGCCTCGCTGCCGAAGCGGTCATCCAGCCACGGCAGCGGCGAGTACGCGCCCATACCGCCCGTGTTCGGGCCCTCGTCACCGTCGCGCAGACGTTTGAAGTCCTGCGCGGGAGCCAAAGGGACAACAGACTCGCCGTCTGCGAAGAAGAACAGGCTGACTTCCGGCCCCTCGAGGAACTCCTCGACCAGCAGGGGGCCCTCCGCGAGATAGGTCTGCGCGTGCTGCAGCGCGGCTTCGCGATCATCCGTGACGATAACGCCCTTGCCCGCTGCGAGTCCGTCCGCCTTCAGCACCCAGGGAGCACCGGAGGCGTCCATAGCGGCCTCCGCCTCCTCGACGGTTGTGACGCGCGTGACCGCGCCGGTGGGCACGTTCGCTTCCGCCATGATGCGCTTCGCGAAGGACTTCGAGCCTTCGAGCTGCGCAGCGGCGCCGGAGGGGCCGAAGACGGCAACACCCGCTTCCCGCACTGCGTCCGCAACACCCGCGACGAGAGGGGCTTCGGGGCCGATCACGACCAGGTCGAAGCCTTCGTCGCTCGCGAAGGCGGCGACCGCTGCTCCGTCGAGGGGATCGAGGCTGACGACCCGCACCTGCCGCGCGATACCGCCGTTCCCGCCGGCGCAGACGATCTCCAGATCATCCTCGCGCAGTAGCGCAGTGATTATCGCGTGCTCGCGTGCTCCATTGCCCAAAACCAGAATCTTCACAGAATCCAGTCTACGTGTGCCGGCTTTCGCTCGCTGTTTTCTCCGCCTCGCGCTGCCGACGAATCTCCTACGCTTGGTCGCATGCCGAAAAGAATCGCCGATGCCGCTGGCATGGATGCCGTTCGCGCCGTGCAAGACGGGTCGGTCGAGCGCCGGAACATCGCGACCTCCGTGCGTTACACCCTGCAGGCGCTGGGCGAACGCGCGCCCGGCAAGAGCGTGGAAGTGCGGGTTCCGCCGTTCGGCGCCGTGCAGTGTGTCGAGGGGCCCGGGCACAATCGCGGGACACCGCCCAATGTCGTCGAGACGGACGCCGAAACCTGGCTCGCACTCGCGGTCGGCGAGCTGACGTGGGCGGATGCGGTGCAGTCGGGGGCCGTGCGGGCATCCGGTTCGCGCGCCGACATAGCGGCGTGGCTACCGCTCGTCCGCAGCTGACGCTGGCCTTGATGCCGGTTGGTGGGCGTTCGGTACTGACTCAGGTCTGGGTGATCAAGATATATTGACGCTAAAGGACTAATATGTTTGTGGTTAGTTTCCGCGTGAGTTTCGGAGGTTCGCATGGTTGCGATGCTTTGCGTCGATTGTGGTTTCAGCACGCAGGACAACCGGGAATCTTGCGACAATCACAGAAGCGTTGCCCCCGCACTCGTGAACGTGCCAGCGTCGCCTATGTCCGTTGGCGTTTTCGAGCTACATCAGAAGATCGTAGACAGTTATGAGGAACTCGACGGCGTAGTATCGCCGGATCGTATCCGGCAACTCACCGTAAAGAGAGTCCGTCAGCACATGGTCGCCGCAACGGACGAGATTGCGGCGAGCTACATCGATGTGCTGGATCCAGAGGAGCGGCAGCAGCGCGTCGTGAACTTCATGCGGTGGCTGACTCGGGCGGAAAATGAATCAGCCATTCGAGACGAGCAAGAACGACGCAGGATCTTCAATGACCCGGCCGGACTCGATTGGGTTGTGCGTGGGATTCTCGAGCAACGGTTACTACTGGGTTACGAGTGGGAGCTCGGATCTCGCATGGGGGTTACTTCGCGTGAAGGAGTGCAGTACGCCGCCGTTGTCGAGGACGAGTTCGTAGCGTATGTGAGTAAGGCCTTCGTGACGGAACGAGTGTTCGTGGCACGACGGTATCTTAAACAGTTCGCGGAAATCATTCAGTACCGGACGGGCCGAGCACCACGCAACAGCACTCCACTTTCGGACGAGGAGACGCTGCGCGGCACAGTTCTGGATCCTATGCAATGGAACACGGATCATGTGAGTACGGAGCAGGAAGAACTCGAGCTTATTGGAATGTACGCAGAAGCGATGCATCAAGAACGCATGGTTTATGAAGCTGAAATGAGTCGCAGACGTCGGGAAACCGCGAAGTCGGTTGGCCTCCTTGCAGGCGGAGCCGCACTCTGGGCTGTCGGTGCGTCGTTGCAGCACAGTGCCAACAAGCAGGCGAGGTCGGACGAGGCTCTCTCGAGAGATTACATGCAGACCATGATCGATCGAGAGCAACGGATTGCGGCTAAGGAGCGGAACAGGCGTTGGGGGCTGTGATGTTCGTGCTCTTGGATCGTGCCACGGGTGCTAGCCAATGAACACGGGCATCCAGAAGTTGTCGTGTCCACGCTGCGGTCACGCGTTGAACGCGTTTGAAGAGGCGCACCAGTGCGTCACGCGATCTCCTGTCGAACGATTGCCGCGGCACCTTCAAATGGGTATCACGCCGAAAGGATCTGCGTACCTGCGACGAGGCGGAGCAGACATGCCGTGTAGTCTTGCGAAGAAGCTAGAGTTGGAGCGGCTTTTACCCGAAAATTCGGCGGGTGTGCGGGGGTTTCCGTATTTCACCGTGCACGATCGTCAGGGTTTCGAGTGGTACATCCGCACAGGAGATCCTCGCTACCGTCCTCCGGTAGATAAGGTCTTGGAGCGGTTTCCGATCAGGACGCGGATGATCAAGGGTGCGGAGCTTTCGCCAATCTTTCTCGGGGTGTTCGACGGTTCGAGCAATTTCTGGACGATTCACGATTTTGCGCCGGAGAATCCATATGTACCGGATGCCACGGTGCTCTGGACCACTGATGGCCAGCGATTTGTAGCGAGGCACAATCGCGAATATCAAATCATCGAATACGATCTAGGATTCATGCGGCAAGGCTGATCGGCGACTACGAGCGGCGTGCATACTGGATAGCTGCATTCGCGGTCGGCGAGCTGACGTGGGCGGATGCGGTGCAGTCGGGGGCCGTGCGGGC
>NZ_CAMEFJ010000013.1 GCF_945915485.1 uncultured Agrococcus sp.
GACCAGCGTGCCCGAGCAGCATTCGCAACCACAGCGCGCGAGCCGGCCGCGAGCGATGCGAAGGCTCGCTCAGCGAGCCCTGCACGCGCATCCGCATCGGCAACGCCGTCGGTCAGCGCCGACTGCAACTGCGGTGTGGTCTCGATGGCCCGGCTCGCCGCCAGGATCGAGGCCGCGTCTGCGACGGAGAGCTGCTCGCTTTGCGTAGCGTCGACGACGCTCTCCAGTGACGCTCGGGATACGCTGCTCACTAGCGACCAGCCTCCTGTGCCTCGAGGTCAGCGAGGAATCGATCGACGATGGCTGATGCCTTGTCGTCGGTCAGGCTCTCGCCGACGACCTTCTCGGAAAGGTCGAGTGCGAGTGTGCCCACCTCGCGGCGAAGTTCGGCTGCGGCACTCGACCGCTCCGACTCGATGCGAGACTGCGCGTTCGCGATGATGCGCGATGCCTCCTCGTTCGCCTGCTCCTTGAGCTCCGCTTCGAGCTTGGCTGCGTTCGCGCGAGCTGTCTCGCGGATTCCAGCGGCTTCTTCGCGGGCCTTCGCGAGCTCGGCATTGTACTTTTCGAGGGCTGCGGCGGCCTCGGCCTGGGCCTCTTCCGCCTTCTTGATGCCGCCCTCGATGGCTGCGGCTCGCTCATCCAGGAGCTTCTGCAGCTTCGGGAGCACGAGCTTCCAGAACAGCAGGAGCGCGACGAAGAAGACGACCGCAGACCAAATGATGTCGTAGGGCGCCGGGATGAGGATGTTCTCCCCAGCGGCCTCGATGACAACGTTGCGGGTCATGACTTCGTCCTTAAACCATGAAGAAGTAGGTGGCGATACCGATGAACGCGAGCGCCTCGGTGAACGCGATACCGATGAACATGGTGATCATCAGTCGACCGGACATTTCGGGCTGCCGAGCCATCGACTCGATCGTCTTACCGACGATGATGCCCACACCGATGGCGGGGCCAATGGCAGCGATACCGTAGCCGACAGTCGCGATGTTGCCCTCGAGCTGGGCGAGCAGGGTCGTGGCAGTGTCCACGGTGTTTCCTTCCTATTGGTCTGGCGGTCGCCAGGTCGTTTGGGTTGGTTGTTGAAGTTGTCGATTAGTGCTCTTCGGCCAGCGCCAGCTGGATGTACACGGCGGTCAGAACTGCGAAGATGTACGCCTGCAGGACCGAAACCATCACTTCGAAGAGCGTGAACGCGAAAGCCGCGCCAAGCGTTCCGACGCCGATGGCCTTCATCGCCCACGGTGCGCCGAGGAGGAAGAAGTGCGTTGCAGAGAACAGCAGCACGAGCATCATGTGACCGACGAACATATTCATCATGAGTCGGAGAGTCAGGGTGATCGGGCGGATGACGAACGTCGAGATGAACTCGATCGGCGTGAGGAGGATGTACAGCGGCCAGGGAACACCCGATGGGAAGAGCGAGTTCTTCAGGAAGGCGCCCGGATGCTTTTTGAGCCCGGCGTAGATGAAGGCGACGTATGCGGCAATGGCGAGCACGAGCGGCAGACCGATGACCGACGTACTGCCGAGATTCAGTAGCGGAACAACACCCGTGATGTTGCAGAACAGCACGACGAAGAAGATCGTCGTGAGGAGCGGCAGGAATCGCTTGCCGTCCTTCTCGCCGAGCATCTCGTACGCGATGTTGTTGCGCACGAAGCCGAGACCGAGCTCGACGACCGACTGGCCGCGCGTCGGGATCAGGCGGAGCCTGCGGGTACCGAGCCAGAAGACCAGCACCAGCACGGCGAGCGATATCAGCCGCAACATGACGACGCGGTTGATGCCGAAGATCGGCTCGTCGCTGCCTAGCCACTCGATGGTGAGGCCGTCGAGGAGGAAGACCGGCGGGAAGAAATCGTCGAGCGAAGGGGGATGGAACTCAACGGATCCGAGATTATCGGCGGCAACAAGGGCGGTTAGGGCGTTCAGCGCTGTCTCCGTACAGTCGAGGCGTTTTGCAGGCCTGTGGTTCGGCTGTCAGACTCCAGATCACGCCACGCGTTACCGTAGCGGCCGTGGAGCCTCAGTAAGCTTAGCAGAAGCTGAGTGTCCTCACGGCCAAAGAGCGCTTGCGCTGACAACTAATTTCGGCTCGAGGGTCGGCCCCAAGTCGACTCGTCGACAGGCTCTTCGTCGATGATCGGCTGCCTGGCCTTGATGATGACCGTCATGTCGACTGCGAGCGAGCCGACGATCGCCACCACGATGCTGATGAACGCCGCGATGGGGTTCACCCAGTCAAGGTCACGCACGACGAAGATCAGCGCTATGAAGACGATGAACTTCAGCAGCCATCCGCCGAGCACGATGCCGAAGAACGCGCCGGAGATCATGTTTCCCTTCGAAACGTTGATCGCAAGCATCAGCGAAAGCGCCGTCAGTGCTCCGAACAGGAGCGCGAGGACGGTTCCCATGACAGCACCCCACAGGCCGGGCATCCCGCCGATGATGAAGCCGACGACGCCACCGACAACCGCGACGACCACCGCCAGCACCGCGGTCCAGACGAGGATTCGCTGCAGGATCGACTTGATGTTCATTGTCGGGTCTCCCTCGGGTTGCTTGCGGCGGATCGCTCTTCGTCTTCGGCCCCTGGTTGGCGAAGCTCCTGCGTCCGTACTCGTACGAGTCTCAAAAAAGAATGCCACAGTCTCGGTGTCACGGGCAGCGCAGTCACGATCGCGCAGATCAAGAACCCGACGAGCACGAAGGTCACAGCGGTCCACGGTGGCACGAAGAGGAACATGATGCACCCGATCGAGACGACCGCGGTCCAGGCATAGAACGTCAGGACGGCTCCGAAGTGCGAGTGACCCATGTCGAGAAGTCTGTGGTGCAGATGCTTGCGGTCGGCGGAGAACGGACTCTTGCCGTTGAGCAGTCGCCTCAGCACGGCGAGGACGAAGTCCAGCAGCGGCATGAGCAGGATGGCGAGCGGCAACAGAATCGGAATGAACGCGGGGACCAGCTGCGAACGGCCACCGACGACCGCGATGTCGATCTGCCCTGTAACGGCGACGGCGCTGACTGCCGTGAGCAGCCCCACCATGAGCGCGCCGGCATCCCCTATGAACATTTTCGCGGGATGCCAGTTGAGCGGCAGGACGCCAAGGCACACGCCGATCACGATGGCCGTGATCAGACTGGCAAGCGAGAAGGTGGCGTTCTGCTGGCCGAGGCTCTGGCTCAGAATCCAGATGTAGGTGAAGAAGGCGGTGGCACCGATGATCGTGACGCCTGCGACGAGCGCGTCGAGCCCGTCGATGAAGTTCACCGCGTTCATGATCAGGACGAGCACGAGCACGGTGCTGGTGATCGAGAGCGTCGCGGAACCGACGGTGAGCCCCGCTATCGGCAGCGAGACGATCTGCACGCTGTAGAGAGCGATCGCGATCGCAACCGCGAGCTGCGCACCGAGCTTCAGCATCCAGTCGAGTTCGATCAAATCGTCGAGCACACCGACGACGACGATGAGCGTCACGGCGCCCAGCAGCACGACGATGCGCAGCGGCTCACTGAAGACGGACGAGAACTGCGGGATGAAGGACGCGACGATGAACGCCGCCAGCAACCCTATGAACATCGCGACGCCGCCCAGCCTCGGCGTCGGGCGCGAGTGCACGTCCCGCTCTCGCACGGGTGGGTGGATGCGGTAGCGCATGGCGACTCGGTAGACGCCGAGGCTCGTCAGCCAGGTCACGAGGGCCGCGACCGCAGCGATAAGCAGCAGAATGAGGAACATCAGGTTCCAGCCGAGCTGTCCTCGCCGGAGCCCTGCTTTCCCCCACCATGGGCAGCCTCCGGTTCAGCAGCTTCCTCTCGCTCGCGCGCAACGCGCTCGTCGTAGTCGGCATCGACGAGGGCCTCCCCCACGAACCCCGCAACCGTCTCGCGGCTCAGCACGCCCTGGCGCACGATGCGCAGCAGACCGTCAGCGCGCGAGGCGTCGATGATGGTCGAGCCGTTCTGCTTCTCGTACGGCTCGTAATGCTCGCCGACCTCCCCTGCATCGAGCACGACCTCGATCGCTCCGCCGAGCATGGAGGCGCCCCGCGCCGCGGTCTTCGGAGCGGGGAGGCCGTGCAGGTTGGCGCTCGAGACCGCAAGCGGCCCCGTGTCCTCCAACAGTTCGATCGCGAGCGGCTGGCCGGGGATCCGAAGCGCGACCGTGCCGTTGGTGTCGCCGAGATCCCAGCCGAGTTGCGGGCGCGCTCGCACGATGACGGTCAGGGGGCCGGGCCAGTGCTCCTCGAGCAACGGCTCGAGCGCCTCCGGAATGTGCTCCGCGAGTGCCGTCGCGGTCGCACGATTGGGAATCAGGACGGGCGGCGGCGACGTCCTGTCGCGCCCTTTCGCAGCCAGCAGCGCCGCGACCGCGAGCGGCGTGAACGCGTCCGCCGCGACGCCGTACACGGTGTCGGTCGGCATGATGATGAGTGCCCCGCGACCTATCGCTTTCCTGGCCGCTCGCATCCCCGCGAGGAGCTGCGCGGAGTCGGTGAGGTCGAACGTTTCTGGCACACACACATCGTAACCGTGCCCGTGGCGCTCCTCAGTCGCGGCGCGCAGCGGTGACCCGGTCGCGGCCCGTGAGATCCGGGCTCGTCACGGGCCCTCGCCATCCGGCATCCAGCAGGATCTCCCTGACAGCGGCGCCCTGGTGCTCCGCGTGCTCGAGCAGAATCGAGCCGCCGCTGCGCACTGCTCTCGTGCCGACAGCGGCGAGTGATCGTATCGCATCGAGCCCGTCCGGCCCCGAATACAGCGCCTGTTTCGGGTCGTGGAGGAACACCTCGACATCACGCGGGATGGCCGCGTGCGGCACGTAGGGAGGGTTGGAGACGAGTACGTCGAGCCCACTCGTTGTCGCGAGCGCCCGCTCGAACAGGTCGTGCACGAGTCGGATGCCGGGAGCCAGGCGGAGTACGTTGCGCTTCGCCCACACGAATGCCGCGGGAGACGCCTCGATCGCGGCGACGGAGGCGTCGGGCCGTTCCGTCGCGATCGAGATCGCGATCGCTCCCGATCCGGTTCCTGCATCGATCACGCTTCCGCCCTCCGGCAGGCATTCGAGCGCGAGTTCGACGAGTAGCTCCGTTTCGGGTCTCGGCACGAACGCGCCCGGCCCCACCTCGAGCTCGATGTTCCGGAACGCTGCCGTGCCCGTGATGTGCTGCAGGGGTTCGCGCGCGATCCGTCGAGTCAGCAGCTGCTCGAATCGTTCGGCACATTCCTCGCTCACGGTTTCTCCGAGCGCTTCGAGCATGCGCAGGCGACCGGGCGTGCACGCAAGGGCGTGCGAGAGCAGCAGCCGGGCATCCGGCCCCGCGATGCCGGCGTATTCCAGTCGTGCAGCTGCAGCGCGCACGAGTTGCGCGACCGGTGGAGGAGTCGTCTGCGGGGACAATCCCGCCCGTTCGTGCGAAGACAGGGACGAGGAGGACGAGCGAGCCATTCCTGCAATCGTATTGCAGTCGCACGCCGGACAGCGCGCAAGGGCCACGCAGGTACCCGTTCCGCCGAAGTTTCACCGCGTTACGGTTTGGGAATGCGAGAACTTTGTGACGTGTTTCATCACACGTAGGATAGAAGCGTTGCTCCTAATGCATGAAAGGTGACCTAATGGCACGAATCGCCCAGAACATCGCCGAGACGATCGGCGGCACGCCACTCGTCCGGCTGCACACGATCGATACCGGCAATGCCACAGTGCTCGCGAAACTCGAGTCCTTCAACCCCGGCTCCAGCGTGAAAGACCGCATCGGCAAGTCCATTATCGAGGCCGCGGAGCGCTCCGGCGAACTCCAGCCCGGCGGCACGATCGTCGAAGGCACGAGCGGCAACACCGGCATCGCGCTCGCACTCGTCGGAGCAGCAAAGGGCTATCGAGTCGTGCTGACGATGCCGGAGACGATGTCGGTCGAGCGCCGACAGATCCTGAAGGCCTACGGAGCGGAACTTGTCCTCACGCCTGGCCCGGACGGGATGCGCGGTGCGGTCCAGCGTGCAGAAGAGATCGCCGCGGAGACCGACAACGCCGTGCTCGCTCGCCAGTTCGCGAACGAAGCGAACGTGGTGGTGCACCGCGAAACCACAGGCCCCGAGATCTGGGACGATACGGATGGCGACGTCGACGTCTTCGTCGCAGGAATCGGCACCGGCGGCACTATAACGGGCGCCGGCAACTACCTGCGTGAGCGGAAATCCGACATCCGTATCATTGCAACCGAGCCGGCAGACTCACCGCTGTTAACGGAGGGCAAGGCGGGCCCGCACAAGATTCAGGGCCTCGGCGCGAACTTCGTGCCCGACATCCTCGACAGGAACGCGTATGACGAGGTCGTCGACGTGCAGCTCGATGACGCGATCGCCGTCGCCCGCGAGCTCGGCTCGAAGGAGGGCATCTTCGCGGGCATCTCCTCTGGCGCCGCGGTCTGGACCGCGCTGCAAGAGGCCAAGAAGCCCGAGAGCGCCGGCAAGACGATCGTCGTCGTCGTGCCCGACACGGGCGAGCGTTACCTCTCGACTCCGCTTTGGGCAGAGGAGCAGTAACGGCAGGGCCATGTTCCACATCCGCGAAGACATCCGAAACGCGAAGCGACTCGACCCCGCTTCGCCGTCTTCCGCATCGATCTTTCTGCTCTACTCCACGTTGCACGCCGTGTGGGCGCACCGCTGGCACCACGTGCTCTGGAATGCAAGGTTGAGATTCTTCGCACGTGCTGGTTCTCAGCTGATGCGGGCGATCACCGGCGTGGAGATCCACCCGGCCGCCCGCATCGGCCGACGCTTCTTCATCGACCACGGCATGGGAGTCGTGATCGGCGAGACCGCGGAGGTGGGCGATGACGTCATGCTCTACCACGGGGTCACGCTCGGAGGAACATCCACGGAAGCCGTGAAGCGGCATCCGACACTGCACGACGGCGTCCTGATCGGCGCCGGGGCGAAAGTGTTGGGGCCCGTCACGCTCGGCAGGGGCGCGAAGGTCGGTTCGAACGCGGTCGTCGTCCGGGACGTGGATGCGGGCGTCACGGTCGTCGGCATCCCCGCGAAGCCAGTCGGCGGCAGCAAGGCGGAAGAGCCCATCGGCTTGATCGAGTACGTCATCTAGACCGCTGCCCCACCCCACTCATCTCGAGAATCAACTTCTCGGTCGCCTGACGATGGGAAGGCGCCCTCACGGCGTGTCGTCGCCCAGCGACCGAGAAGTTGACGAATCTCTGGTTGGGGTGGCGGGAATTCGCTGTAGCAGCGGGGCGCATCGAGGGCCTAGTCTGTAAACTTCTGCGCAATGGGGCGTCCCACCCGGAAGAAAGCAGCCCCCTTGAACACACTCAGTCCAGCGCGCCGCGTAACAGCGCTCTTGGCCATCGCGCTCGGCGGCTTCGGCATCGGCGTAACCGAGTTCGCCAAGATGGGGCTGCTCCCCGACATCGCGCGGGAACTGCTGCCGGGGTACGAGGCATCCCCCGAGACCGAGATCGCGAGGGCCGGCATCCTGATCACGATGTACGCCCTCGGCGTCGTCGTCGGAGCTCCCCTGTTGTCCGTGCTGGGAGCGAAGGCTTCGCACGCGCGCCTGACGTTCCTGCTGCTCGGGCTCTTCATCGTCGGCTCGATCGCTTCGGCGATGGCGCCGAACTTCTCGTCGCTCGCAGTCTTCCGTTTCCTCTCGGCGCTACCTCACGGCGCCTACTTCGCGGTCGCCTCGCTCATCGCCGCACGTATCATGGGCCCGGGCAGTCAGGGGAAGGGCGTAGCTCTCGCGCTCTCCGGCCTCACGGTCGCGAACATCGTGGGCGTGCCACTCGCCACGTGGCTCGGGCAGAGCTTCGGCTGGCGCTGGGCGTACGTGCTCGTCGCCGTCATCTTCGCCGTGACGCTCCTGCTCACCTTCCTCACCCTGCCTCGGTATCCAGGTGACCCCGAGAGGAGCGCAGGGCAGGAACTCGGCGTCTTCAGGAACTTCCGCAGTTGGATCATGATCGCGGTCGGCTGCATCGGCTTCGGCGGATTCTTCGCCGTCTACTCGTACGTCGCTGAGGTGACGACGCAGGTGTCCGGACTCTCCTCATCGAGCATCCCCTGGGTGCTCGCGGTCATGGGTGTCGGCATGACGATCGGAAATTTCATAGGCGGCTGGGCCAGTGACAAGAACATCACGAAAACCATCATCGTCGGGTTCTCGTCGCTCATCGCAGCGCTGCTGCTCTACACATGGCTCGCGCCGTCCGCGTGGGGACTGTTCGTCTCCGTGTTCCTGATCGGACTGACCCAGTCGATCCTGATTCCCTCGATCCAAGCGCGCTTGATTCGCATCGCAGACAGGGCCGCGCTCCTCGGAGCTGCCATGAATCACGCCGCGTTCAACGTGGGCAACGGACTCGGGGCGGCGTTGGGAGGCGTCGTGATCGCTGCGGGCTTCGGCTACCTCGCGCCGGGCTGGGTGGGCATCGGCCTCGCGGTCGCAGGTATGGTGCTCGCACTCGTGAGCGTTTCCGTCACGAGACGGGACAAACGGAACGAGCGCAACACCGTCGGCATCAGGATCGCGGACAGCGCGAACGACTGACGCACACCGCTGCGCATCACTGATCGAACACGAAAAGCAGATGCATAGGTCAGTAATTCGTTCACGACGGTCGAGTCGTCCGTTATGCGCGCGAACGTTCAGCAGCGCTATCTCCGGAAGACGACTTCCCCGCCGACGACCGTCGCTTCCGTGCGAATCCGCCACAGGTCGGCCTCAGTGACTTCGTACGGGTCTTGATCGACTGTAATGAAGTCGGCGAACATCCCTGCCTCCAGCCTTCCGGTGTGCTCGGCAAGTCCGGCTGCCTGCGCAGGGGCCAGCGTGTAGGCACGCAGAGCCTCCGTCAGCGTTATACGCTCATCGGGTTCACGGCCACCGTGCGGTTCGCCGTCAACGCGCTGACGGGTGACCGCCGCGTGGATGCCGAGGAACGGGTCCGCCGGTTCAACAGGAGCATCGGAGCCGAACGCAACGCATACGCCGCGATCGAGTAACGAACGCCACGGATAGTGAGCCGTGGGGCGACTGCCGAGCAGCTGCACGGACAGCGGGAAATCGCTCGTGCAGTGTGTCGGCTGCATCGACGCGACGACGCCCAGTTCCGAGAACCGATCGAGATCTGACGGCCGGATGTGCTGCGCGTGCTCGATACGCAGCGGGACGCCCCGGACTCGCGCATCGTCGGCGACGGTCTCGAACGCCTCCAGCACGAGGGTGTTGGCGCGGTCACCGATCGCGTGGACGGCAGCCCCGAGCCCCGCATCGACAGCGCTGCGCACGAGTTCGACGATCTCTCCCTGCGCCGTGACCTCGATGCCGCGATTCCCACGTTCGCCGACGAAGTCATCATGGAAATGGGCCGTGTGCGGCCCGAGCGCGCCGTCGGCGAAGATCTTCACCGGACCGGTCGTGAACCAGTCATCACCGTCGCCGAACCGGCGCCCGTCGGCCAGTGCGGCGGGCATCTCTCCTGCCCGCGTCATCTTGTGCACTCGGATGCGCAGATCACCCCGAGCGCGCAGCGCGAGATATCCGCTTCTGACATCCTCACCGTCGATATCGGTGATGTGCGCGATGCCGAGCGAGAGCAGATGCTGCTGCGCATCCCGCAGGAGCTCCTCCGTGCTGAAGACGAGTTCTTCACGGGCGACTCGATCGACGGAGCCCGACGCGCTTTCCAGCAACAGCCCCGTCGGCTCGCCGGTCGCGTCCTTCACGATGCGCCCTCCTCCCGGATCGGGCGTCGTCGCCTCGATGCCCGCCCGAGTCAGCGCTGCCGAGTTCGCCCAGTCCGCGTGGCCATCGACCGTCGATAACATCACGGGCCGGACGCCGAAGATGGCATCGAGGTCGCTGCGGTGCGGTTGCGCGCCGTCCAGCCACGCGTTGGAATCCCAGCGACCTCCCATAATCCAACCGTCACCGGGGTTTTCCTTCTCGAAGATGCGGAGACGTTCAAGCACTTCGGTATAGCTCGTCGCCCCGGCGAGATCCGGTCCCAGACGCACGGCAGCCATGGAGCCCGAATGGATGTGCGCATCGTGAAAGGCGGGCAGCAGTGCCTCGCCCTCGAGTCGGACCTCTTCCGCGCCGTCTCCGGCCACAGCCCGTGCCTCGTCCAGCGACCCCAGGAGTGCGATGCGTCCGTCGCGGACGACGATCGCGCCGTCGAGCGGCTCTTCGTTCTCGAGTGTGCGGATGCGCGGATGGATGAACACGGTCGTACGGGTCATAGCAACACCGTATATCCGGGGCCGCCGGTTCGATGAGCACCGGCGGCCCGTCGCCTGACGCTATTCGGTCGCGGGGCCGTGCTCCCGCTCGGGTACCGAAGGTATGGCCTCCTCATCGACCTGCGGCTTCGGCAGAGCGAAACTGATGATGCCGACGAGACCGGCGATGACCACCATGTAGAACGCGGGGGCCAGCAGGTTGTCGGTAGCACCGACCAGCCACGTGCTGACGTACGGGGCGGTGCCACCGAACAGCACGTACGCGATGTTGTACCCGAATCCGGCACCACTGAACCGGTTCTTCACCGGAAAGAGTTCGATGAACGCAACTCCGAAGGGGCCGAAGAACACCGCGAGCGAGATGCCCAGAAGCGCCTGCCCCGCGATCGCGCCCGGCGCCGTGCCGTTGCTGGCGAGCATGTAGGCGGGAACCGCTATCACAGCGCTCAGGAGAGCTCCCGTCACCAGTACGGGCTTGCGGCCGATCCTGTCGGAGACGGCGCCGGCGATGGGCATCGAGATGAACGCGAGCAGCAGAGCGACGGCGTTCGACAGGAACGCGACGGACGGGTCCACCCGAACGGATTCCTGCAGATACGTCGTGAAGTACCCGGTCAGCGTGTAGAACCCCAGGCTCGAGAGGGCCGCGAGAACGAACGCGAAGACAACCGCGCGGAAGTTCTCGCGGATCGCGGAGAACAGGGGGATGCTCCTCTTCGTCTCCTCCGGCGCCGCCTTGCGCTGCGCTTCGAATTCCGGCGACTCGCTCACTCGCCTTCGGATGTAGAGCCCGACGAGCGCGATGACGCCTCCCAGGAGGAACGGGATGCGCCATCCCCAGTCGTTGTAGATCTCATCGCCCATGAGCGACGTCAGCGAGAGCACCAGCAGCGATGCGAACACGGCCGGCAGATTGGCGAACGCATACGTGAACGCCACGTACATGCCGCGGCGCTGCTTGGGCGAATGCTCGGCCACGAGAGCGTTCGCACCCGTGGTCTCCGCACCGGCCGACATGCCCTGCAGCAGACGGCAGAGCACGAGCAGGAAGGCCGCTGTGATGCCGATCTGGTCATAGGTCGGCAGGATTCCGATGCCGAACGTCGCAGCGCCCATGAGCAGGATCACCGCTGCGAGCACGTTTCGGCGACCGATCCGGTCGCCGAGGTGGCCGAAGACGATGGCGCCGACCGGCCGCATGACGAAACCGACGGCATAGACGGCGAAGGTCGCGAGCAAGGAGGCCAGGCGGTCTTCGTTCGGGAAGAACAGCGTCGCGAGCACGGTCGCGGAGTAGGCGTAGATGACGAAGTCGTACCACTCGACGAACTGTCCGATAGCTGCCGACGAAAGGACGCGGCGAAGGTGCCGCCGGTCGAGGCGCGACGCTTCTTCGCGTCGCGAACCCGTATTGGTCATGGTGATCTGCCTCTCTTCGTGGTTTCTGGGTCTCGGTGCGATCAGCGTGCCGGAGTCAGCCCCGGGTAGCGTCGATTCTCAAGGACGGGCAGTATGGCCCGGGCTTCTCGCAGCGCCTCGTCCCGCAGCCGTGCCGTGACGAGGTCGGCATCGAGCTCGGCCGACGCGAGAGTGTCGCCCAGCGGCCCGAACACCGCGCTGCCGCCGATGGAGAAATCGCCCTGCTGGGTCGATGCCGCGAGAAACACGGTGTTCTCGATCGCCCTGGCCTGCGCAAGCGTGCGGAAGTGGAACTCCTTTCGGTGCCCGACGACCCAGGCCGATCCGATGGCAAGAACCTCGGCCCCTCGATCCACGAGCGCTCTGGACATCTCCGGGAACCGGAGGTCGTAGCAGTTGAGCATGCCCACCCTCCAGCCGTCGACGTCGAATACGCCCAACTCGGCGTGATCCTCGTACACGGGGCCGGGGCGCACGGAATCCGACTCGAGATACGCGAATGCGTCGTAGAGGTGCACCTTGTCGTAGGTGGCGACGCGTTCTCCCGTCCGGTCGAAAGCGACCATGCGATTCCAGGGCCGCCCGTCATCGCTCGGAGCGTAACCGGGAGCGACGATGGCCACGCCCGCTCGGCGAGCGATCGTTGCGACCTGTTCGAAGAACCGCTCGCCGTGCAGGCGCGCCGCTTCGGCGAGCGCTTCGGGAGCGGAACGCCAGAGGAACATCGACGCCTCCGGCAGTACGAGCAGCTGGCTGCCGCGTTCGGCAGCGCGGTCGGCCATCGCGGCGATCACGCGCAGGTTCTCGTCGACATCCGTGTCGGCCCAGAACTGCGCCGTGCTCACGAGAAGATCGGAGCGCACCTGGCGGGCACCGTGCTGTTCCGCACTGTTCGGCATCATTCCTCCTTGAACTCATCAAAACGATTTGATTAATGACACAGACTGTACGACTAGCATGACTCTGTGTCAACCGATCCCCCCGGCAGCAAGCGTCCGCCCAATACCCCCACCATCCGGGATGTCGCGACGAAGGCCGGAGTGTCGATCAGCACGGTGTCGCACACGCTCTCCGGCAAGCGACCGATCTCGGAAGCCACGCGTCGCCGCGTTCTCGATGCCATCGACGCGCTGAACTACTCCACCAACGCTCTGGCCGTCTCGATGCGGCGGGGCAGGAGCGGCCTGATCGGGATGATCATCCGACCGCGCGATGCGATCCGCGGCTCCCTCGGCGGCACGGACAACTTCCTCCGGCTCATCGGCGCCGCCGCGGTGAACTCCCTCGAACAGGGCTGGGGTCTCGTGCACATCCCCAACACATCGGAGGGGTTCGATGCGACACTGCCGGTCGAGGGGTACATCATCGCGAGCCCCTACTTCGAGGACGCCGTTCTGGCACAGGCACTCCGTACCGGACTGCCCGTGGTCACCATCGACGGAGTTCCCGAGGACTCGAGCATCGACCCCGAGTGGAACGTTCACGTCGATTACGAAGGGGGTATCGCGCAGGCGATCTCCCTCCTGACCGAGCTCGAGGAGATTCCGGCCGCCCTGATCGTCGGCACCGAGGAGAACCACTGGCGCCGCGCCATCCGCAACACGCTCTCGCAGGCGTACCGCGGCCGTCCGGAGCTGCTGACGGAGATCTCGCTCTACGAGGGCGAAGGCGTATCGGGCGGTCGCAAAACCGCGGAGACGCTGCTGGATCGGGGCTTTCGGCGGTTCTTCGTCGCCGCGAGCAGATTCGGCGTCGGCGTTACGCAGGCGGCGCGAGCCCGCGGCCTCTCGGTGCCGGAAGATGTGGAAATCGTCTCATTCACCGACAGCAGGATGGCCGAAGTGAACCGTCCGCCGCTGACCTCGGTCGACCTCATGCTCGACGAGGCCGGGCACAGGGGCGTAGAGCTCATGATCGCGCGATTGGAGGGTTCTCCTCTCGAGCCCTCGCCGGTCACGACGCAGGTGCATCGTCGCTCGTCGACCCGCTGAGCAACAGCGCGTCTGGTTCCCGAATCCCGCCGACCGAGGTGGGGCCCTCCTCGTGCTCCGCCCTGGCATTTCGGGCATCGATGTTCCTTACGGTCGTCTACGCCGGGAGCACCGCGGGGGATCAGCGTCTGGCGAAGGACGAAGCAGCCAGTCCGATCGCAGCAACCGCGAACCCTCCGCAGACGACCGCGAGCGCTGCCCCGAAGCCGATCGCGTCACCGAGAACGCCCGCAAGCGGCGCCGAAACGACGATCATGGAGCGATTGACCGTGCGCATCGTCGCATTCATTCTCGCCTGCATGCGATCCGGCGTCGCCTGCTGTCGCAGCGCCATCTCACTCGGATTCGACATCCCCATCACGATCCCCAGGAGGACGAGACCCGCGAACAACAGCACGAGCGACGCGGGTTTCGGCAGCGGCAGCAGGCCGGCCAGCGCAATCGAACCCCACGCGAAGGGCATCGTCGCACGCTCCGCGATGATGGTGCCGGCGAGCCCCAGTCTGCCGGCGATGAAGCCTGCCGAGAGCGTGCCCGTCAGGGTCGCTCCTCCCAGTACGCCGAGAGCGACGCCGAGCCCTGCCGGCCCTGCTTCGAGATCCAGCAGAATGAGCGGCGTGAGCAGCGTCATGGCCGCCCCGTTGCACAGGAACCAGGCGTGGGTCCAGCGAGCGAAGGGCCCGAGTCGAGGATGCCGGTGCACGAACCGCAATCCGGCCATCATCGAGCTGCCGAGCCGGCTCGGCCGTTGCGACAGGGGCTCGTCGACACGCAGCGTCAGCAGCGTGAACACCGACACGAGGTGAGCGAACCCGGCGGCGAGCAGGGAGATCGGCGCACCGAGCCAGGCGATGACCACTCCCGACAGCGCCGGACCCGCCGACTGTGCGGCGTTCGCTCCCGCATCGAGCCGCTGATGCGCCCGCAGGAGAACGTCTCTTGCGACCAATCGAGGCACGAACGCTTGCGACGCGGAGTCGTTGAAGAGGCTGGCGGTTCCCAGTAGCAGGACAGCGGCCAGGAGTGCCCAGATGCTGCCGACACCGGCGAGCCACAGCAGGCCGATGCCGATCAGCAGGAGAGCGCGCATGAGGTCGCTGAGGATCATGACCGTGCGCCTCCGGTAGCCCTCGACGAGCGCTCCGACGAGAAGCCCGAGAATCACGTAAGGGAGCCAGCGAGCCGACTGCAGCCAGCCGACCTCCGTCGCTCCTCCTCCGAGATCGAGCACGATGATGGTCTGGAATGCGATGAAGGCCAGGCCGATGCCGGTGTCGGTCGCGACCTCGACACTCCAGAAACGCCAGAAGCCCCCGTGCGCGCTCGAATGCGATTGCGACGGGGGCTTCATGCGCTTTCGGGTTCAGGAGTCTTCGCCGAGGGAAGCGAGCCTGGCCTCTTCGTCCGCCTGGATGCAGCTGTCGATTACCGGCTGCAGACTGCCGTTGATCACATGGTCGAGGTTGTACGCCTTGAAGCCGGTTCTGTGGTCGGCGATGCGGTTCTCCGGGAAGTTGTAGGTACGGATGCGCTCCGAACGATCCATGCCCCGGATTTGCGAACGACGCGCATCGGACGCGGCCGCTTCGATCTCTTCCTGCTGCTTCGCGAGAATTCGCGCGCGCAGTACGCGCATCGCCGCCTCGCGGTTCTGCAGCTGACTCTTCTCGTTCTGCATCGAGACGACGATCCCGGTCGGCAGGTGCGTTATGCGCACGGCCGAGTCGGTCGTGTTCACGCTCTGTCCGCCCGGGCCCGACGACCTGTACACGTCGATCTTGAGGTCGTTCTGGCTGATCTCGACCTCCTCCGGCTCGTCAACCTCGGGAAATACCAGAACACCGGTAGTCGAGGTATGGATGCGCCCCTGCGTCTCCGTGGCCGGCACGCGCTGGACACGGTGAACGCCGCCCTCGTACTTCAACGAGGCCCAGACACCCTCCGCGGGGTCGTTCGACGACCCCTTGATCGCGACCTGCACATCCTTGAAACCGCCCATGTCGCTCGTCGTGTGCTCGAGCATCTCGACCTTCCAGCCGCGGGCCGAAGCGTAGTGCTCGTACATGCGCAGCAGATCCGCCGCGAAAAGCGCCGATTCCTCGCCGCCCTCGCCTCCTTTGATCTCCATGATCACGTCGCGACCGTCATCGGGGTCGCGCGGAATCAGCAGACGGCGCAGTCGCTCCTCTGCTTCTTGCGCGGCATCTTCCATGCCGGGAATCTCTTCCGCGAACGCGTCATCTTCCTTCGCGAGCTCGCGAGCAGCATCCAGGTCGACGTTCGCGCCCGTCCAGCGCTCATAGGCCGCCTTGATCTGGTTCAGTTCCGCGTACCGACGGTTAACCTTCTTGGCGCGCCCCTGATCCGAATGCAGTTCGGGATCGGACAGCTGTCGTTCGACGTCGGCGTGCTCTTCCAGCAGTGCCTCCACGTTCTCGAACACGCTTTACTCCTTGTCGGCGCCGGGAATCGACTTCTGCACCTTCACCAGGAACTCGACGTTCGACTGCGTCTCCCCGAGGTTGCGGAGGACGACGTCGAGCGCCTGCTGCTGGTCGACACCGGCCAGCGCGCGGCGCAGACGCCACATGACCTTCGTCTCTTCCGTGCCGAGGAGCATCTCTTCGCGACGGGTTCCGGACGCATTGACATCCACTGCGGGGAATATGCGCTTGTCCGCCAACTGGCGCGAAAGGCGCAGTTCCATGTTGCCGGTGCCCTTGAACTCCTCGAAGATGACCTCGTCCATCTTCGACCCGGTCTCGACGAGGGCGGTCGCGAGAATCGTAAGCGAGCCTCCCTCTTCAATGTTGCGCGCTGCTCCGAAGAACTTCTTCGGCGGGTAGAGCGCGCTCGCGTCGACGCCGCCGGAGAGCACACGCCCGGATGCGGGGGCAGAGAGGTTGTAGGCGCGTCCGAGTCGCGTGATGCCGTCGAGCAGCACGACGACGTCATGACCGAGTTCGACGAGGCGCTTCGCACGCTCGATCGCCAGCTCTGCGACCGTCGTGTGGTCCTCAGCGGGGCGATCGAAGGTCGAGGAGATGACCTCGCCCTTCGTCGTGCGCTCGAAGTCGGTAACCTCCTCGGGGCGCTCGTCCACGAGGACGATCATGAGGTGCACTTCGGGATTGTTCTGCGCGATCGCATTCGCTATGGCCTGCATGACGATCGTCTTGCCCGACTTCGGCGGGGACACGATGAGCCCGCGCTGGCCCTTGCCGATCGGCGCTACGAGGTCGATGACGCGCGTCGAGAGCTTGCTCGCCTCCGTCTCGAGACGCAGCTTCTCCTGCGGGTAGACGGGTGTGAGATCACCGAAGTCGACGCGGTTCGCGTTCTCTTCCGGGGTCTTGCCGTTGATGGTCTCGACCTTCGCGAGCGCGTTGTACTTCTGGCGCGAGTTGTTCTGCTCACCCTCGCGCGGCTGCTTGATGGCTCCGACGATCGCGTCGCCCTTACGCAGGTTGTACTTCTTCACCTGGCCGAGCGACACGTACACGTCGTTGGCGCCGGGGAGATACCCCGCCGTGCGGACGAACGCGTAGTTGTCGAGCACTTCGAGAACACCGGCGATGGGCAGCAGAACATCGTCCTCGAAGATCTCGGGGTCGGCGTCGCCTCCGCGGCGGCCGCGGTCGCGAGTACGACGGCCCTTGCTGTCGCCCGACTGCTGTTGGTTCTGGTCGTCGCCTCGACCACGTCCACGACGACGACGGCCGCGACCCTCGCCCTTGTCATCATCCGAGTCGTCGGAGTCATCGCGCGAGGACTGCTGCTCGCCCTTCTGCTCGCCCTGGTCGTCGTTCTTACCGCGACGACGGCGGCCGCGACCGGAGCCTTCACCCTGGCCGTCGTTGTTATCGCCCTGGTTCTTATCGCCTTGGTTCTTGTCGCCCTGGTTCTTGCTGTCGCTGTCAGCGGAGTCCTGCTTGCCGGACTTCTTGGATCGCGACTGCTTGCCCTGCTGGCCACTCTGCTGCTCGCTCTTGTCGTGCTGCTGAACGTCGGCCGCCGAATCCTTCGGCGAGTCCCCGCTCTGCCCGGCGTCCGTGGCCCGTTCTTGTTTGTCGGCGTCGGCCTTCTTGCCGCTCTTCTGCTCGGCGGGCGTTGCGGATGCAGCTTCTGCCGCCGGCGCTGCTTCCTGTTTCGCGGCCTCCGCAGCCTGCTTGTCCGCCTCGATCTCCGCCTTCGTGCGGCGACGACGCTTCGGCTTCTCCTCAGCGGGAGCCTCGCCTGCCTCCTCGGCGGCCTTCTTGGCGGCTTCCGCTGCCTGCTTGTCCGCCTCGATCTCCGCCTTCGTGCGGCGACGACGCTTCGGCTTCTCCTCGGCGGGAGCCTCGGCCGAGCTGTCACCGACGGCATCCTCGCCCTGCTGGTTCGCCGTGACGGTCTTCGTGGTCGCGCGTCGAGTGCGACGCTTGGGTGCTTCCGCAGCTGTTGCGTCTGCCGTCGGTTCCTGATTGGTCTGGGCGACGCTTTCCGCGTCGTTGCTGCCCTGGGTCTGCTCGCTCGTCATGTTCGCGAGTACTCCTTCATGTGGGTATGTGCCGCTAGAACGCGGCAGAATTCAGAAAATCGGATCAACACGAAACGCAATGTATGTCTGTCGTGCGTTGATTCGAGGGAAACCCTTCACCGAGTGCGGCGCTACCGGCGCTCGCTTGCGGGAAGTATCTCCACTGTAGCACCCGCGATGTCAACGGCCAGGAGCATCGCCTGCCATTCGCCATCCGCGGCCTCTACGAGATCCGCTGCTCGGATGCGCTGCTCCGGGTCGCTGCACATCACCAGAACACTCGGCCCGGCGCCCGAGACGACGGCAGCGTGACCGGCATTCCGCAGTGCGTTCACGAGCGAGGAAGTCTCGGGCATGGCCTCCGCCCTGTAGGTCTGGTGGAGCCGGTCTTCCGTCGCCGGCAGGAGCAGTTCGGGGCTCTGCGAGAGCGCCGCAACGAGCAGCGCGGCCCGCGCAAGATTGAACACGGCGTCTTTGTGCGGCACCGAATCGGGCTGCAGCGAGCGAGCGACCTCGGTCGACAACTCGCGTGTCGGCACGGCCAGCAGCAGCGAGACTCCCCTGTGGACCGCGAGCTTCTGATGGTGCGGGCCCTCATCGTCGACCCACGCGATGGTCAGACCGCCGAAGATCGCGGGAGCCACATTGTCGGGATGCCCCTCGAGCTCATTGGCGATACGCAGCACGTCGTCGTCGGAGATCTCTTCGACCCCCTCCATAAGCCCCTTGGCGGCCAGGATGCCGGCGACGATAGCCGCCCCGGAAGATCCCATTCCTCTCCCGTGCGGGATGCCGTTCTCGGCCAGGATGTCGAGCCCCGGTACATCGCATCCGGCGCTGCGGAGCACGTGCAGGAGCGTCGTTGCCACCAGGTTGCGTTCGTCCTGCGGCACCGAGCCCTCGCCGACGCCACGGATGCGGACCCGTACGCCCGGCGTTTCGGAAACGGTCACGGTGACGTGATCGTGCACGTTCAGCGCGAGACCGAGCGTGTCGAAACCGGGCCCGAGATTCGCGCTCGTCGCCGGAACTCGAACGCGCACCGACCTCCCTGCCGGGACGTTCACCGGTCAGACCGCCTCGGCGCGAACGAAGGACGAAACGCTCACGACATCGCTGTGCTCCGCGAGTGCCGTGATGACCGACTGCAGGTCGGACTCCTTCGCCGCGTGCGTGCCGACGACGAGCGTCGCGAGCGCTTCGTCGTCGCTCGAGCGCTGCTCGATCGACTCCATGGATACTCCGTTGTCGCCGAACAGCCCGGCGAGCCTCGACATGACACCCGGCTGGTCACGAACCTCGAGCGTGACCTGGTAGCGAGTCACGACCTCGTCCATGGGAGCGATCGTGAGGTTCGCGGTCGGGGTCACGGCAGTTCCCGGGCCGCCCGCGATGTGGCGACGAGCAAGCGACACGAGGTCGCCGAGCACTGCGCTCGCCGTTTCAATGCCTCCCGCGCCGGCTCCGTAGAACATGAGGTCGCCCGCGGCTTCCGCCTCGACGAAGATGGCGTTCTTCGCCTCGTGCACGGCCGCCAGGGGGTGATCGGCGGCGACGAGGGCGGGGTAGACACGGGCGTTGACACGCTCTCCCCCGTCGCCGTTGACGCGCTCGCAGATCGCGAGCAGCTTGATGACCCGGCCATCCTTCTCGGCCTGCGCGACCATATCCGCCGTGATGCCGGTTATGCCTTCGCGGTATACCGACTCGACCGGCACCGTCGTGTGGAATGCGAGCGACGCGAGGATCGTGGCTTTGCTGGCGGCGTCGAAACCTTCGATGTCGGCAGTCGGGTCGGCTTCCGCGTATCCGAGCTCGGTCGCAACTCGCAGCGCTTCTTCCAGCGAAGCGCCTTCTCTGTGCATCTTGTCGAGGATGTAGTTGGTGGTGCCGTTGACGATGCCCATGACGCGGTTGACGCGGTCGCCGGCCAGCGAAGCTTCGAGGGGCCGGATGATCGGAATCGCACCTCCGACCGCCGCTTCGAACGACAGCTGCGCCCCAACCGTCGCCGCGGCCGCGTGGAGCTCCGGTCCGTGGGCGGCGACGAGTGCCTTGTTGGCGGTCACGACATCGGCGCCCGCTTTCAGCGCTCCCAGCAGCAGGGTTCTTGCGGGTTCGATACCGCCCATCAGCTCGATGACGATGTCGCTCGAAGCGACAAGCTGCTCGAGATCGTCGGTGAGGAGCTCCTCCGGCAGCTCGACATCGCGCTGCGCGTGCACATTGCGAACGCCGATGCCCGCGAGCTCGAGTCGCGCCCCTACGCGCGCCTCGTATTCGTCACCGCGTTCCAAGAGCAGTCGTGCCACCTGTGATCCGACACTTCCGGCTCCCAAAAGGGCTACGCGCAGGCTACGGTACTCGTTCAAGATGTTTCCTCCAGGGTGTTTCGTCGTGCCAACCCGAGATCCCGGGCCAGCACATCGTCCAGTGTCTCGCGGCGAATGATGCGCCGCACTTCTCCGTCGCGCACGGACACCATGCCCGGGCGCGGTTTCGCGTTGTAGTTGCTCGAGAGCGAATGGCAGTACGCCCCCGTCGCAGCGACCGCGAGCAAGTCGCCCCTTCGAACGTCTGCCGGCAGCCATTCGTGCAGCACGACGATGTCTCCCGACTCGCAGTGCATGCCCACGACGCGTGCAAGCATCGCCTCGCCATCGGATGCTCGATTCACGATACGAGCCGAGTATTCGGCTCCGTAGAGCGCGGGCCTCGCGTTGTCGCTCATCCCTCCGTCGACGGAAACGTACGTGCGGGTGCCGCCTTCGAGCTGCACGGGCTTGATGTTTCCGACTTCGTACAGGGTTACCCCCGCGGGGCCGACGATCGAGCGACCGGGTTCGAAACAGAGCGTCGGACGCGCGATTCCCAGTCGAGAGCAGGTTTCGTCGACAGCAGTGTTCAGCTCGGAGGCGAACGTCTCCAGATCTATCTCGTCGTCGGACTCCACGTACCGGATGCCGAAGCCGCCGCCGAGGTTCAATTCAGGGATGTCGCCGTCGGCGAGCAACGACGCGTGCAGTTCGAGCATCCTGGCGGCCGACTCGATGTGCCCGCCGCTCGAGGCGATCTGCGAACCGATGTGGCAGTGCAGCCCGAGCAGTCGCAGACTCTCGTGTGAGCGGATGCGCGCCACGAGCTCCGGCACCGCGGAGGGCACCACGCCGAACTTCTGATCCTCGTGCGCCGTCGCGAGATAGTCGTGTGTAGACGCGTGGACGCCGACCGCCACCCGGAGGCGAACAGGCTGCTGCTGACCGGCAGCGGCTGCGGCTGCGGCGACCCGATCGATCTCCTCGAGACTGTCGAGCACGATCGAGCCGAGCCCCTCTCGCACGGCGCGTTCGATCTCGGCATCCGACTTGTTGTTGCCGTGCAGACCCATCTGCGCGGCAGGAACTCCCGCCGCGAGCGCGAGCGCCATCTCTCCGAGCGAGCAGACGTCGACGCGCAAACCCTCGTCGATCATCCAGGTGGCGACATCCGCCGTCAGCAGCGCTTTGCCCGCGTAGTAGACGTGCACGTCGCCGAGGTGGCGCTCGAACGTCTCCCTGAACGTTCGCGCACGCTCGCGTACCTCGCGCTCGTCGATCAGCAGCAGCGGCGTGCCGTATTCGGCAGCGAGCTCGGTCAAGGGCTTCCCGGCGAACTGCACGACACCGTCGACCCGCTCCGCGTGGGCTGGCCAAACGCCTTCGTGCAGAGCGTCGACACTTTCGGTGGGAAGCAGCGAAGGTGCAAGGGGGTTCGTCACAGAATCTCCAGCTACATGCGCTCGGGTGCTTGGACGCCGAGCTTATCGAGTGCGCTCGCGATCACGGTGCGCACTGCGTCGTTCAGCCACAACCGCGTCCTGTGCACGGTCGTAACCTCGTCATCGCCCTGCGGGATCACGCGTCGGGCGTCGTACCACCGGTGATAGTGACCGGCGATCTCCTCGATGTGCCGGGCAACGCGGTGCGGTTCTCGCAGCGTTGCCGCCGCTGTAAGGATACGCGGATAATCGGCGAGGGCGCCAAGGAGGGCCGACTCGGTCTCGTGATCGAGCAGGCTCGCGTCGAATTCGCTGCGGTCGACGCCCGACGCTGCCGCATTCCGCGCAACAGCGCAGGTGCGGGCGTGCGCGTACTGCACGTAGAAGACGGGGTTCTCGTTGGAACGCTTCTGCAACAGTTCGAGATCGATGTCCAACGGCGTGTCCGCACTCGAGCGCTCGAGCGCGTAACGGGCCGCGTCGACACCAACGGCATCCACGAGGTCCTGCATCGTCACGATCGTGCCTGCACGCTTGGACATGCGAACGGGCTTGCCGTCCTTGACCAGGTTGACCATCTGGCCGATCAGCAGCTGCAGGTTGTCCCCGGGGGTGTCGCCGAACGCGGCGCACATCGCCATCATGCGACCGACGTAGCCGTGGTGGTCTGCTCCGAGCATGATGATGCACTGGTTGAAACCCCGCTCGCGCTTGTTCAAGTAGTAGGCGAGATCGCCGGAGAAGTACGCGGGTGCCCCGTTCGAGCGAACGATGACGCGATCCTTGTCGTCGCCGAAGTCGGTCGTGCGCAGCCATGTCGCGCCCTCGTGCTCGAAGACGTGCCCGAGCTCGCGGAGCCGTTCGATGGCGCGCTCGACATCTCCGTTCGACTGGACTTCGTGCTCGTGGAAGAACACGTCGAATTCGACGCCGAAATCCTCGAGATCCTGCTTGATCTCACCGAACATGAGGGCGACGCCGGTCGATCGGAACGCCTCCTGCAGCGCGGCATCGTCGAGCCCGTCGAGGTCGCCGTCGTACCGCTCGGCGACCTTCGCGGCGATGTCGTGAATGTACAGACCGCCGTACCCGTCCTCCGGCGCCGACTCACCCCTGTGCGCTGCGACAAGACTCCTGGCGAAGCGATCGATCTGCGCGCCGTGGTCGTTGAAGTAGTACTCGCGGGTGACGGTCGCGCCCTGCGTCTGCAGCACGCGCGCAAGGGCATCGCCGACGGCGGCCCAGCGAGTGCCTCCCATATGGATGGGGCCGGTGGGGTTGGCGGAAACGAACTCGAGGTTGATGACCTTGTCGGCCAGCGCGTCGGAAAACCCGAACGAATCGCCCTCCTCGACGATTGCCCTGGCCAGTTCGCCGGCCGCAGCAGTATCGAGCACGACGTTGATGAACCCCGGGCCGGCCACCTCTGCCTTCGCCACGCCTTCGGTCATTGTGAGTTCGGATGCAATGTCGGCGGCCAGTTCGCGCGGATTCGTGCCGACGCGCTTCGCGAATCGCATGGCCACGTTCGTCGCCCAGTCGCCGTGTTCCCTCTGCCTGGGTCGCTCCAGCACGATATCGGCTTCGGTAACGGCAATTTCCGGGTTGCGGCGCGAGATCGCACGCTCGGCGGCGGCGAACACGGCACGCGTCAAGGCGGCTGGATTCATACGCTCAATCCTATGCTTGGTGCATGCGTATCCGTGCACTCGTAGCTCCTGTAGCGCTCGCACTCGTCACGATCGGTCTGACGGGATGCCAGCCCGGCCTCCTCGCACCCGCTGACGACGAGCACGTCCCCGGCCTGCAGGACCCATCAGCAACTCCCGAACCGTCCGCGAGCGAAGGCGAGCCGGAAGAGCCGCCGACGCAGTCGCCGCTCGGCGGCGGAGACGCGCTCGATGTCACGTGCGAAGAGGTCCTCACGCTCGATCAGCTCTACGACTTCGATCCGAACTTCACCCCGACCGACGAAGCGGCACGAGATCTGCCGCCGGTGTTCGAAACCATCGCCGACGCCGACGGCATCGTCTGCGCCTTTACGCACGTCACAGCAGAACAGATGCTGCTGGTAGGCGTCGCACCCAGCGGCACCGAACTGGGTGACGACGAGGGGTATACGAACGAAGTCGGCATCGGCACCGTCGCGGAAGAGTTCGGCGGCTACGTCGTCGCGGTCGGATCCACGTACTTCGGCGACCCCTCGGATGCAGAGGGCCTGGTCGAAACCGTCTCGCTCAACATGCCCGACCCGGGCGAGTAGCGACTGCCTGCGGCGCCGCAGCGCCTCCTGCGCAGCATCTGCCCTCAGCGCCTGCCCTCTCGCCTCCCCACAGCATCCGCATCCCCGCATCCCGTCCCAACCGAATTCGCTCCTCCGCCGCGCTTCCGTGTCAACTTCTCGGTCGCCCGGCGATGAGAAGGCGTTTTCACGGCGTGTCGTCGCTCAGCGACCGAGAAGTTGACGTGCTCGAAGACGATGGGGCATACACAGGACGCTCGGAGGGGCGAGCACGGGAGTCGAAGAACGGGCAAGCCCGGGAGGCTCAAGGAGGCTCTTGCGTGTCATCCCAGAGGCAGCTGCGGGTCAGCGCAACTGCACCCACTCGTCACTCGACTCGATCTCTAGCGTTTCGTCATTGGTCGCATCAACGCGCATCGACCGCAGCGTGACACCGGATCCAGTGTTCGTCGCCCAAGCGGTCTCCTCGGCATCGAGCCCCGTCGAAATCCTGATCATGCTCGCGCGCGGAGCCAAGAACGTCGCGTCCACGAGCCACCACTGCTCGTCGATGAACACTTCGGCAACCGCGTGGAAGTCCTGCGGCTGCAGCTGCGGCGCATACACACTGACATAGCGGGCCGGGATGCCCAGCGCGCGGACGAGCGCGATCGTCACGTGCGCATAATCACGGCACATACCGCCCGACTTCTGCAGCGAGTCGGTCGAGGTATCGTCGAGATCCGACAGCTCGGGACGGTACTCGAACGATCTGGCGATCCAGCGAACGATCGCTTCGACAGCGACCCGCGGCTCGGCCCCTCCGAAGCGCTCGGACGCGAACGCACGCACAGCATCCACATCGACGTAGCGCGACGTGGCCGCGTAACGCTGAGGGTCGTCCATCCAGGGGATGGGCGCACTGCCCTCGATCTCCGCCTGCAACGAGAACGACAGCTCACCGGCCGGGGTCGACACTCGAAGCTCTCGCTGCCCGTGTCGCTCTTCAACCGTTTCGGGCACGATCTCCTCACCGTCGAACGCGACCACCACTCGTTCACGCGCCGCGTACGCGGGCACGGGCGTTGCCAGGATGCGATACTCCGTAGGATGCGCGGCGCGCAGCACAAATTCAGACTCGATTCGACGCACGCATCGAGTTTCGCACAGATTCGTAGGCGCGAAAACGGGAGTGCGCTCGGCGACGCCGCACCCGCCGTTCGGAGGAACACCGGGCGGGACGGCCCGTGATTCAACAGGAGTGCTCGGGAGTCTTACGACGGTTTGGCGTGCGCCATCCGAAACGATGCGCTGCACCAGGCGAGCGCGAGCAGTATCGCGCCAATGAGGGGAATCCAGGCTTCACCGATGGTGTCGACGACGAGACCGCCTACAGCCCCTGCGACTGCGGTGCCAAGGTACAGACCAGAGATATTGAGCGAAATGGCGCCCATCGCGGAATCGGGTGCAGCTTCGATGGTACTGGATTGCAGGGGCGGGTTGAGCGCCCAGGCGAAGACCGACCAGACCGCCAGGCCGATCGGGAAGAGCGGCAACGGAGACCCTGTGAAGACGATCAGCGCCATGAGAGCGAGCGCCAACGAGTGTCCGCCGGTCACGACCAACCGCGAGAGTCGGCCTCCGTACCTGTCGGCAAGCCAGCCGCCGAAGAATGCGGACGGCACGCCGACGATCCCCACCAGGAGCAGAACGGCGGGGAGCCGATCGGTTGAGCCGTGGAGATTCTCGAGTATCGGCGCGAGGTAACTGTAGAACATCAAGCCGCCACTTCCCGACAGAAATACGGCGACGACGAGGCGCAGCACGCGTGTGTCCCGGAGTGGTCGCAGTCGTTCCGGGAGGGTCTTCCCGCGGCTTCCCGGCAGATGCGGAAGTCTGATCGCAATCGTCGTCAGGGCGAGGACACTGACGATGGCGATCAGCAAGAACGTGGAGCGCCACCCGAAGAGGCCCCCGACCCACGCTCCCAGCGGTACACCGGTGAACAGTGCGACCGTGAGCCCTGCGGTGACCACGGCTAGATAGCTGCCCTGCTTACCCTCAGGGGCGCCCTGGCCTGCCGCGGCGAACGCGGTCGCGGAAACAACTGCGGCAGCCAGCCCCGCGAGCACTCGGAGAGCCAGCAGGAGCGCGAAAGTGGGAGCAACTACGGCAGCCAGGTTCGCGATGGCGAAGACAGCGAGCCCGCCCAAGAGCACTCGTCGCCTCGGGAAGGGATCGAGCAGCACCCCCATCACAGGAGCGCCGAGGGCGAAGGTGAGCGCGAAGACGGTGACGAGCTGTCCTGCCGCACCGGTGCTAATCGCAAGGTCGGCGGCGATGGTCGGCAGTAGGCCCGCGATGACGAACTCGTCGGTGCCCAGGGCAAGGGCGGCGACGAACAGGCCGATCAGCCAGAGAGGTCGAGAGGTCATGCAATCCAATGTTCGTTGTTTCACGAATAACGAACATAAGACTAATGGGATACTGGTTCCATGTCCAAACAGGTGCACCCAGATCTCGGAGCGACGCAGCTCACGACCGTGCTCGCAGCGCTGTCGAATCCGGTGCGTCTCGGGATCGTGCGCCTGCTCTCCGACGGATCCGAACGGCAGTGGGGCGAACTGGATGCGCCGGTAGCGCCGTCGACACTGAGCAAGCACCTGCAGGTCCTGCGGTCAGCGGGGCTCACTCGCACTCGCGACGAAGGAACTCGCTGCTATGTCCATCTGCGCCGCGAAGACATCGACAACCGCTTCCCCGGACTCCTCGACAGTGTTTTGAGTACCGCCGGTTCCGGAGCAGCCGACATCGGCGTCAAGCGGCCATAGTGAGCACGGGAGCGATAGGGCCGCTCCGTTCGGTCACGACCGTCGGGCCGGTACGTGAGACTTGCGTCAGGGATGCAGGCAGGTCCTTCCCCTAGTTTCGCGGGCTTCGATCGCCCTGTGCGCCGGGTTCGCTTCGGCAAGCGGGAAACGCTGTCCGATCAGAGGACGGAGATTACCTTCGGCGAGGTGCTCCGTACCCTTTCACCACTGCGGGCTGAACACCGGGGAAGCGCCGCCTGGCCACCGAGCCCCAGAACGCTGATCCCGCGCGGCACAAGCTCGGACGCATCCACAGCCACCGGTACTCCCGTGGCGTACCCGTAGACCACGTGCCGCCCGCTGCCGCTGGTGAGGTGGTCGAATGCCGTCCGTGCGCTGCTCGACTCCACATGGATCGACACCCTGGCGAAACCGCGGGGGCCGAAAGCCCAGAACACGACACGAACAACCGCTGCGGGATCGACATCGGTGGCACGGGAATGCTTCGCCCGCCGAGACGGATCGGAGCAGACCCGAAGCGCTGGCCCATCGGATCCGCGCGGTTCTGGATGAACGACATGCCCGGCACGACGATCGCCGTGGCGCGGTTGCAGGGGTACATTCACTTTCTCGCGAAGCGTTCTGGATCAACCGGGGAGCTTCCTGCACGAGCGCACCAAGGTGCTGCAATTGTGGGGAAGCGCATCCCGGGACCCCGGGGGCTCTGGGAGGAAGACGACCCTGATCGCCCGTCACCCGGTTCTCGGGCACCGCGGAGGTCTGCGCGGCTCGCGATAGTTGACGAATGAAGAGATTTCGGAAACGGGTCTGCGAATCTGGGATGGTGCCCGGCAGACATGAAGCAGCGGCGTGGGCTTGGGCTAGGCCGGAGAACGGTCGAATGTGCCGAATGTATGGATTTTCCCGGATGTCGGGCCGCTAGACCGACATTGGGGCGTGGCCGTCGATTTCCCCGACATTCGGCACACTGGGCGGTGGGGAGCCGCCCTGTTCGCGGGACGCTCACGGCGCTGGCGTCGCGAGCGGGCCAGCAATGGCCCGCTCCACAGAGCTCCAGCGCGCAGCTCGGGCGCTGAAATGCCCGAGCTTCGCTCGGGCTTGATTTCAGCGCCTACCCCTCGCTCGCGTTGCTCGCTACGATGGGGAGCCGCCAGTGGGCGGCTCGGGCGCTGAAATGCCCGAGCTTCGCTCGGGCTTGATTTCAGCGCCCCCAGTAGGATTCGAACCTACGGCCTTCTGCTCCGGAGGCAGACGCTCTATCCCCTGAGCTATGGGGGCAAAGGGACCGGAACAGACTATCAGGTCTACGACCCCCGACCGACCGAACCCGTGACCAACCGCACGAGATCGCTCAGATCCGGATGCGGCCCATCCTCACCCATCTCAATACCGATCTCCCTCGCCTGCGCACGCTGCTGCTCCAACTGCGTATGCCCCAACAGCACGAGCGCAAGCGCCTCGGTAGCCGAACGGCGATACTCCTCCACAACCCCTTCACGCTCGGCCGCAAGCGCGAGTTTCGCGCGAAGCCCACCGCCGCCCATGCCCAAAGCGATCGACGAAGCGACCAGCTCGGCACCATCCCGATGCGCAAGCAGAGCATCCCGCAGCGCCGCCACCTGATCATCCAAAGAAGAGGCTTCACGTGCACCATCGACGATGCGGTCGGCAACCAACCCCAGCAGCTCCTGCTTGCTCCGGACGTGCCAGTACAGCGCACTCGGCTGCACGCCGAGCTCGGACGCAACCGCACGCATCGAGAGATCCGGAAGACCGCGCCGATCAAGGAGGCCGAGCGTCACCACGACGAGCCGGTCAACATCCATGACGGCAATGCTACCCGCGCAACGACCGCCCTCCGTTGTGTAAGCTGAACACCGTTCAGTGAACACTGTTCAGGAGGAGGATTCCGTGCGCTCAACCGCAGGCCCCGCCCGTCTCGTGCTGTTCGCCGCGATCATTGCGATCCTCGGCCTCATGCCCGCGCTACCGCTGTTCGGCGGCGCGGTTCCCGTGACAGCGCAAACTCTCGGCGTCATGTTGGCCGGCTCCGTTCTTGGCCCCTGGCGAGGCGCGGCCTCCGTGACGCTCTTCCTCATCCTGGTCGCCGTGGGGCTTCCGCTACTGGCAGGAGGGCGAGGCGGTATCGGCGTGTTCTTCGGCCCCTCGGCCGGGTACATGCTCGGCTGGATCGCCGGCGCCGCGGTCATCGGCCTGATCATCCACGCGGGAGCCACGAGACCGACGTGGCTGCGCACCGCTGCCGGCCTTGTCGTCGGCGGCATCTTCGTCGTCTATCTCTTCGGCATCCCCGTACAGTCATTCATCGTCGGAACGTCGCTGACCGAGACGGCCCTGCAGAGCAGCGTCTTCCTCGTGGGAGACACGATCAAGGTGGTCATCGCGGCGCTCGTCACGATGGCACTCTGGAAGGCGTATCCGCAGGCGTTCCCGAGCTTCCGAACCACATCCCCCGCAGAGCCCGCCGAAACGGTCGCTTCGGCAACGACGAACAGCCCCCGAGAACCGTGATCCGCTTCGAGAACGTATCCGTCACCGCTCAGTCACCGGAGGGCGCTGCCCGGCTGTTGCACAACGTCAGCTTCGAACTCACCGCTGCCCGCACGGCGATCATCGGCGAGAACGGCTCCGGCAAGACGACCCTCGCCCGCGCGCTGGGCGGGCTCGTGAAACCGTCGTCGGGGCGAGTCATCGCACCCGAGAACCTCGGGTACCTCTTCAGCAACCCCGGCGCTCAGCCGATCATGCCGACGGTTCGCGAAGACGTCGCGCTGAGCCTTCGCGGAACACGGTCGGGCGGGCGGAAACTCCGCCGCGAGGAGATCGACGCGAAGGTCAACGCCGCCCTTGCAGAGCACTCGCTGACGGAGTTCGCCGATCGCCCGTGCCACTCGCTCTCGAGCGGCCAGCAGCAGCGGCTCGCACTCTGCTCGATTCTCGTCGCTGAGCCCGATCTCGTCATCGCCGATGAACCGACGAGCCTCTTGGATGCGCGACACCGCCGCATCGTGGCCGATCGTCTGCTCTCCCCTGCCGCCGAGCGAGTCGTGCTCGTAACGCACGATCTCGACCTGGCCTCCCGCTGCGATCAGGCGCTGCTCGTGCAGCACGGCCGAGTGACCGCGCAGGGCACCGCCGTGGAGATCATCGACCGATACGAGCGGTCGCTCGTATGATCTCCCTCTTCATCCCCGGCAGAGGACCACTGCACAGGTGCCCGGCGTCGGTCAAGGTACTGGGTCTGGCAGTGCTCTCCCTCGCGTTGGCGCTCGCACCGGTCTCGCTCGTGACGATCGGGGCGGCTGCAGCCGTCACGGCGATTGCGATCGCGCTGGCAGCGCTCCGCCCCGGCATCGTCTTGCGCGATCTCTTGCGAACACTCCCCTTCGTCGTATTCATAGGCGGCACCCTGTGGTTGCTGCAGGACGGGCTCGCCGCGGGTACGGCAGCAGCGCGCATCCTCGCCATCTTCACGCTGGCGAGCGTGCTATCGAGAACGACGCGGGTATCGGACATGATGGCGGCCTGGCCGTTTCGGCTCTCGGAACGACTGGCACTCGCGCTGTCGCTGATCATGACCATGATTCCCGCACTGCTGACGATCGGCGCTCAGGTGCGCGATGCGCAGCGTTCGCGGGGGCTGCGGCCGTCGCTGCGCCGCTGGATCATGCCGTTTCTCGTGCTGTCGCTGCGTCACGCCGACGACGTTGACGACGCGCTCCTGGCGCGCGCCCCGACAGCAGCAACAGGGCGATCACGCAACCGATAAGCGCGATCGCGGCATTCACGAGCGAGAGGTCGAACACCATGATGAGCATGGGTCCCGTGATGAAGGCCAGTACCGACAAGAGCGCGACGGGCAGCCCGAGGATGCGCGATTGCGCGGCGTCCGCCGGCGGCGATTCCAGTCGCACGAGTGCGAGTGAGAGCAGATAGACGGCTCCGAGTACAACAGCGTAGATCGGAATGCGCTCCAGCCACCATCGTGCGCTGCCGGGGTCTGACAGCCACTGCGGCATCAACAGCTGCACACCCACGACCGCCATGATCACCGGCAGGTGCCACAGGTAGATCGTCATGAGCCGGGTTCCGGTCAGGAACACTGCCCCCTGCGCCCATCGTGTCCGCATCAGCGCGGTGAGCGGTCGTTTCGCGAGCGCCAGCAGCGCTCCCTGCGCCACACCGAGCAGCACCAGCGGCACGGTCGCCGGGAACTGGTTCTCGAGCATGTTCCACGAGTACGGACCCGCCCACACGAGGCCTATACATGCCGTGTACGCGGCGGCAACGATGGCCAGAAGCTGCCACGCGCGCTTGTTCGCAAACCAGCCGTCGCGGTACCAGAACCCGAGCTGGTGAATGCTCAGCCACACGAAAGCGACGTTCGGGACTCCCAGATAGTCGTTGCCGGTCAACCAGCGCAGCGCGTCGAATGCCGCCGCAATCGCAATCAGCGTCACCAACGTCAGAACCGGTCGGCTCCTGTGCGCCAGGATCAGCCACGGGGCGAGCGCCTGCGCGATCGTGTAGGCGGCAAGGAACCAGAGGGGCGACCCGACTCCGACCGCGACGCCGTCGACGAGATCGGCGGGTGCACCAAGCAGTGCTGCGGCACCGAGAGCAAGAACGAAGAACGCGAGAACAGCGACCGCCGGCCGTGCAAGCCTTATGACACGCGTGCGCACGAAGGCACTCGCGTTGTCAGCGAAAGACGCCTGCGGGCGACGCGCAACGAGCGAATCCCATCCGGTCATCGCCGCGAACCCGCCGACGAGGAAGAACGCGGGCATGATCTGGAAGATGAAGCTCACGACGTTGAACCACGACTGCAGCTCCAGTGTCTTCTCGAGTTCGATACCCTCATCATTGAGACTGACGCCCGCAAGCAGAAGGTGCACGAGCACCACGAGCAAGACGCAAGCGACGCGCACAAGATCGAGCGTGAGATCCCGGCCTGCGGGAATATCTCGTTGCGGCACCATAGTTGTCACTGTAGACGCACTACGCCCAACTCTTGTCCTGCATACCCCTACGGGGTATTATGGCAGCGGAAAGGACAGTCATGCACGGATACACCCAGGATAAAGAGGCCCTCCTCAAGCGAATGCGTCGCGTCGAAGGGCAGGTACGCGGTATCGCTCGCATGATCGACGAAGACACCTACTGCATCGACGTCCTGACCCAGGTGTCGGCGGCCACGAGTGCGCTGGAGAACGTTGCGCTCGCACTCATGGGCGATCACCTCAAGCACTGCGTCTCGGAAGCGGCGGCCGAGGGCGGCCCCGTCGCCCAGGAGAAACTGGAAGAAGCAACGGCCGCGATAACCCGGCTCGTAAAATCCTAACGAGAGCTCGAACACGCAACCGATCAATGAACGGGGACCCGGAATGAAGCAAGATGTTGCAATCGGCATTGATGAGCAGGCCGCACCGAGTGACGGATGCTGCGGCGGCGGATGCTGCGGCGGCGCGACAGAAGCCCCAGCCGGCGTGACGGCAGAGGTGCTCGTCGAGGGCATGACCTGCAGCCGCTGCGTCAACAGCGTTATCGAAGAGGTCGATGCCGTACCTGGCGTGCGCGGAGTCACCGTGTCGCTCGTGCCGGGCGGACAGTCGAAGGTATTCGTCCAGTCGGACGCTCCCGTCGACGAGCGCCGGCTGCAGGCAGCCATCGCCGAGGCCGGCTACCGAACGGTGCTGAACTAGCGTGCTCCAGCAGCGCGAGGGAGTCGTCGAGCTCGATATCGCGGGCATGACGTGTTCGTCGTGCGCCGCTCGCATCGAGCGCAAGCTCAACAGAGCCGACGGCATTCGCGCTGAAGTCAACTACGCAACAGAGCTCGCCACGGTGCACCTGGCGCAAGGAGCGAGCGTTGAGACGGCCATCTCGGTCGTGGAGAACACGGGGTATCGCGCCTCGCTCGCCGGAACCGAAGCGCGCGAAGTCTCGATCTGGCCCATGATCCGGCTCGTGACCGCATGGGCGCTCACAGTGCCGATCGTCGTGCTGTCGATGGTGCCTCCCCTGCAGTTTCCCGCGTGGCAATGGGTCGTCTTCGCCATGACCATTCCTGTCGTCGCGTGGTGCGGCTGGCCCTTCCACCGTGCCGCGTTCGTAAGCCTGCGGCACGGGACCACGACCATGGATACGCTGATCTCGCTCGGCACGCTCAGCGCAATGCTGTGGTCGGTCTGGGCGCTCTTCTTCGGTGGCGCAGGCAACATCGGCATGCGCATGGAGATGACGCTGTTCGGATCCGGGCACCACGAACTCTATTTCGAAGTCGCGGCCGCCGTCACCGCATTCCTGCTGCTCGGTCGCATGATCGAGTCTCGCGCGAAACACTCGCAGACGGATGCGCTGGATGCGCTGGCACGGTTGGGCGCCCGGGAAGCAACGCGGTTGACGGGCGACGGCGAGGAGCGCATCCCCACCGACCAGCTTCGCGTCGGCGACCGTTTCCGCACGCTACCCGGCGAGAAGATCGCAACGGACGGCATCGTCGTCGAGGGGTCGTCGAGCATCGACACCGCGATCGTCACTGGCGAATCGATGCCACTCGCCGCGAAACCCGGCACCGACGTCATCGGCGGCACGATCAACGGCAGCAGAACACTGGAGATCGAGGCGACGAAGGTCGGCGCGGACACCGAGCTGGCGCGCATCGCCGCGATGCTGCGGCAGGCGCAGAGCGGGAAGACGGGCGTGCAACGCCTTGCGGACAAGATCTCGTCATTCTTCGTACCCGCCGTGATCGCGGTGGCGATCGTGACGCTCGTGACCTGGCTGCTGGTCACGGGCGATGTCGAGGCCGCGCTCTCGGCATCGGTTGCGACGCTCATCATCGCGTGCCCCTGCGCGCTCGGTCTCGCGACCCCGACCGCGCTGCTGATCGGCACGACAAGGGGCAGCGAGCTCGGCATGCTGCTGCGCGACGCGACCGTACTGGAGACGGCGAGAAAAGTCGACGTCGCGATCCTCGACAAGACCGGAACGCTGACCGAGGGCCGCATGCGCATCGGTGCCGTCTTCGCCGAGCCGTACGTGCAGAGCGTCGATCTGCTGCGCATCGCGGCCGCAGCAGAACATGACAGCGATCATCCGATCTCCTACGCGGTCCTCCGTGCCGCAAAAGCCTCCGGGATCACCGTGAAACCAGCGCACGACGTCGAAACCGTTACCGGCGCGGGCCTCGTCGGCGAGTTCGAGGGGCACAGCGTGCGAGTCGGCAGACCCGACTGGATCGGTGTCGACCCCGGCAAGACCGGTGCGCTGACGGGAACACTCGTCGCTGTCGAGTATGACGGCGCCTACCTCGGCACCCTCATGCTGAACGACGAGGTTCGCGGCGACGCGAAAGCCACGATCGGCAAGCTCCGCGAGCTGGGCATCGAGCCGATCATGGTGACGGGAGACCACAGAGCAGCGGCTGACGAAATCGCGCAAACCGTGGGCATCGACCGCGTATACGCCGGTGCCGTACCCGCCGACAAAGTCGAGCACGTCAAACGCCTGCAGGCCGAGGGCCGACAGGTGGCCATGGTGGGTGACGGGGTGAACGATGCTGCGGCCCTGGCAGAAGCGGATCTCGGCATCGCGATGGGGTCTGGCACGGATGTCGCGAGAGCTTCCGCGTCGATAACGCTCGTCAGCGTCGGGTTGGAGCGCGCGGCGACCGGTATCGAGCTCGCGCGCGCTACCCTGCGCATCATCAAACAGAATCTGTTCTGGGCATTCGCGTACAACACGCTCGCCATCCCGCTCGCCGCCCTCGGGTTCCTCTCGCCGCTCATCGCTGGGCTCGCCATGGCGCTGTCGAGCCTCATGGTCGTCGGCAACAGCCTCAGGCTGCGCCGCTTCGGCCGCTGATCGCCCGCACCGATCGGCCTACGCCCGCGGCAGGTCGTCTTCGCGGGTGTGACGGTCGAGAAAGTCGTACAGTTCGACGTCGTCGACGCCGGGGAACGTTCCCGACGGCAACGGCGACAGCACGTGCTGGTGCATCTTGGCCGACGCCCACGCCGCTCCGTCCCATCTGTACGCAAGCTCGCTAGCGGGCTTCGAGCAGCAGCGCGCATCCGGGCAGGTGGAAGTCTCGCGATACGAAGTGTCGGAGCCCCTGAAGTATTTGGCCGAGTCGAATGGGACGCCGATAGTGATGGAGAAGTCGCCGTCGGTTCCCGTTCCCGTCTGGGTCGAGCACCAGTAGGTTCCCGTCGGCGTGTCGGTGTACTGATGGAACTCGGCGGCCTTCGTCGTCATCTCGAAGGCGAGCCGGGATGCGAAGTGCCTGCACACATACTGCCCCTCGACCGTCCCCGACGGGTCCGCCGGCAGCTCGAGGCCATCGTTGACGTACGCGCGCACGATCGAGCCGTCTTCGTCGACCCGCAGAAAGTGCAGTGTCAGATCGAGCTCGGTCGTCGCGAGATTCGTCAGCCGCATCGCGGCCGTCTCGTGCGTCACACCGAAGGCGTCGCGGAAGTCCTCAACCGCAAGATTGCGCTCCTTCTTCGCCTTGCGCAGATACTCGACGGCGTTGTCCTTCGGCATGAGCGTTGCCGCCGCGAAGTAGTTGATCTCGAGCCGCTGCCTGAGAAACTCGCTGTAGGTTGCCGGTTGCGTGTGCCCCAGCAGGCGGTGCGCGAGGGCCTGCAACGCGAGCGAACGGAGACCGTGCCCACCGGGGATCGAGGCTGTCGGAAGAAAGATCTTGCCGTTTTCAAGGTCGGTAACCGAGCGCGTCGAGTGCGGCAGGTCGTTGACGAAGACGAGTTCGAAACCGAGGCGGTTCGCGATCTGCGCAACCGAACGGTGCGTCAGGCTGCCTCGCTCGTGCCCGACGGCATCCAGCTGCTCCTGCGCGAGCGTGTCGATCTCCGGCAACACGTTGTTCCGCGCTTCCATCTCACCGCGGAGCGCTGTCGCGTCACGCCTGGCCTGCTCGGGCGTTGCGATGGCCTCCTTCGACCTCCTCTCGAGCTCATTGTGCAGCCCCACGAGCGACTCGAGCACGCGATCATCCATCGACCGTCCCGGCTTCAGCTGCGGCAGCCCCAGCCGGTGATAGACGGAGCCCTGCTGCAATCGGATGAGGTCTAGCTCGAGTGCCGCACGGCGCGTCGGCGGCTCTTGTCGTAGCAGATCACCCGTTTCCACTTCGAGCGCCGTCGCAATCGCGTCCAGCTGCGAAAGACGCGGTTCCCGCTTCCCGTTCTCGATCAGCGAGAGCTGACTGGCGGCCAAGCCGACCGGCACCGAAACTTCATCCAAAGTCTTGCCGGCACGCGTTCGATAGTGCTTAATCCGTTGCCCAAGCAGTGGAAGATTCGTCATTGCAACAGCATACGAAACTTTTGCAGTTTTTGCGCAGCGATTTCCCCGTATCGCGTGGCCGTGCATCCCAGACTGGGACCATGACGCACGATGTAGCTCAGGACGTTCGCGATTGGGTCGACGAGATCGCCGCGAAAACGCAACCGAAAGAGATCCGGTACCTGGCGGGAACCGACGAAGAATACCGGGAGCTGACCCAGGATCTGCTCGAGGCGGGCACGATCGTTCCCGTCCCCAAGCGCCCCGGCAGCTATCTGGCGCGCTCCAGTCGCGACGATGTCGCGCGCATGGAGGACCGCACCTTCATCTGCTCCGAGCATGAGATCGACGCGGGCCCGACCAACAACTGGCATGACCCGACGGAAATGCGGTCGACGCTCGACGAACTCTTCACGGGCTCGATGCGGGGTCGGACCCTGTTCGTCGTGCCCTTCACGATGGGCCCCCTCGGCGGGCCGATTTCGCAGATCGGCGTCGAAATTACCGACTCGGCGTACGTCGCCGTCAGCATGATGCTCATGACTCGCGTCACCCCCGAAGTGCACGGCGCCATCGACGAAGGGGCCTTCTGGGTCAAGGCACTGCACTCGGTGGGCGCGCCGCTCGATCAGGGGCAGGAAGACATCGCGTGGCCGAGCAACCCGACCAGATACATCACGCACTTCCCCGAAACGCGAGAGATCATCTCCTACGGCTCCGCATACGGCGGCAATGCGCTGCTGGCGAAGAAGGCCTTCGCGCTCCGCATCGCGAGCGTTATGGCCCGCGACGAGGGCTGGATGGCCGAGCACATGCTGATCCTGCGCATGAGGCACGAAACCGGCCGCGTCGTCCACATCGCGGGCGCCTTCCCCTCCGCGTGCGGCAAGACGAACCTCGCCATGCTCCAGTCGTCACTACCGGAGTGGCAGGTCGAGACGATCGGCGACGACATCGCCTGGCTCCGCCCCGGCTCCGACGGGCGCCTCTGGGCGATCAACCCCGAATACGGCTTCTTCGGCGTCGCCCCCGGTACGAGCGAGAAGACCAACAAGGTCGCGATGGACATGATGGAGCGCGACGTCATGTTCACCAACGTCGCGCTGACCGACGACGGCGACGTCTGGTGGGAGGGAATGTCCAAGGAGATTCCGGCAAACCTCACCGACTGGCAGGGCAACGCCTACGACCCCACCGGCGACCAGCCGGCAGCGCATCCCAACGCGCGCTTCACGGTTCGGGCATCTCAGGCGCCTTCGATCGCGCCCGATTACGACGCGCCGGAGGGCTTCCCGATCGACGCGATCATCTTCGGCGGGCGTCGTCCCAGTCTCGTTCCCCTCGTACTGCAGTCGCGCTCGTGGCAGCACGGTGTCTTCGTCGGTTCGACGATTTCCTCGCAGCAGACCGCCGCGGCCGAAGGGCCCGTCGGCCAGATCCGCCGCGACCCCTTCGCGATGTTGCCGTTCGCCGGCTACAATATGGGCGACTACTTCGGCCACTGGCTGCGGATGGGCGAGCAGCTCGGCGATCGGGCTCCGAAGATCTTCAACGTCAACTGGTTCCGACGCGACGAGGACGGCGGATTCCTGTGGCCCGGGTTCAGCGAGAACGCCCGCGTGCTCGACTGGATCGCCAAGCGGCTCGTAGGCGAGGTTCCCGGTGTCGAGACGCCCGTCGGCATCCTTCCCGCAGCGGACGAACTCAACCTCACCGGGCTCGATATCGATGCCGAGACGCTGAATGCGATCATCACCTGTGACGTGGACGGCTGGCAGGACGAGATGAACGACGTGGGCGCATTCTTCGAACGGTTCGGACACAGGCTCCCGAACGAGTTGAGCCGCGAGCTCGCAGACGTGCAGTCGCGGCTGTCGTCCGCATACGCAGCCTCTTAGAGGCTTTTGGCTGTGTGTTCTCCCGGTGAGAACACACAGCCATTTGCTTGCCGGGAGAAGTAGCATGCAAGTGATAACCAGGAGGCCTCATGCGCATAGCTCGTCGACGACCCGTTCCGTTGCTGTTGCTCGCTTTCCTGGCGGCCGTCACCGTCGTCTTCGGGCTCGGCGCCCAATCGTCGAGTGCCGCTGAGCCCGAGTCTCTCGACGGACAGACCGTTGTCGATCAGGTAGGTGTGCTCGGCACCGACCTCGATACCGTCTCGCAGGCTGTTCGCGACGCGAACGCCGACGGTCGCGACAACGTGTACATCATGATCATCGACTCGTTCGAAGGCGCTGACAGCACGAACTTCGCGACGCAGGTGGCAACCATGAGCGGTGTTCCGTTCAACAGCATCGTCGTCGTCGTCGCCACGGAAGACGAGGGCAGGTACGGTGTCGCGATGGGCAGCGATGTCGCGAATTCGCGGGGCACGATCCAATCCGCGGTCGAGGACGACCTGGTTCCCGCGGTCGCAAGCGGTGATGCGGCCCGTGGGATAGAGGAGTTTGCGAGTCTGCTCTCCTCGGCCCCGCAGCAATCGGAGCAGAGGGCGTGGACGGGCACCTGGATCACGGTCGGCGTCATAGCGCTCGTCGTCGCAGGGCTCATCATCTGGCGCAGAGTCGCGAAGCTCATCAAGAAGCAGGAGGCGGCGAGGAAGCTCGCCGCGGAGTTGGGCGAACTCAAGAAGCGAGCCGACATCGCGCTCGTGCGTCTCGACGAGACGATTCGCCAGTCGGAGCAGGAGCTCCAGTTCGCCTATGCACAGTTCGGAGAGGAACCGGTCGCGCCGTACCGGGAGGCCCTGGATCGGGCACAGCGGGATGCCGAGGTCGCGTTCGGGCTGCAACAGCAGCTCGACGATCACATCCCCGATACCGAACAGCAGCAGCGCGACTGGACGGGCCGCATCATGGAGTTGGCGCAGCAGGCGAAGGCGGCGCTCGGTGACCACGCGGAAGGCTTCGAACGCCTCCGCGATCTCGAGAGCAACGCTGCGCACGTGCTCGGCGGACTGAGGAGCCGCCGCGGCGTGCTCGACGCCGAAATCGAGGCCGCGAAAGCGACGTTGGATCATGAGCATGCGACGCACATCGGCGACTCCGTTGCGCCCATTCAGGAGAACATCGATCACGCGAAGCGCCTCGCGGCGACGCTCGACGAAACGATGCGGGAGGCAGCATCCGCTATCGAAACGGGCGACACATCCTCCGCCGCAGTGAACGTGCACGCCTCTGAGGTTGCATTCGCGGAAATGGACGAGCTGCTGCAGGAGGTCGGCGATCACTCGCGGCGACTGCACGAACTCGACAACGAGCTGGCGGCCAGAGTGCAGGACGCCAAGGGGCTGATCGCCGAGGTGCGCTCCGCGAATCACCTGACGATGAATCCCGGACCGCTCGTAGAACTCCTGCAGGAGCAGATCGGCGCAGCCGAAGCGACGCCGCGAGACACGGTCTCGGTGACCGAATCGTTCGACAAAGCCATGGACAGGGTGAGCGATGCGCTCGAAGGCGCTCGGGAGCGGAAAGCGCTCGAAAACGAAGCGGCGACCCGCATCGAATTCGCGAGGAAACGCATCGAGTCGAGCGAGCACTTCATCAATACGCGCCGGTCCAACATCGGCACGCGACCGCGAACGCTGCTGCGTTCGGCGAAGCAGGAACTCGCGCACGCGATAGAAGCCAAGGACGCCGGGGCACGGCGAGATCACGCGAACAGGGCCGGCCAGCTCGCCCGCCAAGCCCAGAAGGAAGCGCAGGGCGAACTGCACTACGGCGACCGATCTCCCTACAACCGCGACAGCGGCGGCGACGTCGGAAGCTTCGTCGTCGGCGCCGTGCTCGGATCCATCTTCTCCGGCGGCGGCCGCAGCCGCGGCGGTGGATTCTCGGGTGGCGGTGGCGGGTTCTCAGGAGGGGGCTTCGGCGGCGGTGGCGGCGGCGGATTCTCCGGCTTCGGCGGCGGTGGCGGCGGTGGCTTCTCGGGCTTCGGCCGCTGAGATCCCCTGTTCACGCTCTTCCACGACCAATACACTGATTTCAGGCGTTCAACGAAAGGGAACCAATGGCAAAGCAGTCAATCTTCGGGCGCATCTCGCAGCTGGTCCGCGCAAATGTCAATGCGCTCATCGACCAGGCCGAAGACCCCGAGAAGATGCTCGACCAGCTCGTCCGCGACTACACCAATTCGATTGCAGACGCCGAGTCGGCTATCGCTCAGACCATCGGGAATCTGCGGATGCAGGAGCAGGACTACCGCGAGGACATCCAGGCGGCCGAAGATTGGGGGCGGAAGGCTCTCGCGGCAAGCCAGCGGGCCGACCAGCTCCGTTCCGAGAACCCCGGCGAAGCGGAGCGCTTCGACAACCTCGCGAAGGTCGCGCTCGGCAAGCAGCTCGCTGCTGAGAACGAAGCACGGTCCGCGCAGCCGTCCATCCAGTCGCAGAACGAGACGGTCGAGAAGCTCAAGACCGGCCTCGACCAGATGAAGCAGAAGCTCGAGCAGCTGAAGACCAAACGTTCGCAGCTCATCGCTCGCCAGAAGACCGCGCAGGCACAGCTGCAGGTTGCCGACGCCGTGAAGTCGATCGACATCATGGACCCGACGAGCGAGATCGGCCGCTTCGAAGACAAGATCCGCCGCGAGGAGGCGAAGGTGCTGGGCCAACAGGAACTCGCTTCGTCGAGCCTGGACGCGCAGTTCGAGTCGCTCGAGGACGTCGGAGAGCAGCTCGAGATCGAAGCCAGGTTGCAGGCGCTGAAGGGCGGCAACCAGCAGTCCATCACCGAAGGCGACAACGTTCAGTAGCGCTTTGTAGGCCTCGCACAGTCTCCAGACGGTTTTCATGGGTCCAGAAGGCGTCTCGACCAATAAAAACCTTCTGGGGTTGCCCTGTTCGCGGTAGATTCTGACGGGTGGAGTATCAGTACCTGACGATCGACCGCGATGGGCACATCCTGCTCATCGGACTCAACCGCGCGCAGAAGCGCAACGCCATGCACGAGGCGATGCTGCAGGAGCTCGCGCTCGCCTACCGCGAACTGCACGATGATCCGGATCTCCGGGTCGGCGTCGTGTACGCGCACGGCGAGCATTTCTCTGCCGGTCTCGATCTGACGGATATCGGGCCGAAGATGGCGGATGGTTCCTTCGACGCCCTCGCAGGAGGCATCGACCCCTGGGGCATCAGAACGGAGCCGGTGTCGAAGCCCGTCATCGTCGCACTGCAGGGTTACGCGTACACGCTCTCGATCGAGCTCGCCCTTGCCGCTGACATCGTGGTCGCTGCCGAGTCGACGACCTTCGCGCAGCTCGAGGTCGCCCGCGGCATCATGCCGTTCGGCGGCGCGACCCTCCGTTTTCACCGCCTCGGCTGGGGCAACGCAATGCGCCGCATTCTGACGGCGGAGCCGTTCGATACTCGCGAGGCCCATCGCATCGGGCTCGTGCAGGAGATCACGCCCGACGGCGAACAGTTGGCTACCGCGATCGAAATCGCCGCGCAGATCGCGCGCAACGCTCCACTTGCGGTGCAGGCGGCGTTGGCTTCGTCGCGGGATTCCCTCATCGATTCAGAAAGCACTCGTCAGTCGCTCGACGCAACCGCTACGAAGCTGGCAGCAACGAAGGATGCGGCACGTGCCGTCGAATCCTACTTGCGCGGCGAGCCGGTCGCGTTCGAGGGCGACTGATCGTGCCCCGGCTTCGCCGGCTCGGGTTCGGCATCGGTCGGCTGACGCGTTCGGCCGCGGACCGCTTCGGCAGCGCCGTGACCGCTCCTCCGGTCGCGCGCGCCGGATTCCGCATCGCGTCCTCGGGCGCGAAACTCTGGGGTGCTGCGCTCGGCGGTACGTTCTCGCGGCACGGTGCGCTGACGGTCGTCACCGGCCTCCCGTCGTGGGCATTCGGTCGCGGCGGCACGTGCGTCGGAGACACGGTGCTGACGTCGAAGCCGATGACGGATGCCGTGCTCGCCCACGAAGACGTGCACAGGACGCAGTGGCAGCGCTACGGGCTGGCGTTCATTCCGCTCTACTACGCGGCCGGTCTCGACCCGCTGCGAAACCGCTTCGAGATCGAGGCGGGGCTCGAA
>NZ_CAMEFJ010000014.1 GCF_945915485.1 uncultured Agrococcus sp.
CGAGCACGGGCACGAGCGGGGCACCGTGACCGCCTGCGGCGATGTCGCGTGCACGCACATCCGACAGGACGGGAGCACCCGTGCCTTCCGCGATCCAGGCGGGCTGGCCGAGCTGCAGGCTGCCGTGCACGGTTCCTTCCCGCACCCAGTGGAAGACGGTCTGGCCGTGGCTGCAGATCAGGTCGACCGGCCCCACTGCGTCGATCACGGCTTCCGCCGCGACAGCGAACTCCTTGCCGATGCGAGCGTCCAGCTCCGTGACGATCGACAGCGGTACGGCAGCCGGCGGCAGCGCGGCGACCAGCTGCGATCGAAGCTCAGAGGAGTACGGGACGCTCGCACGGTGAACGGTACGTGCCTCGAGAGCATCGTCGACGAGCTGGAACTCGACGACGGCGCAGTCGATGCCGTCGTGCGATGTTCCCGAGATCATGCCGAGTACCCGCACTGTCACGCTCCCTTCTCCCTCAGCGCCTCGCGCAAGCGACCGTCTGCGGCTCCGAGCGCTTCCTTCGCTTCGGTAGCCGTCAGCCCCTGTCGTAGCATGAGCACCGCTACCGGAACCGAGTAGTCGGCTTCGGTCAGCGCCTGTTCAACGGTCTCACGTTCCGCTCCGCTGATCTCGGCAGCGATCCGAGCGGCGCGGCGCCGGAGCTTCGCGTTCGTCGGCCGCACGTCGACCATGAGGTTGCCGTACGTCTTGCCGAGCCTGATCATGGCGATCGTCGAGAACATGTTGAGCACGAGCTTCTGCGCGGTGCCGGCCTTCAGTCGCGTCGAGCCGCTGATCATCTCCGGGCCGACGAGTACTTCGATGGGATACTCGGCCGCGTCGCTCAGCGCCGTGCGTTCGTTGCAGGTGAGGCCGATGCCCAGGGCACCGAGCTCACGAGCGCGCTTGACGGCTTCGACAACGTACGGTGTCCTCCCGCTCGCAGCGATGCCGATGACGGTGTCGAGCGGGCCGACAGCGGCGTCCTCGACGGCTCGTGCTCCTGCTTGCGCGTCGTCCTCGGCACCCTCGATCGCGTCGACGATCGCCCGTTCTCCCCCTGCGATGATGCCGACGACCCTGTCGGGGGTCGAGAACGTCGGCGGAATCTCCGACGCATCCAAAACGCCGATGCGTCCGGGCGTGCCCGCTCCCACATAGAGCAGGCGCCCGCCCGCGATCATCCGTTCGCACGCGGCCTCGATCGCGGGCACGATCTGCCCCATGGCCGCTTCGACCCTGTGCGGAACGCTCGCGTCCTCCCTGTTCATCATGTGCGCGAGTTCGGCGACGCTCATAGTGTCGATGGCTGCGAACCGCGGGTCCGGGCTCTCGGTTGCGAGAGCGCCGTCTCCTGTCGGCTGAGTTTGCGTGTTCACGGTGTTGCTAGCCCTTTCGATTCGGGTCGAGCGCATCGCGCAGGCCGTCGCCGAGGAGATTCAGGCCGACGATGAGGAGTATCAGGACCAGGCCGGGTGCCAGCAGCGTCCACGGTGCGGCGATCACGAGCGTCTGCGCGTCGAACACCATCGTGCCGAGCGACGCCGCGGGTGGTGGTGTCCCGAAGCCGAGGAAGCTCAGCGACGCCTCGGCCAGCACGGCCCACGACAGCGTCAGCGTGACCTGCGCAATGAGGATGCCCGCGATGTTCGGCAGAATGTGCCGCACCATGATCGCAGGGGCGCGCATGCCCGTCGCGCGAGCAGCGCTGACGTAGTCGACCTCCCGCAGCGACAGCACGGGCCCGCGGGCGACGCGCACGAAGATCGGCGCGAATCCGGCCGCGATCGCGATCGCGACGGTGAACCAGTTGCGGTCGAACACGGAAGCGAGCGTCAGTGCCAGCAGCAGCGAGGGGAAGGCGAACAGCACGTTCGTCACCGCACTGATCGCGGTGTCGCTCATGCCCCGCAGGTAGCCTGCGATCACCCCGGCAGCGGTGCCGAGCACGCCGGAGATGAACACCGCGACGACCGCCACCTGCACCGAGTTCGCGACTCCCGCGGCGACACGGGCGAAGATGTCGCGGCCCAGTTGATCGGTGCCGAACCAGTACACGCTCGACGGCGGATGGAGGCGCACGGAGGTGTCCTGCGCCGAAGGGCTGAACGGCAGGACTCCGAGCGCCGAGACCACTGCCAGAATGGCGAAGAGGGCAACGATCACGAGCCCGACGACGCCGCTGGGGCTGCGCAGGAGGGCGACAACCGCTTTGAGGCCGCTGCGGCCCGTGAGCGGCCGCTTGGACGTCGTGAGGTCCGGTGTGTCAACGCTGATACTCATTCGGCACGCACCCTCGGATCGATTTTGCGATAGAGCAGGTCGGTGAGCAGATTCACGATCACGAACAGCAACGCGATGATCAGCACAGTCGACTGCACGACGGAGTACTCCTGCTGGTTCATCGCCAGCAGCACCTGGCGCCCGAGGCCCGGGAGCGAGAAGATCTGCTCGACGATCACCGCGCCGCCGAGCAGGAAGCCGAACTGCATGCCCGTCATCGTGACGACCGGCACCAGCGCGTTGCGCAGCACGTGACGCCAGCGCAGCCTCGACGCCGGCACGCCCTTCGCCTTGGCGGTGCGCACGAAGTCGAGGCTCCTGACCTCCAGCACCGCTGTGCGTGTTGTACGCATGATGGGCGCGGCGATCGCGAAGCCGAGCACGAGGCTCGGCAGCAGCATCTGCTGCAGATTGAGCCAGAGATCCTCCCACGGCCTCGCGTATCCGAGCCCGTTCGGGTTGAAACCCCACGATTGCGCGGCGATGCCGAGCAGAAACGTCGCGAGCAGGAAGCTCGGGATGCCGAGCCCTGCGAGCCCGACGCCCTGCCCGAACCAGTCACGAAGCGCGTTCGGCCGCGATGCCGACAGCATCCCGACGGGGATGCCGATCAGCAGCGCGAACAGCACCGCCAGCACCGCCAGCTCGAGCGTGACGGGGAAGGACAGGGCCGTCATATCCCAGACGCTCTGATGACTGCGCATCGAATAGCCGAGGTTGCCGGTGAAGATCGCCCCCACCCAGGTGAAGTACTGCAGGAACAGCGGCTGGTCGAGCCCGTAGTAGCTGCGCAGCGCCTCGCGCTGCTCTTCGGAGAGCGCAGCCGCTTCGACGCCGTAGGCGGCGGTGATCTGATCCCCGGGAATCGCCCTGAGCATCAGGAACACCGCAACCGAGACGCCGAACAGCGTGAACAGTGCTCCCGCGATACGCCGCGCTACCGGAGACGTCCGAAGACGAAAGAGCATCGAGTTCCTCGTCAGTCGATGTAGGCGTCGCGCAGTGCTCGCACGGAGCCGTTCGCCATGGGCGTGAAGTCCGACACGTTGTCCGCGAGCGCCGTGTACTCGTAGGGAGCGAACAACCACACCCATACCGCCTCGTACTCGAGCTCGTGCGAGACCTCCTCGTAGATGGCTGCTCTAGCCTCCTCATCGGTCTCTTCGCGCCCCTGCACGAAGAGCTCCTCGAGTGTCTCGGAGGTGTAGCCGGCGACGGAGTTCAGGCTGCCCTCGGCCATGAAGTAGCGCTCGTAGCTGACACCGGGATCGGGCTGCGAGCCGTTCAGCGCGAGCGCGAGTTCGAAGTCCGCCGCCATCCAGCGGTCGACGTAGTTGCCGGATTCCAGCGCCTCGATTTCGAGGGTGACGTCGATCTGCCCGAGCTGCGCCTGCAGATTCTCGGTCTGTGCGACGGCGGTGGAGGGATAGCCGTCCTGCATCACGATGATGCTGAGCGTCAGGCCGTCCTCGTAACCGGCCTCTGCGAGGTAGTCGCGAGCGCGATCGAGGTCGGGCTCGGGGCAGGGACGGTCGCTCGGGTCGCTCAGGAATGCGGGCGAGGTGATCGGCCCGGTGACCTCTCCGGCTCCCAGCGCCGCCGACTCGAGCACTTCGTCCCTGTCGACAGCGCACGCGAGTGCGAGACGGACGTTCACGTCGTCGAGCGGCTCCGCCTGATTATTGATCTGCAGCACCTGATAGTCGAGCTTCGGCGTCTCGATGACGTCGACGGTGCCGCCGATCGTCTGCGCGACGAGCGGGTCGTCGAACGTCGCCATCTGCACGTTGCCCGCCTGCAGTGCGGAGACGACGGCCTGCTCATCGGGGATCACCCGGTATTCGACGCGGTCCAGGATCGGCTCGCCGTCCCAGAAGTCCGGGTTGGACGCAAGCGTCAGCGACTCGCTCGGAGTCCGGTTCTCCAGCGTGAACGGCCCCGTCCCGTTGGGCGTCGTCTGAATTGCTTCCAGGTCGACATCCGCCGGCAGGATCGCGGTGCTGCTGAGGGCCAGCTTCGACGGAAGGGCGGCATCCGGCGAGCTCAGCGTCAACTCGACTGTGAGCGGATCGACCGCTTCGATCTCGTCGACCGTCGAAAGATACGTTGCCGACACCGCTCCGGTCTCTTCGTCCATGATCGACTCGTAGGACGCCACGACGTCGTCGGCGTCGAGCTCTGTGCCGTCGGCGAAGGTCACGCCGTCGCGGAGATTGAACGTGACGGTCAGCCCGTCTTCGCTGACTTCCCAGTCTTCTGCGATGCCGGGGACGACTTCGAGGCCCTCGTCGAGTTCGGTCAGCGTGCCGTAGATCAACGACAGGATCTCAACGGAGCTGTAGTGCGTTGCGGTCCAGGGGTTGAGGTTGTCGACGTCTGCGCTGAGACCGATGACGAGCTCCTGCGGAGCATCGCCCGGGCCCGTGTCTTCGCCGCCAGCGCACGCTGTGAGCGCGAGCGCTCCGGCGCTGATCAGTGCCAACGCGCTGAGCCCTTTGCGCCCTGCTGGATTCTTGCGGCCAATCATGCTTGCCTCCTGCAACTCTGGAAGAGGGCATCCCGACGCGGGATGCTCACTGGATAGATCTGTCACACCGCGAACCGCTGCGGTGCAAGGTGAACCGTGCCACCATGTTATTTATTTACATGGATCTTTGCAAGGAGGTAAATTATTTCTATTACGCCGACCTGCGCATCCGAACCGGAGTGCCTGCCGTTATGGTTGAGAACAACATGAACGCCCTCGAAGCCCGCAGCGTCACGGCAGCTGTGCGCGGAACACTCCCCTACCTCCGCCCCGCCGAACGTCGCATCGCCGACAGCCTGCTCGCCGACCGCGAGGGGTTCACACGCTCATCGATCAGTGAGATCGCCGCTCGCGCGGACACCTCGACGACCACGGTCGTTCGCTTCTACAAGCGCATCGGCTACGAGCGCTTCAAAGATCTCCTGCACGATCTGACGCAGGAATCCGCACGGGAGCACCTCGCCGGCACCGAGTTCCCGGCAGAGGCGACCGACATCGACCGTCACGACAGCCTGTCGCAGGTCGTGACGAAAGTCGCGAGAGACGAGAGCCTCTCGCTCAGCGACACGGCGCAGCTGCTGGACATCTCGGAACTACGACGTGCTGTCGAACTCACGGCGGCCGCCACGAGAGTCGACATGTTCGGCGTTGGCGCCAGCTCGATCGTCAGCCGTGACCTGCAGCACAAGCTGAGCCGCATCGGCCGCACCGCAATCGACTGGGCGGAGGCGCATACAGCCTGGACATCCGCCGCCGTACTCGGTGAAGGAGCCGTCGCGATCGCGATTTCGCACTCGGGTACGACATCCGACACGGTCGAGTTCCTCAGGCTGGCCAGGGCGTCGGGGGCCGCGACGATCGCGATCACGAACATGGTGGACTCGCCGCTCGCACGGGAGGCCGACGTCGTACTGCGAACCGCGGCGCACGAAACCGCCTTCCGATCGGGAGCGCTCGGCAGTCGCATGGCACAGCTGCTCGTCGTGGACTGCCTGTTCATCGGCATCGTGCAGCAGCACTACGACGCCTCGGTCGAGGCATTGCGCACGACCTACAGCGCCGTGCAGTCCCGGGCTTCGAGAAAAGCAGACTAGCGCCGGACGAGCTCGACCAGCACCTCCGAGTGCGCCGTGTGCGGGAACATGTCGAACAGCTGCGCCCTTGCCGGCCGGTACCGAGGCATCGCTTCGATGTCCAGCTGCAGCGTCTTCGGGTTGCAGCTCGAGTAGATGATGCGCTCCGCACCCGAGTCGTTCAGCCAGGCCGCGAGCGACGTGATGCCGCGCCTGGGCGGATTCACGATCACGACATCCGGTATCGCTTCGCCGCGGGCGGCCATCTGCGTGGCATCGCCTGCAACGAAGCGCGCATCCACGCCGGCGGCCGCGGCAGCTAGCTGCGCACCCTCGATAGCGTCCTCGCTGACCTCCACGCCGACGATGTCGAGCGATACGTTCACCTCTCGCGCTCTCGCACGCTCAGCCGCGTGCAGCGCGAACCCGCCGACACCGCAGAAGAGATCCCAGACGCTGCCGGGTTCGCCATCCAGCACCCACTCCGATGCTCGCGCGTAGAGCGCCCGAGTCACCGGTGTGTTCGTCTGGAAGAAGCTCCTGTTGCCGAGCTGCAACGTGACGGGCCCCAAGCGCATCGGCAGTCGGTGCTCGTCGCTGAGCTCGATCTCGACATCGCCCTCGAGCACGGCCTTGTGCTCGGGCTGCAGATTCGCGCTGACCGCACGGATGCCCGGCACGGCCGCCCGCAGCGCATCCAGCCCCCGTCGAATGCGGCCCAGCTGGGCTTCGCTCCGCATGACGAAGCGCAGAGCAATTTCGGCATCCGGCGAGACGGTCAGCAGCACGTGCTTCAGCTCGCCCTGCCGCCCGGGCACGCTGTACGGCGTCAACCCGCTGTCGTTGATCCACCGGGACAGCGCGGGCAGCGCGTCCAGCAACGGTCGCTCGTGCAGTTCGCAGCCGGTGAGATCGACGCCGTGCTGTTGCCGGTCGAGGATACCGAGCGTCACCCGCCCCTGTCTGCCCCCGACGACCATCTTCGCCTTGTTGCGGAAGTACGCTTCTTCACTCGCCTGCGCCGGCAGCCAGTCGACCGACCACTGCGACAGCGTGCTCGCGGCGGCCCGCTGCTTCTGGCGCAGTTGCTCTTCGTACGGCACCTGCAAGTGCGTGCACGAGCGACACCGATCCGCCGAGAAGTACGCGCACTGCATGCTGCAGCGGTGCGCTAGGCTGCGCCGTCGAACATGCTCGTCACCGAGCCGTCCTTGAAGACCTCTGAGATCGCCGTTGCGAGCAGCGGCGCGATCGAGAGCACTGTCAGCTTCTCGAAGCGTTGCTCCTCGCGCAGCGGCAACGAGTCGGTAACGACGACACCGTCGATGACATCCGAGTTCAGGATCTCGGGTGCCGGATTCGAGAAGATCGCGTGCGTCGCCGCGACGACGACGCCGGTCGCGCCGTTCTTCTTCAGCGCCTCGGCTGCCTTGACGATCGTGCGGCCCGTGTCGATCATGTCGTCGACGAGCAGACAGACTCGTCCGTCTACGTTACCGACGATCTCGTGCACGGACACTTGGTTCGGGATCAACGGGTCGCGCCGCTTGTGGATGATCGCGAGGGGAGCGCCGAGCTTGTCGCTCCAGACATCGGCGACGCGAACACGCCCCATATCCGGTGACACGACCGTCAGCGACTCGGGATCGAGCGTGTTCTTGAAGTGCTGCAGGAGCACGGGCATCGCGAACAGGTGATCGAAGGGGCCGTCGAAGAAACCCTGAATCTGTGCTGCGTGGATGTCGATCGTCATGATGCGGTCGGCGCCCGCCGTCTTGAACAGATCCGCGACGAGACGCGCGGAGATCGGCTCGCGACCTCGACCCTTCTTGTCCTGGCGCGAGTACGGGTAGTACGGCATGACCACCGTGATGCGCTTGGCACTCGCACGCTTCGCCGCATCCACCATGATGAGCTGCTCCATGAGCCACTCGTTCACCGGGTTCGAATAGGTCTGCAGCACGAAGACGTCAGCTCCGCGCACCGATCCCTCGAAGCGCGCGTAGATCTCACCGTTCGCGAACGTGCGCGCGTCGACGCCCATGAGGTCGGCACCGAGCTCGTTCGCGACATCTTGCGAAAGTTGCGGATGGGAGCGCCCTGAGATCAGGACGAGGTTCTTGCGGTTCTTCGCAACGATCGATGACACGATGCTCGCTTCCTAGTCGTTGTCTTCTGCGTTGGTGGCGTCCCGAGCCGCGTCTGCGGCAGCGGAACCGGATCGGTGCTGCTGCACCCAGCCCTCCATGTTCCGTTGCGGGGCAACGTTGATGGCGAGCGCTCCTGAGGCGACATCCTTGCGGATAACCGCTCCGGCACCAGTGTACGCTCCGTCACGGACCGTCACGGGCGCGATGAACACGGTATTGACACCCGTGTGCACGAAGTCGCCGATGGTCGTCCTGTTCTTCGAGACGCCGTCGTAGTTGGCAGTGATATTGCCTGCGGCGACATTGACGCCTTCGCCTACTTCTGCGTCGCCCAGGTACGACAGGTGGGGCACCTTCGACCCCTGCCCTATGCGAGTGTTCTTCGTCTCGACGAACGTGCCGATCTTGCCGCCGGCCTCCACAACGGTGCCCGGTCGCAGGTACGCCCACGGCCCTATCGTGACGCCGTCACCGACGACCGCATCCGTCGCATCGGCCCTGCGGACGCTCGTGCCGCTCCCGACGCGCGTGTTCGCAAGCGTCGTGTCCGGCCCGACGACACTCCCCGACGCGACGGATGTCGTGCCGCGCAGCTGGGTTCCCGGCAGGATCGTGACGTCGGCGTCGAGCGTCACGTCGATGTCGATCCACGTGGATGCCGGGTCTTGCACCGTCACGCCCGCGCGCTGCCAGCGCTCCACGATGCGATTATTGAGCTCACGGCTCGCCTCCGCGAGCTGCACGCGGTCGTTGATGCCCGCGACGAGCCACGCGTCGTGCGTGGGCATCGCCTCGATGCGCCCTCCCGACTCCTGGATGCCCTGCGCGGCGTCCGTCAGGTACTTCTCGCCCTGCGCGTTGTTCGCGCCGATCTGCTCGAGCGCGATGCGCAGTTCGGTCGCGCCGAACACGTAGATGCCGCCGTTGATCTCGGTGACCTGTCGCTGCTCGATCGATGCGTCTTTGAACTCCACGATCGCCTCGAAGGAGCCTCCGCGATTGCGGATGATGCGGCCGAACTCGCCGGGGTTCACGAGGTGCGTCGACAGCACGGTCATGGCGTTGACGGAGCGATCGTGCTCGGCGATCAATTCGTGCAGCGTCGCCGCGTCGATCAGCGGCACATCACCGGAGAGCACGACAACCGTGCCGTCGAAGTCCTCCGGCAGCGCCGCGAGGCCGAGCTCGACGGCACGACCCGTACCGGGCACCTCGTCCTGCTCGGCGATGACGACGCTCTCGGAGAACGAATGAATCGCCTCCACCATCTGATCGCGCTCGTGCCGCACGACGGCCACGACGTGTTGCGGCTGCAGCTCGTGTGCGGTTCGAAGCACGTGGCCGATCAACGGCAGCCCCGCGATCTCGTGCAGCGGCTTCGCGATGCGGCTCTTCATCCTCGTGCCGGCTCCCGCCGCCAACACGATGACGGCGAGCCGATTCCCAGGCACTGGCATGCTCTCAGGCGTAGACATGGCAATAACGCTACCCAATTTTGCGCCGGGCTCTGACCGGGGTGTCATTTCGGGTGCCGACGCGCACATCAACATCGCGCTAGACTGCCTTGGCGGCATTTCGTGCCGCGGTCCGCCTTGGTGTAATGGCAGCACGACAGCCTTTGGAGCTGTTAGGTCTGGGTTCGAATCCCGGGGGCGGAGCAACGAGGAGGCCACGAGTGAGATTCGACGAAGTCGACGCAATCATCAGCCAGTGGGAGCTCGTGCGCCCGGAAGCCGATGTCTCTCCCCTCGCGGTCTTGAGCCGCATCACCAGGCTTTCGAAGCGCCTCGGGAAGGCGCGGGCCGCGGCGTTCGCGAGCGCAACGCTCGAGCCGTGGGAGTGGGATGTCCTGGCAGCGCTGCGACGTGCCCGCCAGCCTCTCAGCCCCAAGCAGCTGCTGGAGGCCACGATGGTTACAAGCGGCACCATGACGAATCGGCTCTCCGGGCTCGCGGAACGCGGCCTGATCGACCGAGTTGCGCACGAGTCCGACCGCCGATCTTCGCTCGTTGCGATAACAGACGCCGGCATCGATCTCGTGGACACCGCTCTGGATGCGCTGCTGGAGGCCGAGCGCCGCATCCTGTCGTCCCTCACGGACGACGAACGCGATGATCTCGCCTCGCTGCTGCGCACGCTCGGTGGCGGATTCGCCGACCGCCAGACCGACTGACGCCGCCCTCGAGCCCATTCCGGCGTCCCGCCGCGCATCACTCGCAACACCCCTCGCCCCAGCTCTTTTGCCAACTTCTCGGTCGCTGGGCGGCGACACGCCGTGATAGCGCCGCCTTATCGCCCAACGACCGAGAAGTTGACGGCAACATAAGGGCTATTAGAGGGTGCGTTCAGCCCCTGATCAACTCGAGCGCGCGATCGCGAACGCGCTCCATGTCAACGCGATTCTCGGCCTCGACGTTGAGCCTGAGCAGGGGTTCGGTGTTGGACGCCCGCACCGAGAGCCACCACTGCCCCGCGTACTCGCCGATGAAGACGCCGTCGAGGTCATCCACGTCGCCGAACCGGCCGAACTCGTCGATGATGCGCCGCTGCGCCGCCACGACATCGTCGACGCGGGAGTTGATCTCCCCGGATGCCGAGTACGGCGAGTACTTGCCCGCCAGATCGCTCATCGTGCGATCGCCGTCGCCCAGCTCGGCGAGGACGTGCATCGCCGCGAGCATCCCGTTGTCCGCTCCCCAGAAGTCGCGGAAGTAGTAGTGCGCAGAGTGCTCTCCGCCGAAGACGGCGCCCGTTGCGTGCATGGCGTCCTTGATGAGCGAATGCCCGACGCGCGTGCGCAGCGGCGTCGCGCCCGCCGCTTCGATCGTCTCGGGCACGATGCGGGACGTGATCAGGTTGTGGATGACCTTGATGTCCTCTTCACCCTCAGCGCGTACGCGCTCGATCTCGCGCAGCGCAACCATGGCTGACACAGCGGAGGGCGAGACGGCATCGCCGCGCTCGTCGATGACGAAGCAGCGGTCGGCATCACCGTCGAAGGCGAGGCCGATGTCGGCGCCGTGTTCGACGACGGCGCGCTGCAGGTCCACGAGGTTCCGCGGGTCGAGCGGATTCGCTTCGTGGTTCGGGAAAGTGCCGTCGAGTTCGAAGAACACGGGCACGATCTCCAGCGGCAGCGCGGCCAGCCCCGCCTCCTCCCCCAGCACGGCGGGCACCGTCATACCGCCCATCCCGTTCGCGGCATCCACAACGACCTTCAGGGGCCGGATACCGGAGAGATCGACGAGAGAGCGCAGGTGGGCGGCATAATCGGCGAGCACATCGCGACGCTCGATGCGGCCCGACCGTTCCGCGGCCGGAATGCACCCCGCATCCAAGTACTCTTGCGCCCTGTCGCGCACGTTCGCGAGCCCGGTTTCCAGGCTCACACCCTGGGCGCCTCGACGGGAGAGCTTCATGCCGTTGTACTCGGCAGGGTTGTGACTTGCCGTGAACATGATGGCGGGCGCATCGAGCTGCCCGGAGGCGAAGTACGATTCGTCGGTCGAGCACAGCCCGATCATCACGACGTCCGCTCCCGCGCCGGATGCCCCCTCGGCGGCCGCGTCGGCGAACGCCGGCGACGACGCACGCATGTCGTGACCGATGATGAGCGGCCGTTCGGTTCCGACCTCCTCGACGAACGCGGCAGCGAGCGCGGCAACGACTTCCTCCGTGAACTGCTGATCCACGAGCCCGCGCACGTCGTAGGCTTTCACGATCTCGTTCAGGTTCATGAGACTCCCCTTGTCATCGACCGGTATCGGGCGCGCTGCGTGAGGAAGCGCTGCGAACGATCTGCCACCCCTTGGGAGCGGTCGTCTTCGACGCGTGATCGCTGCAGAGGTCGTAGCTGCCCTGCGCGGGTGCCCCGAGCAGCGGCCCGATTGCGATGACTCGCTCGCCGTAGTCGTAGTTCAGCGTAAAGTCGGCGTAGTTGCGACACGTCGGCTTGACGCAAAATCGATCTCCCACAGCAATAGACCTTACTCGGCCGGGGAGCGCATCGCTAAGCTGATGCCCGTGAGACGGCCACGAGACAGGCATCAGCGCAGGGAACCGAGGTCTGCGATAACGGGCCCGTTCCTGCCGTTGACGACGACGCGCGAGCTCCGGTTCGTGGATGCCGTCACGGATGCCGCGGGCTACGTGCGAGAGCTCTGGCGGGAAGAGCTGCAGGGGGTCTCCTTCAAGTGCGCTGACCTGCCCGAGCAGTCGAACGTCGACGAAGACGGCAGGGTGCCGCTGTGGACCGTCGACCGTGCGGCCCGCGAAATCGTCGTGTATCGCTTGGTCTACCAGCGGTTTCTCGCGCCCGGTCTCGAAGACGAATGGCAGGAGCGGTTCGCTGCCGAGGGAGCCGTCTTCCGTGCCACCGCCGAATATCTCGGCAAGGACCCGTGGGAGGTCGCTCCCGACCGTTTCCGGCACGGCTGAGCTAATACTCGACGTGCAGCGCTCCCGCGGCGGTCGGTGACGGTTGTACCGGGAACCCGGCCGCCCGCCCGTCCGGTTCGTACGTGACCGAAGCGCGCAGCCCATCCCCCGAGAGCAGCACTTCGCCACCCGGCGGCGTCAGGCTGACGACCTGCCCCGGCGCAAGCACTCGCTCCTCTTCTCCGATCGTGAACGTCTGCTCCTCATCGCTCGAATTCATGACGTGCAGTCGCAGCCCTTCGTCATCCAGCGGCAGCTCGAACCGCACTTCGCCGTCGATCGTCCGCGAGGGCGCCATCCACGCGAAATCCTCTTCGGAGGCCCCTTCCGTCGGCGTGAACCGCACACCGGCGGCAACGGGCACTTCGCTCTCGACCGTGATCGCGTACACGCCTTCCCCGAGCTCCTCGAGCGGCAGTTCCGTCACGCGACCGTCCGTCAGGTTGAGCGTTGTCGTGATCGGATCACCGTCATCCGAGGCGAACGTCACCTCCGCCTCCGTGTTGTCGCCGTCCGGCAGCAACCGCAGAACCGGGCCCGCGTCGACGTGCTGCTCGTCGTCGAGATGCGTGTGCCCTGCTGCAATGGGGATGCCCAGGAACGTCTGTTCACCGCTGACGGCGACGGTCGCACCGGTCGTGTCGATACCGCCGGGGTCGAGCGTGCGGATCGTCGTCTGCTGCAGGAAGGCAGCGACCGGGCCGCCCTCGCTCGTGACCCGAACGGCCGGCGCCGCATTGCCGACGGAAATCGAAGCGAGATCGACGACCTCCGCGGTGCCCGGGTCGATCACGACTCCGGAGTTCGCGGCTGCGCTCACGGGGCCCTCGGCGCCGAAGATGTCGAGCGTGACGCGCGCCTGCTGCTCACCGGGGTTCGCGAGCACGATCGATGTCTGGCGCCCCGTGGCGGTCGAACCGCCGACGAGCCACTGGCTCCACGTCGGCGATGAGCACGCCTCCGCGCCGATGCCCTGGATCTCGCTCGAGCCGACGTCCGACACGGAGACTCCCGCGATCGTCTCGCTCGTCGATGGCGCCGACACGACCGTCAGCTCCGCATCCTCAACGCCCTCAAGCGGAATCTGCTCGATCGCGGCGTCTTCGAACTCGGGGATAGCCGCCTCGCCATCGCCGACGAGGGAGCGAGCCTCCGCATCCCCCGGAACACCGACACGCACCTGCTGCGGCGGGCACACGAGCTGCTGTGTTCCCGACTGCGGTGCAAGCCGTTCGGTCTCACGCAGTTCTATGTGCGACGGCGCCGTCTCGCCGAAGGCCCACACGGACCCGAACCCCAGCGCGACGGTTGCCGCGATGGCGGCGACGCCGACGAGCGATCGGCTGCTCCACAGCGCGATGGTTTTCGAGCGATTCGCGCGCTGTTCGCGTTCGGCCTCCTCGTTCCACTTCGCCTCGCTGTCCGTCGCGGTGACGTCGTCGGCGTGCTCGGTGTCCATGGCGAGGGCAACGGGGTCGGGATCCGCCCCCTCCTCCCGCTGCTCCTGCGAGTCGCGTGCCGGCGAGCGGCCCTGTTCGAGATCGCCCTCCGTGACGACCGAGGCGCCAGCATCATCCCAGCTGTCGTGCTCGGGTCGCTCGTGGTCGTCAGGCTGTTCGTGGCGTTCGTCGGTCATGCGAAGTCCTTCCTGGCCTCCGGTGCTCGCCGTACTCGCTTACGCGCTCCTCGTCGCATCGACGGCAACGCCAGCAACAGCGCCAGCAGCAGCACGAGCAGCTGCGCGAACAGCAGCCACCATGCCCACGCCGGTGTATCCGGCTCGTACTCGCCGATCGCATCCGATGTCCACAGCAGCCCTGCGTCGGTCGCCCCGACCGCCTGCAGTTCCGCCCGCTCATCCAGGCCCCTGCTGATCGTCTGGTAGAGCGATTCCCCGGCGCCGGACGCATCGCGGAGCAGGATGAAACCGATGCCCGCGTCCACGAGCGTTTCGGTCGCATCCATGGAGCTGCCCGACACCAGGTCAACAGCGAATTGACTCAGATCGCCTGTCGCCTCCGACGGCTGCCGCGCGGTTGTGTTCACCGTCTGCACGTCGCTGAGCACTTCTCCCTGCCCGCGTACGACCGTGAGTCTGATGGTGTCGGGGCCAACGGGTTCGATCACGAGCGTGCCGACGTGCGGCTGCTCGTCGGCCGCGGCGACGACCAGCGCCGGCATCGAACGCTCCGGCTCCGGCTGCACGACGGACGGCGTCATAGCGGCACCGATCACGAGTGCGATCCCCGTGACGGCCGAGCAGAGGGTCACGATGATGTTGACAGCTGCGCTGCGCTCCGCCAGCACGCCGATCGTGATCATGGCAGCGATGACGAGACCCAGTGTCGTCAGGCTCAGACCGGGGCCCGTCCAGATGAACACCTCGGTATCGCCTTCGAACGCGACAGCGATGCGACTTGCGGCGACTGCGGTTGCGAACCCTGTCAGCGCGACCGCGACTCCGGCGACGCCCGGGAGCGCCCGCACGAACGGCGCCGCGAATGCGGCCAGCACAAGAGGAGCCGCGAGCCCGATCGTCAGCCACACGGGCCAGACCGTACCGGCGATCTCCATGCCGGACAGCAGCGGTGAAAGTGTCGCGAGTGCAGCATCCGGGTATCCCGTTGCGAGCACGAGGGCGTCTGGGATGTCGTAACCGAGCGGGATGCCCGGGTCTGCCAGCGCCGCCAGCCAGTGTCCCGCCTCCGAGTGCGCCCAAACGAGTGGCGTGAACAGCGCGGCCGCGGGCACGAGCATCGCGACCGCACGGAAGGCGCCGCCCGGACGGACTCGGGTCAGGAACCAGATCGCTGCAACGGCGACAGCGGCGAGGGCCGCCGGCAGCAGTGACGGGGCGCCTGCCAGCACGATGGCCAACGCGAGCGATCCGGTAGCGACGCCGCGCCAAGAATCACGCGCACGGATGAGCCCGTACGCGACCAACGGCAGCGTGACGTGCGCGAGCACCGCACCGATGCGGCCATCCACGATGCCGGCGAACAGCGACGGTGAGAACGCCCAGACCGCGGCGGCGACAACGGGAGCCCACACGACCCGAGTGAGCCTCCGCACGAGCAGCCAGACGGTGACCGTCGACAGTGCGGGCGCCAGCACCAGCAGCAGCACGATGGCCTGCGACGGCTGCCAGAACGTCAGGGAGCCCAGCAGCGCCACGACGACCGAGAAGGGATCTGCCGGCCCGGGGAACGAGCCCAGGAGGTCCCGGTCGCCGAACAACGCACCGGACCACATGTCGGTGAATGACCCGAGCGGCAGCAGTGCCCCTCCCGTAATGCGGGCGCTCGTGACGATACCGATGTTCGTGATGACGCCGGCGAGCAGCGCAAAGGCGAAGACCCAGAGCGCGCCGCCCTGCGCGAAACCGACGAGGTCGTCCGCGTCGGTCGCGTTCTCGACGACATCGTCGCCGACGAGTCTGCGGCGGGCGCGCAGTGTTCGCCAGTCGATACGCAGGGAGGACAGCGTCGTCCAGCTGCTCGTTCTCGTGGTGCGGATGCGCCTTCTGGCATTCGTGATGTTCCGGAATCCGAACATCGCGGCAAGAGCCGCGGAGAACTCGCTGATGAGCGCCGCCGGTCGCTTCGCCAGGACGTGCCCGACACCGCGAATCAGAGCGAGCGGGAGTGCCAGCAACCAGTGCAGGATGAGCGCGAACGCGTTCGCATACGCGAACCGCCGATGCAATTGGGCCCGCCTGCGGACCGCCGTGAGCGAAGCATCCGACAGGCTCCTGGCCGAGAAGAGTTCTGGGCCGCCGTTGCGCTGGATGCGCGCTCGTGGCTGCAGCGCGACCTGATGACCGGCGAGCCGGGCCCTGACTCCCAGGTCCAGCCCGGCGTCGACGGTCATGAGAGCGGGGTCGAAGCCGCCGAGCTCCTCAAAGACGTCGCGGCGGATCAGCAGCCCGGTTTCCGCGACACCGAGAACATCCGAGCGCGAGTCGTACTGCCCCTGGTCGAGTTCACCGGCAGCGAGGCGGACGGCGTTGCCGAAGGGTGTCATCGTCTGACCGAACTCGTTGATCGTGCGGGCATCACCGACGCGCATGACCTTCGGACCGATGATCGCGAGATGGCGGTTGGCCTCCGCGGACGAGGTCAGCTGTGCCAGGGCATCCGGCTCGGGGGCGGCATCGTGGGCGAGCAGCCACAGCCAGTCGCCGTCTTCCGCGTCGGGAAGCTCAGCGACGCCCTGCGCTGCGGCCTGGCCGTAGCTCAGTTTGGAGCGAAGCTTGACGACGGTATCGACGTGCTCGCGCATGAGGTTCGCGGAGTCGTCGCTGCTCGCGGTATCGACGCCGACGATCGTGTCGGGCCGCTTGGTTCCCGCTGCGAGGGCTTCGAGGGTACGCGGAAGTACCTTCGAAGCGTTTCGGCTCACAAGAACCGCGAATACTCTACTGCGCACCCTGACAGGCTAGATGCCGGGTTCTCGCGCGGCCGTCTTGGACTCGGAGCGTCGTCAGGCGCGCTTGCGAAGCTTGCGGCGTTCGCGCTCCGAGAGCCCGCCCCAGATGCCGAACCGTTCGTCGTTCTGCAGCGCGTATTCGAGGCACTGCTGCCGAACTTCGCAGGAGTCGCAGATGCGCTTGGCGTCGCGAGTCGATCCGCCCTTTTCCGGGAAGAATGCTTCGGGGTCGGTCTCGGCGCAGAGTGCGTCGGCCTGCCATGCGAGGGGGTGTTCGCCGTATTCGCTGCCGCTGCCGGGAATCCCTGGGATACCGAGATGGACGGGATCAACAAACCAGTCGTCAGGTACGCCACGGTGCATACCGCCGTGCGATGAGTCCACCATCATGCTCCGTTCCTCTGCAGGCAACCCGTCCGAGCGCCTACCTAATTACAACGGTGTTATTCCGGTTTCGTCAAGTCGGCGATTCTATGAGTGTTCACAGGAAGAGCCGGGATTGGCCGATTCAGCGGCGTGTCTCGGCGGATTTCCACGCACACGCCCGAGGTGCTGGAAGTTACTGCGCCAGCGCGAGCCAGGCCGATTCGGAGACGATCGCAACGCCCTCGACGTTGTCGATGAAGGCCGCTTCTCCTGCTGCCAGCTCCTCGACACCGTCCGCCAGCGTGACCGTCGTCGGCGCGACCGCGATCAGGATGCCGCATGCGGCGACGCCGGGGGCGTGTTCACCATGGATGCGACGCAACTCGAACGGGGCATCCGGCGAGTACTGCAGAGCTCCCGCCAGCGTTCCGCGCGCCATGCGCGGCTCGGGCAGCGGCGAGAAGTCGGCGATGCTCATGAGCTCGTCGACATCGATGTGCTTCTGCGTCAGCCCGGCACGCATGACGTTGTCGCTCGGCCCCATGAGTTCGATGCCGACACCCTCGAGATAGGCGTGCAGATTGCCGGCCGGCAGGAACAGGGCTTCGTCGGGGGCCAGTGTGACACGGTTCATGAGAAGACCGCCGACGACGATGCCCGGGTCGCCGGGATAGTGTTCCGCCAACCGTCGCACCGTGTCCCCCGCACCGGCGTCCTCTCGGCTCAGGATCGTGACGGCGCCGGTGACCGCCGCAACGACGCCGGCGACCGCGTCGTCTCTCGAGAGCAGCCACGCCACGGCAGACTCCATCGAGGTATCCAGGCGCTCCAGCAGCGGCTCGGCTCCCGCATCCACCGCCGTCACTGCCCGCAGGAGTTGCTGTGCCTGCGCGATGGATCGCAGACCGCAGAGCGCTTCGAACTCGGTGACCGCGACGATGATCTCGGGCTTCGCGAACGGGTCGCGGTACGAGCGATGCGGTGCATCCAGCGGGATGCCGGCAGCATTCTCACGCTCGTAGCCGGCTTCAGCCTGCTCGGCCGTCGGATGCGCCTGCAGACTGAGCGGCGATCCTGCCGCGAGCACCTTCAGCAGGAACGGCGGATGCGGAACTTCGGCTTCGTCGAGCACGACCCCGAGCGTGCGGCCGTCGGCAACCCGTGCGGGGCTCCCCTCGTGCGTGCCCAGCCACAGTTCAGCTTCACGAGCGGACGACCGCTGCCCGAACAGCGCGCTGATCCTGCCATCGCTCCCCCATGCGTAATCGCGCGGCGAATTGGAGATCTTAACAAACATCGATGCCCTTCCATCCTGCTTTCGCTGTCGAGAGTAGCAACGGGTGTGCGGCAACGCGCCATCCGGCCTAGTCTTTCGGTACGAACGCCTACCGCTCAGAGAGGACCGAAATGGGCATCGAACCGCTTCCCAGCGACTTCTACGGTTTCGAACAGGAGCTCACGGAGCAGGAACAGGGGCTGCTGAACAAGCTGCGCGCCGTGCTCGATGACACGCACGGCATCGTGCAGGAGCACTGGCACAAGGACGAGTTCCCGCACGGGATCATCGAGCCGCTCGCGAAGACCGGCGCGCTCGGCTTCAACTGGGAAGAAACCTGGGACTTCCAGGGCTCGGCAGCGTTCCGCGGCTGGATCGCGTTGGAGATGGGGCGTGCGGATGCCTCCATCGGCACGTTCGCGGGCGTTCAGAACGGTCTCGCTAGCGGCTCCATCGGTGTCTGCGGATCACCGGAGCAGCGCGCCGAATGGCTGCCGAAGCTGGCAAGCGGCGAAATCATCGGGGCATTCGGACTCACGGAACCGGAGAGCGGCTCGGACGCCTCGCTGGGCCTCAAGACCGGTTGCCGTCGCGAAGGCGACGAATGGGTCATCAACGGCGCCAAGCGCTGGATCGGCAACGCGACGTTCGCGGACATCGTCATCATCTGGGCGCGCGACGAGGAGGACGGTCAGGTCAAGGGCTTCATCGTGCCCACGGAGACCGAGGGCTTCACCGCGACCAAGATCGAGAACAAGATCGCGCTGCGCATGGTGGAGAACGCCGACATCACGCTCGAGAGCGTTCGTGTCCCCGAGTCGCTCAGGCTGCAGAAGGCGAACTCGTTCCGTGACACCGCGAAGGTGCTCAAGCTGACGCGAGCGGAGGTCGCGTGGCTCGCCGTCGGCGTCATGGCCGGTGCATACGAGGCCGCCGTCCGTTACGCGAAGGAGCGCGTACAGTTCGGCAAGCCCATCGGGCAGCATCAGCTCGTACAGGAGCTGCTGGCGAAGTCACTCGCGAACATCACCGCGTCCATCGCGCTGTGCACGCAGGTGTCGAAGATGCAGGACGAAGATAGGCAAGAAGACGCCCATTCGGCCATGGCGAAGATGTTCGTCACGGCCAGGATGCGCGAGGTCGTGGCCTGGGCACGCGAGGTCTGCGGCGGCAACGGCATCGTCACCGACTACGACGCAGCACGATACTTCGCCGACGCGGAGGCTCTCTACAGCTACGAGGGCACGTATCAGATGAACGCGCTCATCGTCGGCCGCTCCATCATCGGCAAGAGCGCCTTCGCATAACGCTGCGCGCGGTTCTGACGCGTCAGATGCCGAAACGACGAAGCGCGTGCCGCAGCTGGGCCGCGCGACGGCCGATTCCCCAACCGGTTACCTTGACGAGCGCTTCTGTGACGATCGCGCCACCCATCTTCGACGCGCCCGCTTTACGCTCGCGGAAGACGATGGGAACCTCGACGATGCGCGCTCCCGCATCCGCGACGATCCTGGTCATGTCGATCTGGAAGCAGTAGCCGGCGCTCGTGACGCGGCGCAGGTCGATGCCGCGCAGGAAGTCGGCTCGAAATACCCGGAACCCGGCGGTCATATCGTGCACCGAAATCCCCATGGCGACGCGTCCGTACGCGTTTGCGGCTCGCGAAAGTCGTGCGCGATCCTCGGCCCAACCGTCGGTTCCGCCACCGGCGACGTAGCGCGATCCGATCACGAGGTCGGCATCCCGTGCCGCAGCCAGCATGTCGGGCAGGGTCTGCGCCGGGTGCGAGCCGTCGGCATCCATCTCGATAATCAGGTCGTAGCCTTCGCGCAACGCCCACCGCATCCCGGCGAGGTAGGCGGCGCCGAGGCCGCGCTTGGCTTCGCGATGGAGCACGCGGATACGCTCGTCCGCAGTCGCGAGTTCGTCGGCCAGTGCGCCGGTTCCGTCAGGGCTGTTGTCATCGATGACGAGAACGTCAACGCCGGGCACCGCGAAAATGAGTTCGTCAAGCGTACGAGCGAGCGACTCGATCTCGTTGAAGGTCGGCATGAGCACGACCGCGCGTGGTTGGGGCAAAGCGGCTCCGTTGTCTGCGGCAAACGAGCACCATCTTGTCATACGCGAGGATGAGGACGCTTACAGCCGTTCGTGGCACGATGGACGAGTGACTGACGATCGACGGCTGACGGTGTTCGCCGTGCTCGTGATCGTGCAGCTCTCGTGCGGCGATCTCGTTCGCAACATCATCGGCTGGCCCGCATGGGGGGCAACGGTCGGGGCGCTGCTCGTGTGGGCGCTGGTCGAACTGTGGTTGCGTCGCAAACGCGTGAAACGGCCCGGTATCGCGGTGCTGATGTTCCTCGCGCTAGCGTTCCTCTCCGCATTCTGGGCTGCATCCTGGTGGTCGACGCTCCTGGGCGCCGCAATAAGCCTCGGGATCGCGGCGTCCGCGCTCGTTATGACGTGCATGCCCCTGCAGCGATTCATAACACTGCTGCACTGGTGCTTGCAGGCCCAGCTGATCGGGTCGCTCCTGTTCGAAGTCGCGGCAGCGCTGCGCGGAGGCGGCGTTCGGCCCGTCTGGTACGGCGATATTGCGAACAGCGAAGTCTATTGGTGGACGCACGGCGAACTCTTCGCGGGCGGCCGCATCTACGGGCTCCCCGGCAACCCCAACCTCATCGCGATGCTCGCGATGCTCGCGCTCATCATCGCGGTCGCGAGGGCGCTCTCGGGGCGAGATCGCCGGACGTGGCCCGTGTGGGTCGGCCTGTCCGTCCTGATGATCGCGCTGAGCCAAAGCATCACCGTTGCCCTCATCGGCGGGGCGATCCTTGCGGCGTCCACGCTCATCGTGATTCGCTTCAGAGTTTCTCGGCCCGCCTACTATCGCGCGTTCTTCGCTTCGCTGTCCCTCATGGGCATCGCGGTCATCATCGGTGCCGTCCTATGGCAGGCGCTCGCCGCATGGCTGGGTCGTTCTTCGGACCTGACGGGGCGTCTCGACATCTGGCGCATCGTGCTCGTTCGCTGGCTCGACAGCCCCATCGTCGGAGACGGGTGGATGGGGTATTGGATGCCCTGGGTCGAGCCCTACGATGGGCTGATCGTGCACGGCTCGATCGTGCATCTGCAGGCGCACAACGCCTGGATCGATATGGCCCTGCAGCTCGGAATCATCGGCGTGCTGATCTTCTTCGCACTGCAGGTGACGGCGATGCGGAACGCGGTCGCCATCATCCGCTACGGCAACGAGCACCCTGCGATCCGGGCGGTTCCGCTGCTGCTGCTGATCGCGCTCGCAGTGCAGGGGCTGACCGAATCGCGACCGCTGACCGAGATCGGCGCACTGCTGCTGTTCGTCTTCGCAGCCGGCCTGCCGCGGAGCCGCGAGGGAGGCCCACGCACGTTGCCGATCGAGACGCAGCCTCGGCAGGAGCAACCGAAGTAGGCACGTCGCCGCCTCTCGTGACGCTGCTCGGCTCGGTGCCGAACGCCGGGGAAATCAACCCGTGTGACCGAATGTCGGGCCGTTTTCCATACATTCGGGCAAACCCATACATTCGGCACAGTCAAGCGGATGGGCACATCCGGGCAGGGTGCAGGCACCGCGTTTCATAGCGCGCCGGCGCAGCAGTGCGCCACGTGCACTCCCCTACGACGCGTATCGTAGACATGCCATGGATAACGAGAATCCCCTGTACCGAGAGCGACCCGTCAGCTTCGTCCGCCGCGGCTCCCGTCTGCAGGGCCGCAGGCAGCAGCTCTGGGACGACTACGCCGACCGCTTCGTCATCGATGTACCCCGTGACGTCGGTGCCACGAGCATCGATCCGGGGTTCCGGCTCGACCCCGAACAGACGTTCGGCAGGGATGCTCCGCTCGTCATCGAGATCGGCACGGGTCTCGGCGAGGCAATCGCTGCCGGCGCTGCAGCGCATCCGGAGAAGAACTTCCTCGGCATCGAGGTGTACCGGCCGGGTATTGCGAGCCTCCTGGGGCATGCGGCGCAGGCGAACGTGAGCAACGTGCGCGCCGTGCTGGCGAACGCGCCCGATGTGCTGGAGACGATGCTCCCGGCGTCGAGCGTCGCGGAAGCGTGGATGTTCTTCCCCGACCCGTGGCACAAGAAGCGTCACCACAAGCGCAGGCTCGTGCAACCGTACTTCGTCGATCTTGTCGCGAGAGTACTGCGGCCGGGCGGCACGTGGCGGCTCGCAACGGACTGGCAGGAGTACGCCGAGCACATGCTGGACGTCACGGATGCATCTGAGCACTTCACCAACCCGAACGACGGCTACGCTCAGCGCTTCGACGGCAGGACGCTCACGAGCTTCGAGAAGAAGGCGGGGCAGGCGGGGCGCGCCATTTTCGACATCGAGCTCACTCGCCGCTAATCGAGCTCCACGAGTTCACGCGCTTCGGCCAGCAGCGTCGCCGTCTCCTCGTCGGTGAACGGAACATCGCGAACAGCATCGACGAGGGGCCCGAGATACCTCGGCAGCACGGGCTCCAGCGCAGTCAGGGCATCCCGCAGCGTCGGCTCGAACACGAAACCGTCGCCGGGACGAGGTTCGCTCGTCACCATTCGCGCCATATAGAACGGCAACAGGCGGCCTTCCTGCCAGCGTCGCCAGTCGCGCATCCCGTGATGGTTCGGGCTCGGCCGCAGTGTCGGGTTCGCCTCGTATCCTCTGCCGGCGTTGATGGTCTTGCGTTCGAACTGCTCCCACGATCGCCACGGAACGTGCAGCACCTCGATTCCGGGGCCTCCCGGGGGCTCGCCCTTCGACAGCAGTGAGGTGAAGTGGTTGCCCTGCCGCACGTCGACGCCGGGATGCCCGACATGGATCGCATTCGGCGTCGGGTGGGCAGGAACACCGGCTGCGCGGAGTTGCCCGGCGCTGCGTTCATCGCGCCACAGCATCCTCGTGATCAGCCCGCCGCCGGTCTTCGCAACCGGCCCCACGAGGTTCACGACGGGGACGGTGGTCGCGACGATCTCCTTCGGCCACGATCGGATGACGTCACTCACGAATGCATCCGGTGTGCGCGAGACGACGAACTCGTCGGCGTCGGAGTTGACGACCCAATCGGCCCCGAACTCGACGCGCGCGAGGCGTGCCATCCGCGTAACGACCTGGGTCTGCTGTTTACGATGCTCCGGGTCGTGATAGACGGTCACGGGAGCGACGCGCGCATACTCGTCCAGGATCTCGCGGGTTCCATCGCGTGAGGCATTGTCGGTCACGAGGATGCGATCGAATCCCTCCGCAAGGTGGTGCTCGATCGCCGCCGCGATGACATCGGCTTCGTCGCGCACCATCATCGTCATGACGACGCGGCGCTGAGCGGGTTCGTTCACGGCACCCATTCTCGCAAAGGTGGCTCGCCCGGGTTCACACTAGGGAGCCGGCGGCACCTCCATCAGCACGAAGTCGTCGAGCTCGAGATTCATCCATACCGGCATCACTCGCATGTACGCGTCCGGCATCGTGACGCGCTCGAGATTCTGAAGCCCGGCATCCTCGAGGGTTCCCTCGGTTGCAGCACGCAGTGCACCATCCTCCAGGACCCAGAGGCGACCGCTCATGTCGGTCATGACCTGCGTCGCCTGCACATCGGAGACGGTCAGGAGACCGCACAGGTCCGCGGGCAGCTCCACCGGGTTCATCGCGAGGTGCTCGAGGGCGCCCTCTGCAACGGGGTGCACCTGTTGACTCGAGGCGAAGAACACCTCGTCACTGCAGGTGACGAGCCAGCTGTCGAGTGTCGTGTCGTGCGTGCCGACATCGTCGAGATCGCTGTCGCTCAGCGCTACCGGGGTCTGCTGCAGGCCGAGCGAGACGAGGATCGCCTCGTCTGCGACGGGTACGAGCCCCGCGTCGGCCGAGAAGATGTACCGGTCGTCGCTGTCGCCGATGACGACCTGCCCGCTCTCGAGGACTCCGTAGGAGGGGATGATGTACGACTCCCCGACGGGGAACGAGTCGAGCAGCCCGGAGGGCAGCACGAGCCGGTACTTCGTCGGGAGATCGCCGTTCTGGAGCGTCGCGAGCTCGACCGGGCGCTTCTCACCGTGCTCCATGAACCAGAACTTGCCGTCGCCGTCCGTCACGAGCTGCGAGGCCCGGTGGTCGGAGAAAGCGAGCGCTTCGCACAGGTCTGCGGGAAGCTCGGTGAACGACATATCGAAGTGCTCACGCGTCTCGTTCGACTCGAACGAGAAGAGCTCGCCCCCCGAGGCCACGTACTGCGTCGAACCGCAGACGAAGCCCCAGCCCGAGATCTCGTTCGAGGACAACCCCAGGGATGCGATCTCGCTCGCGGACATCCGCGTCGCGGCCGTGTCGATACCGAGCGCTTCGAGGTACACGGAGTCGGCGACCGGGAGCAGCCCCTGCTGGGCGGAGTACACGTACTGCTCTCCGCTCGCGGCATCCTGTATGACATCGCCCACCGTCGCTTCAGCAGCTGGGGTATCGGGGGCCGTGTGATCGCTTCCCTGCGTCAGCGAGTTGATATACCGTGGCGGCAGCGTGACCCGGAACTTGTCGTCCAGGTCTGCCGCTTCGAGGGAAGCCTGCGTCGCAGCGCGCTTCTCGCCGTTCTCGATAACCCAGAGGTCATCGCTCAGGTCGCTCGCGACCTGCGAGACTTCGTTCTCGGAGAACGTGAGCGTCTCGCACAGGTCTGCCGGCAGTTGCGTGGGAGTCATCCCGTAGTGGCTCTGCACGGCCGCCGATTCGAAGGGTTGCAGCACACGAGAGGATGCGAAATAGCTCTGGCCGTTGCACTGGATGGCCCAGGAGTCGAGCGTCTGGGAGGCGAGGCCGTGGGCCGCTATCACGGAGCTTCCCACGTTGCGAATATCGCCGGCTCTGCCCATCGACACGAGGAAGGCGCGATCGGTGACCTCGATCATGCCGGCATCCTCCGAGTAGATGAAGTAATCGCCGTTGTCCGTGTCGCGCAGGACGTCGCCGGTCGTCGCGTCGACTCCGGTGAACGCGTCCCCCGTCGGCATCGTCTCCGCGAAGAGCCTCGGCAGCGTGATGCGGTACTTGTCGTCGAGCCCGACGGCTTCGAGCGCCCCTTCCGTGGCGGCACGCTTCACGCCGTTCTCGATGAGCCACAGTCCGCCGGCTTCATCGATGGCAACCTGCGAAACCTTGTCCTTCGCCTTCGGCAGCACACCGCAGAGGTCAGCGGGCAGTGCCGTGAACGGCACACCGTAGTGGTCACGCGTTGCAGCCGATTCGAAGTGCTGCAGAAGACCCGAGGACGCGAGGTAATTGGCATTGCCGCAGCGCAGCCCCCAGCCTCTCACCTGCGTGGACGAAAGGCCGTACTCGTAGATCTGAGTGGGAGCCATCTGCCGTACGTTGTGGTGCAGCCCCATCGACACGAGCTGCGGGCGCTCGGGAATGCGCACGAGTCCGTCGCTCTCCGAAAACACGAAGTAGTGGCCCGTCGACGTGCTCTGGACGACATCGCCCGTGCCGAGCGAGCTACCGGTCGGGTCGCCGAACCAGTCGGTGTACATGCGCCAGAAGTTCCGGTTGCCGTACGACGAGCAGGTATCGCCCGTGCCGTAGAGATTGTTCATCGCGGCCTGATTGGGCTGGTAGGGCGTGTAGTTGTACAGACCCGCGGTCGCGTAGTTCTGGATGAACACCTGCGAAGAGCCGCAGGAGGAGCTCGGATTGTAGAGCACGGAGTTCCAGGCGTTCGGCTGGTGCCTGAACTGCGTCGGGTGCTCCTTGTAGTACTGGTAGGCGCGCGCCCCGTAATACATCTGCGTGAAGAAGCCGCCGAAGCCTGCGTCGCAGGGCGCTGTATCGGGGCATCCGTACCCGGTTGCCGACTCGAAGCGCCACGGAGCCGGATTCTGCAGCGATACGAGACTCTGCTCCTTCTCGATCAGCACGATCAACGCTTCCTGGCTGATGTTGCACGCCTCCCCGACCCGCTGAATGATGCTTGCCGCACTCTCGTTGTCGCGACCCTCCAGTCGGTCGCAGTACAGCGAGGCCGCCATCGTCGGCGTCGGCTCCGTGTAGTTCAGGATGCACGTCTGCCCCGTCTTACAGCCGGGGTTCTTCGACTCGAGGAACGACTGGACCTGCGACGCGCTGGTCATCGCGCTGCCGTTGTAGAAATTCTCGTCGGAGATGATGTAGCCGGCGTCGAAGTCGCTCGCGTCGGCGGCATCGGCGTCGCGATCGAGGTACGGAATCGCGACCAGCACCGCCGCTATCAGCACGGTGACAAGAGCGAGGGACCAAAGGCGGAGGGACTTAGCCATGGGGTTTAACCTTCAACTGGAGCTTCAGGACTCATCCAGCTTAGGTGACACGCCGCCGAAATACCAGCGTACGTCAAATTTTCAGGTAATGAGCAACTACTGCTGCATCTCGAACGTCCACGGCACCTGCACGAGGCTGCGGTCGGTCCAGAACTCATTCCTGTCGACTCGAAGAGCGCCGAGCCGGGTCACATTCGCCTGCGGCTCCTGCGCGCCTTCCGCACGAATGTCGGCGTTGAACCAGTACATCCCCTCCGTCAACGGCAGTCGCTCCGCGACGACGTCGATGACGTGCTCACCCGCTGCAACGGCATCCGGGATCCATCCCCTGTCGGCACCGTTCACACGGAAGACCGTCTGTTTGCGCTCGTTCGCCATCGACAGCGTGAAGACGGGGCGTTCGAGACGCTCGTGCGCCGTGAACCGCAAGCGGATGCGCACCGGCTCCTCGGGGCTCACGATGTCGACGGACTCGTCCAGCGAGTTCAGCACCTCGACGCTCTCGAGAGTCACGCCACCCAGCCCGACCGCGCGAGGCGACGCCGTGTGCGGCTGCTTTGCGGAAGCGAAGCTGGCCTGGAATTCGGGGATGATGTCCTCTGCTTCACCCACACTCATGAGTTTGCCGTGGTCGAGCCATGCGACCTGGTCGCAGAACGTCTTCATGAGCCCGACGGAGTGGCTGACGAGCATGATCGTCGTGCCCGACTCCTTGAGGTCGTGGAACTTCTGCCGCGACTTGGCCTGGAAGTCCGCATCGCCGACCGAGAAGATCTCGTCCACGACGAGGATGTCGGGCCTGGTGTGAATCGCAACCGAGAATCCGAGCCTGACGTACATGCCGCTCGAGTAGTTCTTGACGGCGTTGTCGATGAACCGTTCGACCCCCGAGAACTCGACGATCTCGTCGAACTTCGCATCGACTTCGCGCTTCGACATACCGATGATCGCGGCGTTCAGATAGATGTTCTCGCGACCGCTGAGCTCCGGGTGGAACCCTGACCCGACCTCCAGCATGGCCGCGAGCCTGCCGTCCGTCACGATGCTGCCCCTGTTCGGCTCGAGGATGCCCGCGACGCACTTCAGCAGCGTCGACTTCCCGGAGCCGTTACGCCCCATGAGCCCGAAGGTCGTGCCTTTCTCGACCTCGAACGAGACGTCGTCGACAGCTTGGAAATCCTCGTAGGCAGCCCTCCTGCCCTGCAGGATGGTGCCCTTGAGCGACTGATTGCGGTCGTGATAGATCCTGAACGTTTTCGTGACGTCCTCGACCCTGATGGCGCTTGGCACTAGAGCTCCTCGACGATTCGGGCCTGGTGGCGATTGTAGACGAGCACCGCGAGCGCCGTCAGGACGACTCCCCAGCCGGCGATGATCAGGATCGACGAGAGTTCGGGCCACGCGAAGTCGTAGAGCACGCGACGGAAGGCGGTGAGGATCTCGAACGCGGGATTGAGCTTGAAGAGCGTCACGAGCGGAATCTCCGTCCCGAAGAACGTCCAGCCCCGCTCGACGAGTTCCTCCTGCGCGCTCTGCACGATGCCGAGCGGGAACATGACGCCGGAGCCGTAGAACCACACGCGCGTCAGGATGCCCCAGAAGTGCTCGATGTCGCGGAAGTACACGGTCGAGACCGCCAGCAGCAGCCCGAGCCCGAATGCGAACAGGGCCGTCAGCAGCACGAGCGGCACGAGCATGATCAGCCGCAGGATGACCTCCCAGCCGCCGAAGAGCCCGCAGATCACGGCGAGCACGAGCAGCTCGGTCAGGAACGTGTACGTGCGTGAGAGTACGCGAGACATGGGCAGCGTCCACCTGGGCAGATAGACCTTCTTCAGCAATCCGCTGAAGGAGATGTACGAGGTCATGCAGTCGTTGATCGTGCCGCTGAGGTAACTCCAGACGATGATGCCGACCGCGAGCCACAGTCCGTAGATTTCCATGCCGGAATTGATACCGGGGGCGGGAGTCGCCCTGAACAGCAGTCCGAAGACCACCCAGTAGATTGCGATCTGCGCGAGCGGGTTGATGAGCGACCACGTGCGACCGAGGAAGGTGCGCTTGTACTGGCCCTTGACGTCGCGGCTCGCGAGCGCCTGCAGCAGCTGCCAGGTGTTATCGCGGGTTCGCGTTCTCTTGACCGTCGCCATGGCTCTCCATCACTCGTGATGCCCGCGCGGCACGGCAACTGCGCAGGCATCAGCCATTATCAGACAAGATCTCGTCGAGCCGTTGTTCAACGTACGGTCTCATCGACTCCACGTAGGTGTTCGTCAGATGCCCCACTGTATCGCGGTAGACGACGATGCCTCCGATGACAGCGGGGCAGCCGTCCTGCGTGCAGAACAGATCGTGCGTTTCCAGCAGGTGGGCTCCCGACTCCTCGGCGGCCTCCGGTAACCGGTCGGTGGGATCCATGGCCTCCTCGACCGTCATGGCGCAATCGTCGACCGTCGGGTCGAACGTAACGCGACTGATGCAGGCGAGTGATTCGTCCGTGAAGTTCGGGGCGTCTTCGATGACGACGACCTCCGAACCGTTGTCGATGACCGGCTGCCAGGCCTCGACGTAGCCTTCGACGGGGTTGTCCCACCCGAACACCGCCCACCTGGCGGCCGAGGTGATCACGATGTCGTAGGGCTCGTCGGGGTCGGCGACATCGCGCTCTACGACGTCGTGCAAGTCTTCGCACAGTTCGTAGTCGTCCATCGCGGTCGTCCACTGGCAACCGTTGCCGAGGTAGTAGTCGATGTGCCAGCCGCGGTCGTCGGCGATGCGATTCAGCATCGTCACGTACATTGCCATGTGGCTGTCGCCGATGATCGCGACCCGCACGTCCTTGTCCGTCTCCTTGGGCCCCGAGCAGTCGGGCCAGTCCTGGCCGGCTTCACGCCAGCAACGGAACTGGCCGTGGATGTCGTCGGCAGCGTGGTCGACGGCCGGCACGACCTCGCCGTGGAGGTCCTCCACATTGCAATCGTTCATGATGGCCCTCGCGCCGTAGCACGTCGGCGGCGCGACCGCCTCGGGCTCGGCATCCGCAACGGGCTGCGTCAGCTGGAACACCGACAGTGCGCTGAACAGCAGCGACGCCGCCGCGACGGACGAAACGACGACCTTTCGGCGTTTGGTCCAGGACCATTTCTTCGACAGCCACGGCGACTTCCGCGCCGGGTCCTCGATGTACTTGAACGACAGCGCAGACAGCACGAGCGTCAACGTCAGCGTCACGAGCCAGTAGAGCACCGTCGCGTCCGCGAGGAAGGCGAGCGAGAGAATCACGACCGGGAAGTGCCAGAGGTACAGCGAGTAGCTGATGTCGCCGATGTACTTGCTGACGGGGTTCGTCAACGGGAAGACGGCGCGATCGTAGGCGGCGTCCCGGTCGGCTCCCGCGAACAGCACGACGGCTGTCGAGACGACCGGCAGCAGGCCCCACGGATACGGGAATCCGTCGGCGGGATCGATGACGAGCCAGCTCGCGACGATGCCGACGGTGCCCGCGTACGCGAGCACGATTCCGACACTTCTCGGAGGCCGCCACGGTACGTAGTGCAGGGCGACGGCGAGCATGGCGCCGAGCCCGAGCTCCCAGGCACGCGACAGGGTCGAGAAGTAGGCGACCGTCGGGTTCGTCTCGGTCTCGTAGGCCGCCCACACCAGCGACGCGATCGACAGCGCGGTGATCGTGCCGAACAGCAGCAGCCCGCGCACTTTCGCCGACCCGCCGAAGCGGATGCCGAGCCACAGCACCGCGATGATCAACAGCGGCCAGACGACGTAGAACTGCTCCTCGACGGAAAGCGACCAGTAGTGCTGCATCGACGACGGCGGCTGCCCTGTCGCGAAGTAGTCGGTGCCGGTGGCTGCGAACCGCCAGTTCGCGACGAAGATCGCGGCGAAGATGCCGTCGAACGCAGTGTCGATCGCACGGATTCTCGGCAGCACGAACGCGGCGATCGTGACGGTCACGAGCAGCACGGCGAGCGCTGCCGGCATGAGCCGTTTCAGACGTCGCCGATAGAAGTCGGTCATCGAAATGCGGCCGTTACGATCGAATTCTCGCAGCAGCAGCCCCGTGATCAGAAAACCGGAGATGACGAAGAAGACATCGACGCCGACGAAGCCGCCGACCGGCCAGTGGAAGACGTGATTGACCACGACGCTCAGCACCGCCAGCATCCTCAGACCCTGAATGTCCAGTCGCTGATGCTGCTGCCGTCGATCCGGCATCGCGTGCCCGCTCATCATCCCCTAGCGTCAGTGGTCGCAAAACGAGTCGAGTGTATTCGACCGTCCTTCGAACTTACCTTTCGGCGAGACCGCGTGCACTCGAGGCCCCGGAATAGACTGGGCCTCGTGTCCAGCCCGGAGCGCATCCCCTCCTCCCCCCACACCGTGAACGTGCGGGGGGTTGACGTGTTCAGGTGGCTGCCTCGTCGTTTCTCGGCGCTGCCCGAGTACCAGCCGGAGAACTTCGGCGACGCGCTCGCAGCCGAACTCGTCCGCGGCATCGTCGCGTGCACCCCGGCTCTGCGGCAACAGCACAGATCGCACCGGCTGCTCTCCATCGGTTCGGTGCTGCACTTCGCTCGGCCGCACGATGTCGTCTGGGGCACCGGTGTCAACGGCAAGGTCGAGGGCGCGAGGGTCGGTTCGAGCCAACTGGACGTTCGTGCCGTGCGGGGGCCCCGGACACGCGACCTGCTGCTGCAGCGCGGTGTTCCCGTTCCGGATGTCTTCGGTGACCCCGGCCTCCTGGTCCCGACCGTCTTCCCCTTCACGCGCGACTGGGCCCAGCGGAAACGCCGTGCACGTGCCGTGATCCCGAACCTGAACGACGCGCGGGACTACGCGTCCCATCCGGACTTCGTGAATCCACTGGCGCCGCTCTGGGACGTCATCCGGCGGATCGCGGAGAGTGAATTCGTCATCGCGTCTTCGCTGCACGGCATCGTGATCGCGGAAGCGCTCGGCGTGCCCGTGCGCCCGCTCGAGAGCCCAGCCGAACCCGCATTCAAATACGACGACTACGCAGCGGGAACCGGCCGCGACCGCCTCCCCGCGAGCGCAACGATCGAGCAAGCGCTACGGTCGGGGCCCATCGCGCCGCTCGAGTGGAACGCCGAACCCCTGCTCGAGGCCTTTCCGGGCGATCTGTGGCGAACGGTCGAGCACTCCCACGCGCTCATCGCCGGCGCGGATGCCGCAGCGCTCTCCGCCACGCTGGCGAACGTCGAGAGCGTCGCGGGGCCCGCCGACGAAGTGTTGATCGGTCTGAGCTCGGACTCGCGGGAGGTCGAGGAGCGAGCGCGTGCAGCCCAAGAGCGGGACCCGCGCATCCGGCTCCGTTCCGTCGCGACGCTGCGCTGCTCCGGAACACCGTGGGACTTCATGTTCGACTGGGCTCGCGGCAGCACCGTGTCGTTGCTGACCGCGGGAAGCACCTATCGCGACGGATTCTTCGAACGAGCACGCACGAACCTCGAATCCTCGCGGGCCGTCGGCGCCTTCGGCCGCGTGCAGACGTTCGGCAACGGCCCCGACGACGACCCGTGGCGCACAGCGTCCGTGTTCGACGCCGAAGCCGAGATCACACTCGCTGAGCATCCCGAACTCCTTACGCTCGAGGGGCTCGCGGGGGCGGTGCTTTCGAAACAGCGGATCGACGATCACGCCCGGCTCGGCCGCGGTGAACTGCCGCTGCTCGGGGTACTCGCGCAGAGTCTCGAACGGAGCACACCGCTCATCATCGAGCCGGAACTCGCTGCCCTGTTCGCGCGGCCGGAGCCCGCAGAGCTCGAGGCGCCGGGGCTGTCGAACACGCTCGATCGATATGCGGACGCACTCACGGGTCTGCCGGAAGCAGCGCGCCCGATGACCTCCGACGCCGTGCTCGTCGGCGCCGCTCGCGCCATCGAGTCCTGGCCCGGCGAACCGCGATCGAAGGATGTTGCGGATGCGTCACTGCGATTGCTGCGCGCGCTGCGACCAACCGCCGCAACCGACGCCGATCGTGCTCTTCCGCTGGTTGCTGCGGCATTCGGGCTCGGCCCGCTCTGGACGGGCGCACCGGATGCCGACGCCGTCGAGGCATTCGAAGCCGCGAGCCGGACGCTGCAGCACGAGGGCCCGGAAAGCGCGTGGATCGCTCGTGCGCTCGTAGCGGGCATCCCGCACATCCTCGCCGTCGCCGTCCCAGAGCAGCTGGCGTCGCTGCGGCGCGCTGCAATCGCGTTCGGTGAGCACGCCGTGCACGATGGCGTTCCCCTGCCGAGCCCTTGCGCGGCCACTGTGGCGGCTGCGCACGAAGGCGACGACGTCTCGTTCGCGCTCACAGCGATCGCCGACGACGCGGTGGAGATCGAGCACGCGGTTCCTACCGGCGTGGGCTTCCTCATCACCGGCACCATGCCTCGCGTATTCGCGAGGCAGCGCCTGCAGGTGTGGGTTTCGGATGCGGCAGCCGGAACGGCGCGCGTCGGCAGCCTGACCCCCGGAAAACCCGCGGATACCCGGCTGACGTTCGCCGGTCACGTCCGTCACGCGTTCGCCCCGGCCGGCAAGCTCGAACTACGTGTCCCCGGCGCTATGCGCGGACCGGCCATGACGACCGCGCGCACGCCCGTTCGCAAGGTACCGCAGCAGTTGTTGCGCCCCGTGGAGATTCCCCTCGACGGGGGAACCGCGCTCCTGGTACGCAGACCCTCGCCGCTCTCCGTCGTGCGTGCCCGGCTCCGGCACTAGAGCCGTGGTCAGCGGCCGAGCCGCCGACGTGCGGCACGAACGACGACGCCGCTCGCATTGCGCACATGGCGTGGACGGACCCGCCGGGCCATGGACAGCATCTGCCCGGGCGTCGGAGCCCCGCGGTCCTCGTCGGCTTTCGATACGCGAGCCAGCACGCCGCGCACGCGTCGCGCGACGTACATGACGCCGAACGGCTCCGGCTTGCGCGCGGCCTCTCGTATCGCGTTCGCATCGGCGCTGTTCGCCAGCAGTATCTGCCGGTCGCGCCACTCGAACGCAGACTTCGGCAGGCCGACTCGCACGAGCGCCCGCGCTTTTCGCTGCAACGAGACGATCTGCTCGTCGGAACGGCCGGGGTCATCCACGATGGCCTTCAGGTACGAAGCCCGCACGAGCCAGGCCGCGACGCGTCCCGTCTTCCCGTCGATCGCGATCGCAGCGCGCACGATGCCCGCCGCGTCGACGCGATCGAGAGCATCCGCCATCGTCCGTCCCTGTGCGCCGACGACGATGCGCGCAGCCTCCCAGTCGCCGCGGCCCACGAGGTTGTAGAACAGCCGGTGGTGCACGGGCAGCGAACGGACGGCGTCGCGGGATGCGCGGGTCACCAGTTCGAGCATGAGTTCCCGAACCCTGTCGAACTCGACGTCGTCCTGCAGCGCGACCTCGCGACCGTGCGCCCACACGTCGAACTCGAGGATGCCCGCGAAGTAGCGGTCGCTCAGCTGCTTGTCGCCGAGCGATGTGACCGCGTCGCAGCAGGCGAGCTCCTGCGTGAAGTGGTCACGGAGCGCATCGGAACGCAGCTTGTTGCTCGTCATCGACGTCGACCCGACTCGACGTCGATAGACGTACACGGGTTCGGGAATCACATCGAAAGGGATCAAGCAGTACGCCCTGGTCATCGCCTGGATGTCATTGGAGCGACGAGAGTCCGCGAATTCGAGGCCGAGCCGCTGCCACGTCGACCTGCGAATGATGCGGTTCCAGCAGACTCGATCGCGCAGGAACAGCGGCTCGTCGACCAGCGTCAGCCCCGCCCTCGCTTCGCGATACAGCGGCAGGTTCGAGCTGCGCTGCACGAGACGCTGCGGTTCGCTCGTGACGTGATTGCCGATGACCATGTCGTTGCCAGAGGCGTCCGCCTGCTGCAGCAGATACTCGTAGGCGCGCTGCGGCACGAGATCGTCGCCGTCGGAGAAGGCGAGAAACTCCCCGTTCGCCTGACCGATGGCGAAGTTGCGGGCCTGCGCGCCGCCTTTTCCGGGGTTCTGCAGCGGCCGCACCCTGGCATCCCGTGCGGCGACGTCCTCGACCACTCGCTTCGTTTCGTCGGTGGACCCGTCATCCACCACCAGCACCTCCAGCGACTGCTCGCTGGCACCGAGGATCGACTCGAGAGTCAGACCGATCCAGTCCTCGACGTTGAACGCCGGGATGATCACACTGAGCCTCGGTTCCAAGGCGCGCCCCACGCTTGGGCCGGTCATATGTGGCTCCCTTAGGATTGAGTGTCACAATTTTCTGGAGTGTAACGAAGGGTGCTATGCCTGCCGACAAACCAGCGGTCTCCATCATAGTTCCGATCTATAACGTCGAGGACTGGCTAGCCGCTTGCTGCAACTCCCTGCTGTCGCAGACGTGGACGGACTGGGAAGCCATCCTCCTCGTCGACGGATCTCCCGACGACTCCATCAGCATCGCCCGTCGCTTCGAGGATCAGGATGCCCGCTTCAGGGTCAAGGAGATCGAGAATCGCGGGCTGGGCGGCGCCCGCAACGCGGCACTCGAGATCGCCCGCGGCGATTACGTCTTCTTCCTCGACAGCGACGACGAGCTGACCCCGAAGGCGCTGGAGATGCTCATGGCTGCGTCCCTTCGCACGGGAGCCGACATCGCGGCGGGGTACGGGGAAGACCTCTTCGACGGCGGTATCCGCAAGCGCTACTGGACCTATAACGCTGCGCAGTTCCTGCGCCGCCCCGGCACCTACACGATCGATCAGATGCCCAGCCTGACCGACGACCACACGGCCTGGGGCAAGATCATCCGGCGCGACCTGATCGAGCGCGAGGGTCTGAGCTTCCCGGAGGGCGTGCACTGCGAAGACATCGTCTTCTCACTGCAGAGCCAGCTCGCGGCGAACCGCGTCGCCATCGTCACCGACTCCGTCTACCTCCACAGGCGGCACGGGGCAGCGATCAGCGCCGATTATCTGCGCGAGAAGACGCTCGGCGACTGGATCTCGGAGGCTGCGAAAACCCTCGACGTCATCGAGCCCGTGGATGCTGCGGTGCGCGATCACTATGTGCTCAACCACACGCTCAAGCAGTGGCTGACGAGAGCGACGAAATTCACCCGGATCACGAATCCCGATCTCCTCGCCGGGGTCGAGAACCTCGCCATCAGAATGCTCGAAGTCGCCGATGACGACGCCGTCGCGGACCTCGATGCGTACTCGCTCGCCGTGCTGCGGGCATTCGCGGCGCGCATCCCCAGCACCCGGTGGCAGGGGCTGCCTGCCGATCCGCTCGAGCGCCTCGGCCGCGACGACATCGACGACGAGGACTTCGTCGCTGCCGTCCTCGAGGCGTGCCAAGCCCTCGACACGGAAGACCCCGCAGAGGGCCGCATCGCCGGGGTGCTTGCGCTGAGCAAGCTCGTCGTCCCGCTCGCGAGCGGCTACCCGCTCCCCCGAGCCCGCGAGGTGCTGCAGTCGGTTCGGAATCTGATCGGCGGCATCCCTGCCTCGGCTCTGGGCGCTGTGACGACCCCCGCGGTGCAGGAACCCGGCCTGCGGTTGCCGGACAGCATCCGCATTGCGTGGCAGACGCTCGCGACCGCGCCGACTGCGGCCGGGAAGATCACCGGGGTGCACGCGAGCGCGACAACGGTAACGGTCTCCGGCTCCCTCGAACACCGCGCTCACTCGTGCTTCAAGGACGACTTCGCGCTGGTGTTCGTCAGCGAATCGGGGCTGGTCACGAAAGTTCCCGTCGCAACGATGCGGGATGGCGACTCGCTCCTCTGGCAGTGCGCGGTTCCGTCGTCCGTACTGGATAGCGGGCCTCACCGCCTGCTGCTGCGACAGTCGCGTCGATACGCACCGTCTGCCGTCGATCTGCGTCTCGAGTTGGTCGAAGGAGCGCTGCACGGAGGAGCGACGGACGAGAACGGGGCGGGAACCGTGCTCTCCTTCCACGCGCCCGCAGGTCTCGCAGATCAGCGAGCGCCGCACGGTGGCCGACTCTTCACCTTTCCGAACTGGTACTCGAACCCGTACTTGACCATGCTGCACACGGAAGTGATCGGCGGCGGCAGCGAGCTCCCGGGCACCGTCGACCCCGGTCGATTGATGGCGGAACTGCGGAATCGACGCGCATCCGGCGCCGTGCACATCCACTGGACGGGCCCTCTGATCGAGAAACGCAGATCGCAGCGCGAAGCCGAAGAATTCGTCGACGAGTTCATTACCGCGCTCGAGGAGGCAAGGGCTCGCGGAAGGGCTGTTCTCTGGACCGTGCACAACGCCCTCCCGCACGACTCGAGGTACCCCGACACCGCGGTGCGACTCCACAGCGAGATCGCGCGGGTCGCCGACATCATCCACGTGCTCTCGCACGCAACCGTCGATGCCGTCGACGGCGTGTACGAACTGCCTGCCGACAAAGTGCGAGTGCTCGAACACTCGAGCTACCAGGGCATGTACGGCGATCGTGTGCCGATGTCGGATGCCCGCCGCGAAATCGGAGCCGGCGGCGGTCGCACGGCGCTGTTCTTCGGCCAGCTGCGGCCGTACAAGGGGCTCGACCAGCTCTTCGACGCCGCGATTGCGCTGCAGCAGGAGAACCCCGTCGAGCTCCTCCTGGCCGGGAAGCCCGCGCCGGAGCTCGCCGAGGAGCTCGACCGCATCAGGGCTAGCGGCGTCTCCGTCACGAACGCGCTGCGCTTCATCGAGGATTCCGAGGTGGCGGCGTGGTTCTCGGCTGCCGACGTTGCCGTGCTCCCGTACCGCAAGGTACTCAACTCCGGTTCGATGATGCTCGCTGCGACATTCGCGTTGCCCGTGATCCTGCCGGATGAGCCTGCGCTCATGGCCGATTACGGCGACCAGCCGTGGATCCGGTTCTTCGACACGACCCGCTCGGCAGCATCCATTGGGGAGCTGCTCGCCGACGGATGGTTCGAGGACGCGGATGTGCGCCGTGCTGCTCTCGAGTTCGCTCGCCGCAGGTCGCCGGTCGCGATGAGCCGCGGCTACGTGCGCATGCTGCGCGAGGCGACCACGTAGCGCTCGACTCGCCGCACCCCATCCCATCCGGTCCCGTCAACTTCTCGGTCGCTGGGCGACGACACGCCGCCAGAACGCCTTCCCGTCGCCAGGCGACCGAGAAGTTGGCAATAGCGGAGGGGATGAGTCCAGCAGGAGTGCTCAACGACGGGGAAAGAGATGGTCTCCACGCTGCACGATTCTGCAAATGTCATCCAGCACAGCATCCAGATCGCTCATGACTTGCCAATAGGTGACCCGAACGACGATGTAGCCGGCAGCGATAAGTCGACGATCACGGGCACGATCCGCTTCGAACGACTCCGAGGAGCTGTGAAACTGCTCACCGTCGACCTCCACGACAAGCCTGTCCCCGATAAGCGAGTCAACTCGGTCTCGATCAATCCGGACTTGCTGGCGGAACCTGACTCTCCTCCTTCGCAACCCCAACTGCAGCAACGACTCTGCTCCCGACTCCGACTGCTCACTCGATACGGCAAGCGCACGAGCGGCCCGGGAACTCCCCGAACCGAACAACTCCTCGAGGCGCCGTCTCGGTAGCCTCTGCAAGTGCAGTACCGACTCGAACAGCACCACGAGCCATTCGAACGGCTGGCAGAACGTGGCGCTGATCAACGCATCTTCGATTGCGTCAAGAGCAAATCGACATGGGCGTGCATCCCTGTCGACATTCGCGCAAATGTGCACATTCGGCTGCAACGGCAGCGTGCGCTGTTCCCTGTACTCGGTTCTTCTAGCGTGTACGACGTCGTGCAGCTTGTCGAACCAAACCGGGCTCCACACACCCGCAAAAGAGAGTGCCGAGACGCAGGTGACGGTGGCCCCCGAGCGTACGGCTGCGGTCACCCCCGCATGCGCACCCGGTTGCGCGTACCATCCGTATCGAATCCGCTCGAGCTCCCCGCTCGTGAGAGCAGCGCGAATATCATTCTGCGTGTAACCGCAGTCGACCAGATGAGAGCGGCGCACCACGCCGCCACTCTCGACAGGAAAAGCGCTTGAATTCACGCAGCCATCGTGGCCGACTCTAGCGACCGAAAGTCATCGCGAACTTCTGGCTTGTGAACAAACCCACCGTTGTTCAAGTTGTGAGGCGGAGGTTCTGTCGTTGGCTGTGAGGAAACGGAAGTGCCAGCAACTTGCGCGTTCCCTTCCGCCCCGTCAACTTCTCGGTCGCTGGGCGACGACACGCCGCCAGAACGCCTTCCCGTCGCCAGGCGACCGAGAAGTTGGCATTAGCGGAGGGGATGGGGCGGGCTGCGTCGCGGCTCAGGCTTCGAGTTCGCGCAGCAGCGCGAGGAAGCGATCGGAGATGATCTCCGGGCGCACCGTGTCAGCGAACGCGAGGGCAGCACGACCCTTTGCCTCCCAGTCGATCGAGGTGTCGTTCAGCACGCGCCGGATGCCCCCGACCTGATCGTTCCTGTCGTACGTGACGACCCACTCCTCGTCGCCGAATTCTGCGAGCACGCTGGGTTCGTCCGGCAGAATCGCGGGCACACCGAATGTCGCCGACAGCAACGCCGACCCGGAGTTCAGAATTCGCCGATACGGCAGCACCGTGACGTCCGCGGCATCGAACCACAGTGGCACCTCGTCACTGTTGACGTAGCCGCGGTGCACGACGGCTTCGAGTTGGTCGCCGATGGCAGCGTCGATGGCTCGCCAATCCCGTGCCGTCCCTCTGCCGGCGAGCATGAGCGTCAGTGATCTCGACGCCGATTCGGCAGCGGCAATGAGATCGAGGGCACCCTTGTACGGCTTCATGTGCCCCAGCATCAACGCCGCGAACCTGTCGGGCGATGCTCCGAGCAGTTCGCGCGCCGTCTCCTGCGAACGAGGTTCGTCCTGCGGTTTGTACACGCCCGCATAGCTGGGATGCGGGATGATCCGGATGCGGTCGGGCGGCAGTCGATAGTCGGTGACGAGACGTTCGGTTGCGCGGTTCATGACGTGGATGATGTCGGCGCGAGCAGCGAGTTCAGCTCCGAGCCTGGCGTCCTGCTTCACGTTCCTCGCGTCGTGCGCGAGAGCGTTGTGGAGCGTCCAGATCAGTTTCGCGCCTCTCGCTCTGGCATTGTCGATCGCGGCCAGCAGGCGGCGGATGCCGTTTTCGGCTCCCCACGGCGTTCGTGCGCTCTGCGTCACCTGCGCCGTCCAGTTCATGTGGATGACGTCGCCAGACTCGAGCTCGTCTGCCGCGGCGACGAAGTCGGGCAGCGCGATTACGCTGCGCACTCGGAATCCCGCATTCCTAGCGGATGCGAGCAGAATCGCCAGGAACGGATTGTCGTCGTATGCGGGGAAGACGAGAACGGACTTCACAGGCCCGCTGACCCCCGCAGTCGCTCCATCGCGCGGTTCTCGAGCAGCTGGTGGAGGTAGTCTCCGTAGCCGCTCTTCAGCAGGGAATCGCCCAGATGCTCAAGCTGAGCATCGTCGATCCAGCCGGCTCGCCATGCGATCTCTTCGATGCAACCGATCTTGTACCCCTGCCGCGCCTCGATGACGCGCACGTACTCGCTCGCTTGCATCATCGAGTCGAATGTGCCGGTGTCGAGCCAGGCGACCCCTCGATCGAGCACCTTCACGTTGAGCTTGCCCTGCTGCAGGTAGTGCGCGTTGACGCTCGAGATTTCGAGTTCTCCTCGTGCAGAGGGCGCAATGCTCTTCGCAACTTCGA